>JBAXFU010000031.1:0-32917 GCA_037139735.1 Phycisphaerae bacterium
TCCGCCTCTTCGTGAAGCTCAGCCCGGTGGTCATGGGCCAGCCGGGCATCGTCGCGGTGTCGAGGGCCGCCATCGAACCCCAGGGAGGCGTGCCGGGCGGACCCAATCAGCGGCCGGGCGCCGACTGCCTCTGCATCGCCAACACCGTCCCGGCGATGGCCATCGACGTCGAGTCGCGCCGCCCACGCCTCTCCCGCGGCGGCGGCGGGCTCTCGGGCCCGGGCATCCACCCCATCGCCGTGCGACTCGTGCACGATGCGTGGCACGGCATCTGCCGCGACAGCAAGACCCCCATCGTCGGCATCGGGGGCGTGCTGACGTGGAAGGACGCCGCGGAGTTCATCATCGCCGGCGCCTCGGCGGTCGAAATCGGCACGGGCCTCTTCGTGGACCCCCGCTGCCCTCTCAAGGTGGCCTCGGGACTCGAATCGTGGGTGCAGCGCCAAGGGGCGGCGACCATCGGCGAACTCGTGGGCGCGATCAGGCCGCCGGACCAGATTTGATGGTGATGGAGATCGGCACGCGTCGTCTGGCCGAGATGACCCGGCCCTCATCCGGCTTTGCCGAAGCGTCTGACGAATGGTAGACGGCGCTCGTCCCGTCATGACTGCAGACGGCCGCGGGTGCAATGTCCATGCCCGACAGACCGGTGAATCCGACTCCGTGACGGCCGGCTATACTTGCACCGTGACGCAAGTACGCACACGTCGCCCGACGTCTCCCGCCGAGGCCTCCGCCTGCTGCGGGCCCATCGACGACCTGCTCGATCCCGCGCTCTTCAAGGCCCTGTGCGATCCCACCAGGGCCAAACTGCTCGCGTGCCTGGTGAAGTGCGGCAGGCCCTGCAGCGTCGGCGAGGTCGCCGCGTGCTGCTCGGTCGATCTCTCGGTCGTCTCGCGCCACCTCCGCACGCTCGAAGCCGCGGGCGTGCTGACCTCGGTCAAGTCGGGCCGAATGGTGTCGTACGAGGTTCGCTGGGAGCCGCTCAGCGGCGTGCTCCGCGACTTGGCCGACGCCATCGCGGGCTGCGGCCCTTCCACTCGTTGCGTCCCTTGCAAAGGAGCCTGCCGTGTCAGACGCTAGACGCCGTCCCCGCATCCTGTTTCTCTGCACTGGCAACTCCTGCCGCAGCCAGATGGCGGAAGGATGGGCCAAGGCACTCAAGGGCGACGTGCTCGAGGCCCATTCGGCGGGCACGAAGCCGCACGGGCTGAACCCGCTCGCGGTGCGAGCCATGGCCGAGGCGGGCGTCGACATCTCGGGGCACGCGTCGAAGCGTCCCGAGGAGATCGGCGTGGGCTTCGATCTGGTCGTCACAGTCTGCGACTCGGCCCACGAATCGTGTCCCGTGCTGCCGGGGGCCAGGATGGTTCACCGCGGGTTCGACGACCCGCCGCGGCTGGCGGCGGGGGCCGCCTCCGATGACGAGGCCATGCCCCACTACCGACACGTGCGAGACGAGATCCGGGCCTTCATCGAGACGCTTCCCGCCTCCCTGATGGGTTGACCACAGCCCTTCGCCGCCGCGAGGGATAAACCAAAAGGAGTCCACCATGACCACGAGCAATGACGCCGCGGACGCCATGCGACGCACGATCCAGGAGGGGTATTCGGCCATCGCCCGCGTGGGCGGCTGGTCCACCGACGCCATCGAGGCGGCCGTCTCCGGCCGGCCGGCATCGTCGTGCTGCACGCCCGGCGGCGGGTGCTGCACGCCCGGCGGCGGGTGCTGCACGCCCGGCGGCGGGTGCTGCACGCCCGGCGGCGGGTGCTGCGGGCCGGCGACCTTCAGCCCGGCCCAACTTGCCACGGCCATCGGCTACTCCGCCGAGGAGTTGGCAGCCGCCCCCGAGTCGGCGAACATGGGGCTTTCCTGCGGCAACCCCACCGCCATCGCCTCGCTCACGCCGGGCGAGGTGGTGCTTGATCTTGGCGCGGGGGGCGGCTTTGACTGCTTCATTGCGGGCTCCAAGGTGGGCGCCACCGGCCGGGCCATCGGCGTCGACATGACGCCCGACATGCTCGCCAAGGCCCGCGGCAACATCGCCTCCTATCGGTCCCAGACCGGCCTCGACAACGTCGAGTTCCGCCTGGGCGAGATCGAGCACCTGCCCGTGGCCGACCGGAGCGTCGACGTGGTCATCTCCAACTGCGTGATCAACCTGTCGACGGACAAGGCGCAGGTGTGGCGAGAGATCGCGCGGGTGCTGCGGCCGGGCGGCCGGGTCGCCGTGTCGGACCTGGCCCTGCTCCGCCCGCTCCCCGAGGCGGTGCTGCGTGACCTCGAGGCCTTGGTGGGCTGCATCGCCGGTGCTTTGCTCGTTGATGACATGGAGCGGTACGCGAAGGAGGCGGGCCTGACCGACGTGCGGCTGGCCAAAAAACCCGGCTACGTCGAAGCGATGACCGACTGGCAAGACCCCCTCTACCAGCGGATCATCGCCTCGCTGCCCGCGGGGACCGGTCCGGCCGACTTCATCACCAGTCTCGACGTCACGGCCCGCATGCCCGGACCCACGCCATGAATCGACTCCTCGCCGAGGCGCTCGGCACGTTTTGTCTCGTCTTCGCCGGCACAGGCGCGATCATTTCGAATGACGTGTCGGGCGGCGTGGTGACACACGTGGGCGTTGCACTCACCTTCGGGCTCATCGTGCTGGCGATGATCCAGGCCTTCAGCGATGTCTCGGGGGCCCACCTCAATCCCGCCGTCACGGCGGCCTTCACGGCCGCCGGGCGATTTCCGGCCAAGGACCTGCCCGGCTACGTTGCGGCCCAGTTCATCGGCGCGATCGCCGCGTCGCTGCTGCTCCGCGTGCTCTTCCCGACGCACGCGACGCTTGGGGCCACGCTCCCCTCGGGCCCGTGGTGGCAATCGTTCGTGCTGGAGGTGGTGCTGACGGCCATCCTCATGATGGTGATCCTCGCCGTGTCGACGGGTTCTCGCGAGAAAGGCCTTCTGGCAGGGGTGGCCATCGCGGGCGTCGTCGCACTGGAGGCGATGTTCGCCGGCCCCATCTGCGGCGCATCGATGAACCCGGCCCGTTCGCTGGCCCCGGCGATCGTGAGCGGCCGGATGGGCGAGGTGTGGATGTACTTGGCTGCGCCGTGCCTTGGCGCCCTGCTGGCGGTCCCGCTGGCTCGCGCCACGGCGGCCAAGCGTGGTCCGCAGGCCGCGGGCGCATGAAAACGCCCCGCCGAAGGGGCGAGGCGTCGATGAGGCGAGAGGATTGAAGACGGCTCAGGCTTGGAAGCTCGAGCCGCAGCCGCAGGAGCTGGTGGCGTTGGGGTTGTCAAAGACGAACCCGCGGCCCATGATCTCGTCCTTGAAGTTGACGGTGACGCCGTTGAGGTACAGCAGGCTCTTGGGGTCGACGATGACCCGGACGCCGTGCTGCCAGAAGACCTCGTCGGTCTCCTTGGTGGTCTCGGTGAGGTCGAGGAGGTAGGAGAAGCCTGAGCAGCCGCCTCCCTTGACGCCGACGCGGAGGCAGACCTTGGAGGCGTCGAGCTCCTGGTCTTGGATGATCCGCTTGATCTCCTTGACGGCGGTCTCGGTGACGATGACGGGGCTGTTCTCGGTGTGCTGCTCGCCCGCGGCGGTGGTGGTCGTGGTGCTCATGGTCGTTCTCGGGGTGTGTCCGTCGAACGGGGTCGACGGCGGGGTGCGTGCGGTCGGGTCAGTGAGCGGCGGACTGCTCGGCGGGGGCGGCGATGCCGTTCTTGGCCTTGTAGTCGGCGATGGCGGCCCGGATGGCGTCCTCGGCCAGCACCGAGCAGTGGATCTTGACGGGAGGCAGCGCGAGCTCCTCGACGATCTGCGTGTTCTTGATGGCCAGCCCCTCGTCGAGGGACTTGCCCTTGAGCCACTCGGTGGCCAGCGAGCTGCTCGCGATGGCCGAGCCGCAGCCGAAGCACTTGAACTTCGCGTCCTCGATGAGGCCGTTCTCCTGGTTCACCTTGATCTGCAGCTGCATGACATCGCCGCACTCGGGCGCACCGACGAGGCCGACGCCCACGTCTCGGCGGGTCTTGATGGCGGCCTGCGTGCCGAACGAGCCGACGTTGCGAGGGTTCTCGTAGTGGTCGATGATCTTGGGTCCGTATGCCATGACCTATGCCTTTCGTTCTTGCTCGCCGCACCGAAGAGGGCGGACGGTTGAGGGTTGACGTGAGGGTCGACGAGATTCGTCGACGCGATTCATCGGCGTCATTCGATCAGTGATGGCCCCACTCGACCTTGCTGAGGTCGATGCCCTCGTTGTGCATGTCGTAGAGTGGGGAGAGTTCGCGGAGCTTGCGGACGGCCTTCACGATCGAGACCACCGCGTCGTCGATGTCCGATTCCTTGGTGAAGCGACCCATCGAGAGCCGCAGCGACGAGTGGGCGAGCTCATCGCCAACGCCCAGCCCCTTGAGGACGTAGCTGGGCTCGAGACTGGCCGAGGTGCACGCCGAGCCCGACGAGACGGCCAGCTCCTTGCAGGCCATCATCAGGCTCTCGCCCTCGACGAAGCCGAAGGAGATGTTCGAGATGTGCGGCAGGCGCTTGTCGGCGTGGCCGTTCACGGCGCAATGGTCGAGCTGCGCCGTGACCAGCGATTCGAGCCGCTTGCGGAGCGCGAGCAGCCGCTGGCCCTCGGCGTCCATCTCGGCCTTGGCCAACTCGGCCGCCTTGCCCAGTCCGACGATGCCCGTGACGTTGAGCGTGCCCGAGCGGTAGCCGCGTTCCTGCCCGCCGCCGTCGACGAGCGCCTGCAGCCGCACGCGGGGCTTGCGGCGACGGACGTACAGGGCCCCCACACCCTTGGGGCCGTAGAGCTTGTGGCCCGAGAGCGAGAGCAGGTCGATGCAGTCACGCTCGACGTCGATGGGCATCTTGCCGGCCCACTGCGTCGCGTCGGTGTGGAAGATGATGTCGCGGGCGTGGCAGAGCGCGCCGATCTGCGGCACCTCGTTGATCGTGCCGATCTCGTTGTTGGCCCACATCATCGACACCAGGATGGTGTCGGGACGGATGGCCTTCTCCACCATCGCCGCCGTGAAGACGCCGTCGGGGGTCGGTTCGAGGAACGTCACCTCGAAGCCCTCCTTCTGGAGCCGCTTGCAGGGGTCGAGGACGGCCTTGTGCTCGATCACGGTGGTGATGATGTGGCCGCGGCAGGTGCCGGAACCCGCGGGCGCCTTCTCGTACATGTACGCGGCACCCTTGATGGCGAGGTTGTTCGACTCGGTCGCGCCCGAGGTGAAGATGATCTCCTTCTCGTCCGCGCCCAGAAGCGCGGCAACCTGCTCGCGGGCCTTGTCAACGCCGGCTTCGGCCTCCCAGCCGTAGCGGTGGTTGCGGCTGCCGGTGTTGCCGAAGTGCTCCGTGAAGTACGGCAGCATCGCCTCGACGACCCGAGGGTCGCACGGCGTGGTGGCGGCATTGTCGAGATAGATCACACGACCTTCGCGCGGGGCAGCCATCGAACACTCCTTGACAGGCCGGCGGCCCCTCTGGGCCAACTTCCCGGACCTTGATGAGTTTTAGAATCAGTCCAGCCATTGTAGGCGTACGGACCGCTCCCCCATGAGTTCGCCCCGGCAACGCATCCGTATTCAGGAAGACGATCGCCTCGCCCCGGGACGGTCGAGCCACCTCGCTCCGGGCGGGTTCGATCACGGGCGGCGATAGACCATCTCGAGCCGATTGCCCTTGGCGTTGTACCTGGCGGAAGCCATGTAGGCCTTGATCAGCAGCAGTCCGCGGCCGGACCCTCGCTCGAGGTTTTCCTCGCGGGTCGGGTCCGGAACGGAGGCAGGATCGAAACCGGGCCCCTGGTCCTCGACCGCCAGCACCACCGTGTCGGCGCCGATGCTGCACGTGACCTGAATGGGCACGGCGGGCGAGAGTGCGGCGTGTCCGTGGCGGAACGCATTGCTCATCGCCTCGTGAAGCGAGAGCCTGATCGCGAAGACGGAGGCCTTGGGGTAGTGGAACCGCTCGATGGCCTCGACGATCCGATTTTGCGCGGCATCGATCGCCGCGGCATCGTTGACCACGTGGAACGTGGCCTCGACCGGGACGGGGGCACCGGGCTGACTGGCGGGGCTCGTCATTCGCGTTGCGGCCAAGCGGCTCGAACGTGGCTGGCGTCGGATCAGGCGGTGAAGCTCTTCATCGCCTCGTCGGTCGAGGCGTGGATTTGAAAGAGCTTGTTGAGACGGGTGATCACGAAGACCTCGTAGATCTGGGGATCGATGTTGGCGAGGCGGAGCTGGCCTGAGCGAGCCCGAACCTGATTGTTCACGGTGATCAGCGTGCCCAGCGCGGCCGAGGAGAGATGCTCGACGCCGCCGAAGCTGATGAGCAGCTTGGGCCCGGACTCCGCGTTGATGATGGCGGCCAGTTCCTGACCGATGATCTGGATGTTGCCCTCGTCGAGGATGTTGCGATCGACGAACTCCACCTGAGAGACGCCGTCCACACGCTTGACGCGAATTCGCGAATCACCTGCTGGCATCGAAGGGCACTCCTGAAACCGGAGCCGCGGCACGAGCATGGAACCGTCGGCCCGAAGCGGCCAATCCTAGCCCCTCGAGGTCCGGCACGGTCCACATCGGCGACATGCGTCACGTCGCGATCACGCATGGAAAGCAAAGGGCCCGCGGCGGCTGCCGCGGGCCCGGAAGGAACATCGGAGAACAACGGATTCGAGCGGACTTAGCCGCCGAACTTGACCGACTCGGCCAGACCCGGGAAGTGGCGTTCCTCTTCCTCGGTCTGGATGAGGATGGTGGGCTTGATGAGGATAAGGAGGGTCTGCTCCTCCTTGACCTCGATGCGGTTGCTGAAGAAGCGGTTGATGATCGGGATCTTGCTGAGGACGGGCACGCCGGACTCGACTTCCTGCTCGGTGACGAGCCGCTGGCCGCCGAGGAGGATGGTGCCCTGATCGGGCACGGTGACGGTCGTCTGGACGCGGGTGACCGTGGTGGTCGGACGCTGGATGAACGACTGGGTCGAAGCCGAGTTCACGAGACCGCCGCCTGCGAGGGCGGAGATGGCCGTGTTCTGGAAGCCCTCGATCTTGGCGACCGAGGCGTCGACGTTCATCGTCACGTAGCGACGATCGGCTGAGATGGTGCCTTCGATCAGGAGTCGCACGCCTTCGTTGACGGTGGCGAGCGTGGGATCGAAACCGACGGACGATTCACTGACGACCGGGGTGAGGTCGCTGACGAAGGCGACCTGAGTGGCGACGTAGATGTTGGACGTCTGGCCGTTGGTGAAGGTCAGGCGGGGAGCGGTGAGGGTGACGGTGCGACGGTCGGCCTGCGTCGCCTTGATGAGGAAGTCGACCTGGATGTCGTCGAGGAACTGGCCGCCGACGCCCATCGCCGGGGCGCGGCTCAGGACGCCTTGGGCGAAGTTGCCGGAGACGCCGGCCTCGGTGAGGCCCAGGCTGTTCTGGCCCGCGCCGATGACGGAGAGGTTGCTCGGCAGCGGGGTGGCGATGCCAACGGTCGGATCCGGGGTGCCGTCGCCGTTGGCGTCGGAGGGCGCTCCGAAGACGCGACGCTGCAGGCCGCCCTGCGCGAAGTTGAAGAAGTCGGAGGGCTGCACGGAGCCGTTGGGGAGCGAGGCCCGGGCCTGGCGGACCTGGTTGTTCTTGCCGTTGAAGTAGACGTCGAGGTCGAATCCGATCTGCTCGAAGTAGTCGGTGCGGACGAGCAGGAAGCGGGTCTCCACGTTGATCTGCATGGCGCGGATCTCGCGGAGCTTGCTGAGCAGGCCGTGGATGGCCCGGTGGTTGGCGGGCGTGTTGGTGATGATCAGGCTGCCCTGCAGCTGCTGGATGAAGCCCACATCGCCGCCGTTCTCCTGCCACCCCTGCTCATCGACGTTCGTGGTGATGATGTTGATGAGCTCGTTGGTGCGATCCTCGAGCGTGCGACGATTGGCCGGTCCCTGCTGTCCGTTCTCGCGGAAGGGGCTCTGACCGCCGCCGCCGCCTTGCTGACCGGAGCTCTGGAGCACGCTCTGCAGGTCGAACTCAGGGGCGTTGGCGTAGTCGGGCACCTCGATCAGCAGGTCGCGGATGTCGTAGATCTGGAGGCTCTTGCGCTTGTTGATGTCCTCGCGAGAGGAGATCATGACCACGCCGTCGTTGATGGCGTACCACGCGCCCGCGCCGGCGTTCTTGCTGACCTTCTCGAGCACCCGCTCAAGGACGATGCGGACGGGGACGTTGCTGAGGTTCAGGGAGACCTGCGCCTCGCGATCGATGCCCGCCTCGGAGAGCTTTTCCCAATCGACATCGAAATTGAGCTGCGTGACGGCGTTGAGGAACGTCACGACGCTCGAGAGGGGCGTGTCGGTGAAGTTGACGGGGATCCGCTTCTTCTCGAGCAGCGCGAGCGCGGAGCGGTTCTCCTCGCTCTCGGCGATGCCCATCGGCTCGCCGCGGCGGTAGGTGATGCCCGGCCAGTCGCTGGGGTAATCCATCACGTTGACGGGAGGAACGATCGCCGCGTCGTTCTCGACGCGATGCACCGCGATGTTGCGGTTCTTCGACAGCTCGAGCGAGAGCGACTCGCGATAGATCTTGGCGTCGCTGATCACCTCGCGAAGCACGAGACCGGTGGGATTGACCGGATCAAGGAAGAGGATCTGGTCGCAGACCTGCAGGGCCTCGTCGTACTTCATCTCCTTCTGGAGCGAGCGCACGCGGTCGATGTACTCGTTGATCTTGCGGGACTTGTCCTGAGCGGCCCGGGCCTGGGCCGCACGGCTGCGTCCCTCGATGTCGGCCGCCTTGGCCTCGCGGTCCTTCTCGCTCAGTTCCGCGGACTTCTTGTCGATCGACGTCTCGAGCGCGTCGACCTGCTTGTTGTACGCCTCGAGGTCGCTGGTGCTGAAGACTTCACGGACGGAGTTGACGTTGACGCGGGCCTGAGCCGCGAGGTTCTTCGCCGTCAGGGTGTCGCCCGAAGCCAATGCCTTGTTGGCCTGCTCGAGATTGTTGTTGAACTCGGCGAGCGACTGGCTGCGCTTGAGCCCGATCTGGCCCATCACGTTCTCGATGGCCTTGACCTCGGCGCCGCCGCTCACGCCTTGGCGGACCTTCGCCTCGGCCAGACGCGACTCGACATGCGACTTCTGTTCCCCTGTGAGGACATCACCCATCGCACCCAGCAGACGCTGGTACTTCTCGCCGGCGTCCTTCATGCGGGACTGCTCGAAGGCCTGATCGGCCTCCGCCAGCAGACTCTGGGCCTCCCACTTGCGGGCCTGCTCGACCGGATCGGCCTTCGGCGGTTCGGCAGCGACCGCTTGGGCCGGCTTCGCGGCTTCAGCCGGCTTGGCGGCCTCAGCAGGCTTGGCGGCTTCCGCGGGCTTGGTGGGCTCAGCAGGCTTGGCAGCCTCCGCGGGCTCGGCGGGCTTCGCGGGCTCAGCCGGACGAATCACGCCCGGCTGCATCATGCCCATCGACGCCTGCTCGGCTTCGACGATCTGGGTCTGGAGGGCGTCGAGTTGCTGCTGCTGAGCCGCCTCGAGGGCGAGCCCCGCGCGGCTCAGACGCTCCACGGCCTGACGGGCGTCGACGCGACGGCCGGCCTCGAAGTCGGCCTGCGCCTGCTGGATCATGCGGCCCACCTGAGGGGCCAGCCCGGCGCGTGCCTCGGTCGCCTTCGCGAGCAGGGCCTTGGCGGCTGACGTCTGCTCGTTGGTGGCCTTGGGAGACTCCACCACAGCGGTCGCGTGACGCTCGAGCGTGGCGAGGTCGCCGCGGCTCAGGCAGTCCTCGGCGGTCTGCAGGCTCACCTCGACCGGATTCATGCCCTTGATGCGACGGTTGGCGTTGGCCAGCAGCGTGGTCGCCTGCGTCCGCTGCGACTCGGAGAGCGAGTCGACCTGCTCGCGGCGAGTCAACGACTCGAGCACCACCTTGGCGGCCACCACCTTGCCGTTGCCCATCAGCTCAACCGCCTTGGCCAACTGCTCAGCCGCCTGCGCCCGGGCGGCATCCGCCGACGCCGGGGCGGGAAGCACCACGATCTGGCCCGACGCCGTCGCACCGGCCCCCAACAGGCCGCCGGCAAACCCGGCGGCGGCAAGAAGCGAGCGAACCGAACGGCGAACCAAGGTCGTATTCCCGATCGACATGATCATCTCCAAAGGACTGACCGCCGAACACCTCGCGTCTCGAAACCGACGCTCGAAAGGTCGTGGCGGGCGTGAGGAACTTGCGAACCCGACGTGACGCTCCTGCGACGAACGCGGACTCGCCTTCGCGAGGCCGCAGCACTCAACTGACCCTGCGTTTGACCCTGCGTTCCGGACTCCCGGAACGCTCCGAACCCGCCGCTTCCCCACGAACGCGGCCCGCGCCAAGGCACAGCCGGGGCGGCGGAGCCGACCCGAGGGGCCGAGGAAGGTAATCCCGCTCCGGCACGGATGCAAACCGCAGACGGGTGATTTTTGGTTTTCCTTCCCCGTCGCCGCCGAACCCCACCCCCAACAAGATCCCAAAACGGAACGGCACTTCCCCGGAGTCTGGTCGCTCCCTCTTCAACCGATGGACGAGGCGGGCGTTGCGGACTGGGCCGGCTCGCGGGGTTCGCCCCTCGCGCACCTAGACTCAAGCCATGTCCGCGTACTACCAACTCGACTTCGAAAAGCCCTTGGTCGAAATCGATCGACAGATCGAAGCGCTCGAGACCCAACTCAAGGGCGAGCCGACCGCTGCCGAGGGGACGCAAAGCCCTCAGGTCGCCAAGTTGACCGGCGAGATCGCCGCCCTTCGCTCGCGATACGCCTCGGAACTCAAGGCGATCTACGCCAAGCTCACCCCGTGGCAGACCGTGCGGGTGGCCAGGCATCCCCAACGCCCCCAAACCCGCGACTACGTCGGGATGATCTGCCGCGACTTCACCGAACTGCACGGCGACCGTCGCTTTGGCGACGATCCCGCGATGGTCACCGGATTCGCCCGCATCGGCCCCCTCAAGGTCATGGTCGTCGGCCACCAGAAGGGCAAGGAGACCAGCGAGAAGATCGCCTGCCACTTCGGCTGCGCGCACCCCGAGGGCTATCGAAAGGCGCTCGCCAAAATGAAGCTCGCCGCCAAGTACGGCGTGCCGATCGTCACCCTGGTCGACACCCCGGGCGCCTACCCGGGCCTTGGCGCCGAGCAGCGGGGTCAGGCCGAGGCGATCGCCGTCAACATGCTCGAAATGAGTCTCCTTGGCGTGCCGATCGTCAGCGTCGTGATCGGCGAAGGCGGCTCGGGCGGCGCCCTGGGCATTGCCGTCGCCGATCGCGTCGCCATGCTCAGCAACGCCTGGTACTCGGTGATCAGCCCCGAAGGTTGCGCCGCCATCTTGTGGAAGGAAGCCAACGAGCAGACCAACTCCGCCGCGGCCAAGTCGCTCAAGCTCACGGCCTCGGACAACATCTCCCTGGGCATCGTCGACGATGTCATCCAGGAACCCCCGGGCGGGGCACACCGCGACCCTCGCGCCACCGCGGCCAACCTGCAGGCGTGGATCGTCCAGCAGATCCAGCACCTTCGGACGGTGCCCGCCGCCGAGTTGCTCGACCGCCGCTACGCGCGGTTCCGCAAGATGGGCGTCTACGTCGAGCAGGCAGAACCCGCCGCGTCGGCCTGATCAAGCACCCTCGGGTGGCGTGAAGATCGGCGACCTTACGGTCCCGTCACCGGCTCGATCGTGCCCGCCACCGGGCCCTCGGCCTTCCGACGCGAGCGCCACGCGAACCGCGACGCCACCCACATCGCGGGGCGGTGCGCCGCGAGGCCCGCGGCCACGGCGAAGGCGAATGAAGCCGCGACTTTCACCCACGCCGGCACCGCGACGCCCAGCAGCATGACCTGCGCGACGCCCACCATCGGCGGATGGACCAGATAGAGCCAGAAGGCCCGCGACGAGAGGGAGTGCGTCACGGGCCCGGACCTGTCCGCGAACCGCAACGCCGCGCCGAGCCAACCGAGCACCGACGCCCACCCGTAGCAGGCCGCCAACGCCGCGGCGCTCGCATCACCCGGGCCGCTCCACGTCGAGACCGCGTCCAGATACCACGGGAACATCAACTGCGCCGCGGCCAACGGCCCCCACCACCAGCGCCGCAGCGCCTGCACGCCCCCTTCCCACGACCACCCTGCCACGCCCGCGGCGAAGAACAACCCGTGGTAGACGAACTCGCTCGCCCGCGGCAGGAACCAGTTGTGAAACTCGATCAGGCACCGCGGATCAAGGACCAACCAGCCGCACGTGGCGGCCACAAGCGCGATGACGGCCGCCGCCGGCTGCCACGATCGCGGCTCGCGAGCGGCCACAGGGACCGCGTTCGCCCTGTGGGCCCGAGCGAGGCGGCGGAACCCAGCGTACAGCAACGAATAGATGAGCAGGTATTCGAGAAACCAGAGGTGCGCCAGGCCGTAGAGGTCGGACTGCATCCCGTGGGCGAACCGGATGTGCAGGATGTGTCTGGGCTCCGCGAGCCCCGACTCGACCCAGCCCCACGCCCACACGGGGTACATCAATCCGGCGACGACGACGACCGACGCGGCCACGAGCGGCAGGCCCAATCGCTCCAGCCGCCCGCGGGCGAACGAAGCGGGGCCGACCTTGGCGAGCGAGGCCGCGGCCAGCACGCCGGAGATCAGGAAGAAGAGCTGAACCCGAAAGCCGTGGATCCACCAGTAGATCGCGTCGAAGGCGTAGCCGCCGGGTTCCCTGACCGGCCAGAGCAAGTGAGGCACCGGCCGCTCCATGTACGGGATCAGCGCGTGCAAGGTCACGCCAAGGAGCATGGCCATGGCCCTGACCGCATCGAGCGCGGGAAACCGGGGTGGCGTGATGGGTCGAGTTGGTGAAGGCATCTCGGTTGGTCACGAAATCGAAGCAGCGTCGCTCGCCCTTGGCGGTATCATCGGCCGATGCGATTATTCCATGCCCGACTCGTCGCGGGATGCACCCTGTGCACGTGCGTCTCCGCCTTCGCGCAGCCGCAGCCCTCGACGGCGACGACGCCGGCGGCTCCCCCGCCGCTGGAAGCGGTGATGGACGAGTGCGTCGCGGCCATCCTGCGTCTGCAGGAGGCGGGCGAAGGGGCCGACCCCGCGGAGCCGCCTTCGCAATGGCCGTACGTGGGCGTCTACAAGGTCGACGGCAAGACGCCGGTGCCCTACCGGATCGGCGGCACGGCGATCGCGGTGATGGCGTTGTCGCAGTCGCCTCGATTCGGTTCCGATCATGCGGTCCAAGTGGCGGTCGATCGAGGCATCGGATTCCTGTGCGAGGCATGGAAGGACCCGCAGATGTCGATCGCCGACTATGAGGGCGGCTACGACACGCGAGTGTGGGGGCACATCGAGGGGTTGGAGTGCCTGGCGAGGCTGAGTCGATTGAAACTCGTCGCCGCGGAGCGCCGCGAGCGGGTGCAGGAGGCGATGACCCGGTATCTCGACGGGGTCGTGGCGCTCGAGATGCCGCGGACGGGCGGCTGGAACTACGCGCGGCCCGACGGCCGGGAGGCGGTGGGCGCACCGGCGGCCTTCGTGACGGCGGCGGCGCTCGAGGCGTTGTATGAAGCGACCGCCGCGGGCATGACGGTGCCCGAGGGACCGATCGATCGCGGGCTTGACGTGCTGGAGCGAGCGAGAGCCGCGACAGGAAGCATCGTGTACGCGGGCGCGGCCGGGCCCTCGCCGACGATGACGGACGGCGTTCCCGGCGCGATCGGGCGGATGGTGGCGAGCGAGGCGATGCTCCTGCGGGGAGGCCGCGGTTCGACGGCGGCGGTGCGAGGCGCGGTGGACGCCTTCATCGTGCACTGGAAGTGGCTGGACGCTCGACGAGCCAAGCCGGGCACGCACCAGCGTCCGTACATGGTGGCCCCGTACTACTTCATGTTCGCCCACCGTCACGCCGCCCAGGCCGTGGAGTTGCTGCCGCCCTCGGAGCGAGCCGAGTACCGAAGGCGCATCAACGAGTTGCTCCTTTCGGTTCGGAGCCAAGACGGGTCATGGAACGACCGGGTCTTCGCCCCGTCGGCCGGGTATGGCACGTCGATGGCCCTGCTCGCGTTGATGCAACCCTCGCTCGATCAGCCGACCCGCGGGGTCGCGCCGTCGAAGTGAGTCGCGGCCATGCGACCGAACGCCTAGTGTTGGGCGATGCGCCGCACCCATTTGCCGTCTGCGATTCGTCCGCTCGTGGTCGTCACGTTCGCCGCGTGGATCTCGCCCGCCTCCCTCGGGGCCGGGCTTTCGATCGAACCCGCGAGCGTCGGCATGGAGCCCCCGGCGCCCTCGGCCACGGCCACGCCCTCGCCCTCGGCCACGCCCTCGGCAACGGCGGCGGCACTCGAGCAGCGTCCGGCCCGCGTCGAGTTCGGCGCGGAGGGAAGCCGCTGGTGGACGATCACCGGCGGTTGGGGGCACGGCCTGAGCGACGACGAACTGAACAAGGGCGACGACTTCAACGTCGCCGGATCGCTGTCGTGGTTCATCGTGAAGGACGTCTCCGTGGACGCGGAGCTGGGCGCGTGGTATCACAGCCAGCCGGGCAACGACGCCGCGAGCATCAACCCGTCGCTGGTCTTCCGCTGGCACTTTGTCAACACCGGGGATTGGACGGTCTACGCCGATCTGGGCATCGGGTTCATCGTCGCCAGCGACGAGGTGCCTGCGACGGGCACCGCCTTCGACTTCACGCCCCGCGCGGGAGTGGGCTTCACAAGGCGGCTGGGCGATTCCGACACGCGGCTGGTCGTCGGCCTGCGTTGGGCCCACTTCTCGAACGCACGCGTGCATGGCGACGACGACAATCCATCGCGCGACGACCTGATGGCGTATGGCGGCGTCACCTTCCCGTTCTGACCTCGCCAAGCGGCGAGACGACGTCGGCGAGCCTCCATGGCACGCGGACGAGTCAGGAGCATCCCGCGTGAAGGCCTTGGGCATCGATATCGGCGGCACCCGGGTGAAGGCCGCGATGGTGGACTCCGCGACGGGCGTCCCCTCGTGGACGTGGACCAGTGCGGCCTACGCCAAGCCCGCGGTCGACGAACTCGAGCGTCTGGTGCGGTCGGCCGTGCTGGCCGCTCCCGCGTCCCCCGCTTCCGTCGGCCTGTGCATCCCCGGCGTGGTCGACGCACGGACCGGGACGGTGGTTCGATGCGTGAACATCCCGGGACTGGAAGGGACCGATCCGGTCGCCGTGGTGCGTCGCTGCCTGCGTGACAACGCCCCGGCGATCACTCGCTGGACCGATGCCTATGCGGCGGGTGTGGATGTGCGGCTGACCGAAGGGCTCGAGGGGCGACTGCTGGCGATTTCGCTGGGCACCGGGGTGGGGGCGGCGGTGATCGACGACGGATGCCGCCAGTTGGTGCTGCACGGCCACTCCTCGGGTCACTTCGGGCAGATGGACGTGTCGCTGAGCGAGGAGGCGCCGCTGGGGCCAGACGGCGGACGGGGCAGTCTGGAGGCCTACATCGGGGGGCCGGCCCTGATGCGTCGCTGGGGCGACCCGGCGACGATCGCGGCCTCGTTGGAGACGACGTCCGAACCGGTCCGAGCGCTCGCGAGGGCGATCCGGATCGCCCATGCCATCTATAAGCCCGATCACGTGCGGCTGTTGGGGGGCGTGGGCCTCGCGCTCGCCCGCCTGGGCGAGGGATGGCGCGACGTGGTGGCCCGCGACCTCACGTGCGTGGCCAAGCCCGGCTGGACGCTGGGCCACGCGCGGCACGAACACCACGCCGCGGTCGGCGCGGCGCGTCTGTCTGGAGGGGTCGTGACGTCTGTGCCGCCCCGCTCGGTCGACTGACCGTCCCACCCGTCACGACCGTCAACAACGGTCAAACGCATCCAATCGACGAGTCCGTCACATGTGACGCGACGCGTAGGAACGGCAGATGCGGCGCGTCCCGCACGGTCGGCCCATGGTCGCCGTGACTTTCTCCGGTCGCGGTTCAACCCGCGTCGGACGCCGCCGATACCCCAGCGTCAGGAACACCGCCGTCGTACGGATTGCGACGGACCGGAAGCAACGGATTGCACCAAACGGGGTCGCGATGACGCGGAGCGGTTGCCCGCGGATGAGCGTTCCAAACAGGCACGGAGAGTCTCGATGAGTCGCATCAACACCAACGTCCAGTCGATGATCGCCCAGCGCGTGCTGAGCACCAACAACGCCAGCCTCTCGACGTCGCTCGAGCGTCTGAGCACGGGCCTGAAGATCAACCGGGGCAAGGATGATCCGGCCGGTCTCATCGCCTCGGAAAACCTGAAGGTCGAGCAGCGCGGCATCTCGGCCGCCATCACCAACGCCCAGCGCGCCGACCAGGTGGCGAACATCGCCGACTCGGGCATGGCCGAGATCTCCAGCATGCTCAGCGAACTGCAGGGCCTGGTGACCAACACGGCCAGCAAGGCCGGCATCAGCGACGAGGAGAAGGCCGCCAACCAGCTCGTGGTGGACTCGATCCTCCAGACCGTCGACCGCGTCGCCTCGACGACCAACTTCCAGGGCATCAAGCTCCTGAACGGCAACTACGACTACAAGACCAGCGCCGTCAACACGGGCGTCAGCGACTTCCGCATCGGCACCGCGAAGTTCACGGGCAGCAGCCTCGCCGTCGACGTGACCGTGACCCAGTCGGCCCAGCAGGGCGGCCTCTTCCTCTCCCTGGGCGGCACCAGCCTCAACCTGACGACGGGCTCCTCCTTCACCATCGAGGTGGCCGGCGCCAAGGGCAGCCGCGAGTTCACCTTCACGTCCGGCACGTCGCTCGCCAAGATGAAGGACGTGATCAACAACTTCAGCGACGTCACGGGCGTCGTGGCCACCCTCTCGAGCAGCGCCACCCGCATCGGCCTGGCCAGCTCGAACTGGGGCTCCTCCGAGTTCGCCTCCGTCCGCGTGATCAACTCGGCCGGCATCAACTCCACGTCCAACGGCGACACCAGCACCCCCAGCCGCGGCATCTACAGCCGCGAGTCCGGCGACTTCAACACCGCCAAGACCAGCAGCTCCACCACTTTCGCGACCTCGGCCAACGCCGTCCGCGACTACGGCCAGGACATCGGCGGCACGATCAACGGGCTGACGATCACCGGCAAGGGCAAGACCGCCCGCGTCAGCAGCGACTTCCTCGACGCCGAGATCACCCTGACCGGCACCCAGTCCCAGACGATGGGCAACGTCGGCGGAAGCAACGCCAGCATGTACGTCACCGGCGGCGGTGCCAACTTCCAGCTCGACTCCAAGGTCGGCATCGGCGGCCAGGTCTCGATGGGCATCCAGTCCGTCGAGGTCAACAAGCTGGGCAACAGCACCGTCGGCTACCTCAAGACGCTGGGCAGCGGCCAGGCCAACAACATCGTGACGGGCAACTCCTCCAACGCCCAGAAGATCGTCGCCGAGGCGATCTCGCAGGTCTCCCAGGCCCGCGGCCGCATCGGCACCTTCCAGAAGAACATCATCGGTGCCGCCAACCGCAGCCTGAGCACCGCGATGGAGAACACCGCGGCCGCCGACTCGGTCATCCGCGACGCCGACTTCGCCAACGAGACGGCCTCCCTCACGCGTTCGCAGATTCTGGTCTCGGCTTCGACGAACATCCTGTCGCTGTCGAACCAGGCCCCGAACTCCGCCCTGCAGCTGCTGGGCTAAAGACGGGATCCTGATCGCCTGAACTCCACGGCCCGGGGGCCCACGCCCCGGGCCGTTTCGTTTTTTCGCCGGATCGATCAATCACCCAGCATGCCAAGTTGCCACATCAGGAAGATCCGCTGGTCCGCCGCGTCTCGAACCCGCAGGTGGAGCGGCTTGCCCTGTCCGTGACCGGCCTCGCGGTCCACCCACAGCAGCACCGGCCGCTCCGCCGGATCGCTCGCCGTGGCCGCCTGCAACGCGGCCGCCATCTTCCTGGCATGGAGCGGGTGCACCCTCGCGTCGTTCTCGCCCGCGGTCAGCAGCACCGCCGGATACGCCGTCCCCGGGCGGATGCGGTGATACGGCGAATACGCCCGCAGCACCCCGAACTGGGCGGCAGACTCGCTCGATCCGTACTCGGGAACCCAGTACCTTGCCATCAGGAACTGCTGGTACCGGAGCATGTCGAGCAGCGGCACGCCCACGATCGCCGCACGAAAGAGGTCGGGCCGCTGCGTCACCATCGCGCCCGTCAGCAGGCCCCCATTGCTCCCGCCCTGCAACGCCAGACGTTCGGGCCGCGTGTACCGACGATCGATCAAGTGCTCCGCGGCGGCGATGAAGTCGTCGAAGACGTGCTGCTTGCGGGCCAGACGTCCCCCCTCGTGCCACGCCTGCCCGTATTCGCCTCCGCCCCGGATGTTCGCCACGGCGTACACACCGCCATCCTCGAACCACGAGCAGAGCGCGGGGCTGAACGACGGCGTCAGCGACACCTTGAAGCCGCCGTACCCGTAGAGAATGGTCGGGTTGTCGCCATCGAGCTTCAGGCCCTTGCGATGCACGATGAACATCGAGACCCGCGTGCCGTCACGACTGCGGTACCACTCCTGCCGCACCTCGATCGATGTCGGATCCACGGGCACCACGGGACGTTCCCAGAGTTCCGGGCCGACCTCGGGCTTTGTCAAGTCGACCCGAAAGATCGAGGGCGGGGCGTTGTAGCTCGTGAAGGAGAGGAACGCCTCGGTCGAGTCGGGTTCGGTCGCCACCGAGGCCGTGCCGATGCCGGGCAGACGCAACGCACCGGCGGGACGTCCCGACAGGTCGAAGAGGCGGATGTCGCTCGACGCGGCACGCAGGTACGTCACCGCGAGCACGCCCTTGCCGATGTCGAGGCGTTCGATCACGCCGCCGTCGGTCGCCTCGGGCACCACGACCTTCCACGAGGCCGGTTGCGGACGCCTCGGATCGACCGCCACGATTCGCCCGTTGGGCGCATCGAGCGTGGTGAGCATGTAGAGCGTGTCCCCCACCATCGTGCCGCTGAAGGAGGCCTTCAGCCCCGAGGCGATCACGACGCGATCGAGCTTGCCCGACGTGCGCCACGCGAGGAAGTCGGCGAGGAACAGGTCGTTGTTGCGGGTGTCGGTCGCGTACGAGAGCACGAGCCATCGACCGTCGCGACTCAGGCCGCCGCCGGGTCCGTAGGTGGTGGCGAGCGTGGCATTCTCGTCGGGACGGAACTGGCGGAGAATCTGCTTGTCCTCGGCGACCGGACGCCCCATGGCATGGTGCATCACCTGACCCGAGTACGGGTTGGCGGCGTCCTGCAGGTTCCGGTACACGAATCCCGAGGCGTCGGGCATCCACGAAAGACTCGACACCTTGCCTGGGATTTCGAGCGGCAGCATCGCGCCCGCATCGACATCGAGCACCCGCAGCGTCGAGTTCTCGTCGCCCGCCCGGTAGGCCCCGAAGGCGAGCAACCGCCCGTCCTCGCTGGGCTCGTACCACGAGATGGTCGTGAGGCCCGAAGCGTCGAGCGTCGCGGGATCGAGCACCAGACGCGGCTCGCCGACCGGCCCGGTCCGCATGAAGACGCTCGCCTGCGGCTGATGGCCCTCTCGCTTCGAATAGAAGTAGCGTCGGCCTCGAACCTCGGGGGCGGTGACCGAGCCGACCTCCATCAAGGTCCGGAGCCTCGCTTCCAGTTCGGCGCGTCGAGGAAGGCCATCGAGCACCCGGCGCGTGTAGGCGTTCTGCCCGTCCGTCCAGCGACTCACCTCGTCGGTGAGGAGCCCCATCCGGGCCGGATCGCCGTTGTCGCCTTCCAGCCAGCGGTAGTCATCGCGGATGCGAACGCCGTGGAGTCGCTCGACGACCGGGCGTGCCTGCGTGACGGGAGGAACCGCCCGGGTGACGATCGCGGTCGCGGCGGCCGAACCCGCCCGCGACGCCTCGCTGCGGCGACCGGGCGCGGGATCGAGGACTTGACAGGCCGTCAATCCCAGACATGCCGCGACCATCGCGGCCAGCGTTGCACGACGCATGGAACACTCCTTGAGCGGGCTTGCAGGCGGACCGACCGGCGCGGCGTCAGCGGCGCCACCACGTGGAGCCGCCGTACGTCGCGTTCGAGCCCAGGTCCTCGGCGATGCGAATGAGCTGGTTGTACTTGGCGTTGCGGTCCGAGCGGCACGGGGCGCCGGTCTTGATCTGGCCGCAGTTGGTGGCCACGGCCAGGTCGGCGATGGTCGCGTCCTCCGTCTCGCCCGAGCGGTGCGAGAGGATCGCCGAGTATCGGTTCCGCATGGCGAGATTCACGGCGTCGAAGGTCTCGGAGAGAGTGCCGATCTGGTTCACCTTGACCAGGATGGCGTTGGCGCATCCCTGATCGAGGCCCTTCTGCAGGAACGCGCGGTTGGTGACGAACAGGTCGTCGCCCACCAGTTGCACCTTCTCGCCCAGCCGCTGCGTGAGGGTGCGCCAACCCGCCCAGTCGTTCTCGGCCAAGCCATCCTCGATGGAGCGGATCGGATAGTTGCGGCACCAACCCGCCCACAGGTCGATCATCTGCTCGCTCGAGAGCACTTCCTTCGAACTCTTGAACATCAGGTAGCCGTGCTTGCCCGCCTTCTCGGCCTCGTTCCAGCACTCGCTGGTGGCCGGATCGAGCGCCACGAAGATCTGCTCGCCCCACTTGTATCCGGACTTGGCCACGGCCTGCTCGATGATCTGCAGGGCCTCCTCGTTGCTCTTGAGGTTGGGGGCGAAGCCGCCCTCGTCGCCCACGGAGGTCGAAAGGTGCTTGTCGTGCAGCACCTTCCGCAGGGTGTGATAGATCTCGACGCCCGCTCGCATCGCCTCGGCGAAGGAATCGAAGCCCCACGGCTGGATCATGAACTCCTGGAAGTCCACGGTGTTGTCGGCGTGCTTGCCGCCGTTGAGGATGTTCATCATCGGCACCGGCAGGACCTTCGCGCCGCTGCCGCCGAGATAGCGGTACAGGGGCAGGCCCGACGCCTCGGCCGCGGCCTTCGCGACGGCCATGCTGACGCCGAGAATCGCGTTGGCGCCCAGCGACGCCTTGTTGGGCGTGCCGTCGAGGCGGCAGAGCAGACCGTCGATCTCCTCCTGACGCCTCGCGTCCATGCCGAGCAGTTCGGGGGCGATCCGCTCGTTGACGTTCGCCACGGCCTTCAAGACCCCCTTGCCGAGATACACCTGCTTGTCGCCGTCGCGGAGTTCGCAGGCCTCGTTCTCGCCCGTGGACGCGCCGCTGGGCACGCCGGCGAGTCCGATGAAGCCCGACTCGAGCTTGACCTCGACCTCCACGGTGGGATTGCCTCGGGAGTCGAGGATCTGACGCGCCTTGACCGACGTGATTTCAAACGACATGAGGAGTGTTCCGGTATGGTGACTGATGCCGCCACGGGCTCCGGGGCCGCCCCGGTCGCGCGTCGGCGAGCCACCAAAGGTAGGGTCGTCGCACCCGAACGCGGCGGCTCGTCGCTCAACCCGACGAGTCGAGCCAGCGCAGCCACCAATAGGCGAACGGGCCCACCAGGAGCGGCGAGTCGATCACGTCGAGGATGCCGCCGAATCCCGGAATCGACCGTCCGGAGTCCTTGACGCCCGCGTCCCGCTTCAGGACGCTTTCGAGGAGATCGCCCCCTTGTCCGATGACCCCGAGCGCCCCGGCGGCCGCCGCGATGATCATGATCGTGCCCGCGGGCGTCGATGCACGGCCGAGCAGTCCTGCCCCGGCCGCCCCCGCGACGCACGAGAGCACGACGCCGCCGGCCAACCCCTCCCACGTCTTGCCCGGACTGAGCCAGGGGATGAGTTTGTGACGTCCGATCGCGGTGCCCGTGAAGTACGCCCCGATGTCGCACGCCTTGGTGACCATGACGACCCAGAGGAGCGACCAGACGGAATGCTCGCGTCGAATGGCCACGAGAAACCCGAACATCAGGCCGAGATAGACATACGCCAGCAGCGCGCCGCCCGTGGCGGCGACAACGCCCTCCACGGTCTTGTATCTCGCGAAGAAGACGATCGACACGGCCAGCACGGCCATCGCCGACATGGCGGTGACGGCGACGGCATCCACCGCGCCGACCTCGGCGGGCACGAACGCCGAGACGCACACGCCCAGAAGCGCGGCGAACGTGCAGATGCGACGGGAGGCGAGAATGCCCTTGTCCCGCAGGATCGCGGCCAACTCGGCCGCCGCAAGGCACGCCAGCACGGCGACAAAGCCGAAGATGATGACGCCCGGCGGCCACGTCTCGCGGAGGAGCGGCCGCAGCCAGGCCGGAGCGGCCTGGGCGTCGAGCCGTTCGTCGAGCCAGAGGCCCGCGAGCATCACCGCGATCATGATCGGCCCCAGGAGCAGTCGCCTACCCATGGCCCACCACCTCCTCGACGCCGCCGAATCGGCGGCTGCGTCCCGCGAAGTCTCGGATCGCCTCGTGCAGGTGCCCGATGCCAAAGTCGGGCCAGAGCGTGGGCGTGACGTGGATCTCGGCGTAGCTGATCTGCCACAGCAGGAAGTTGCTCACGCGCAGTTCGCCGGCCGTCCGCACCAGCAGGTCGGGATCCGGCATGCCTGCGGTCGTCAGTTCCGCGGCCAAGGCGCGTTCATCGATGGCGTCGGGCGTCAACTCACCCCTCGCCACCCGCTCGCCGAGTCGCCGGGCGGCGTCGACGAGTTCGGCCCTGCCGCCGTAGTTGATGGCGAGGCACAGGGTGCACCGGCTGTTGGCTCGCGTCGAGGCCACCGCCTTGTCGATCGTCTCGAGGACGGGGCCGGGCAATCCCTCGCGACGGCCGATGACCCTGAAGCGGATGCCCTCTCGTCGCATCTGCTCCTCCTCGCCCTCGACATAGGTGCGGCAGAGTTGCATCAACGCCTCGATCTCGTCGGTCGGTCGCTTCCAGTTCTCGAGACTGAACGAGTAGAGCGTGAGGCAGCGAACGCCCAGTCGCACGCACTCCTCGAGCACCGCCCGCACGCTGGCGGCTCCGTTGACGTGTCCGAACTGCCTGGGAAAGCCCCGAGCCGTCGCCCACCGACCGTTTCCGTCCATGATGATGGCGATGTGGCGAGGGATCCGCGCGGGATGCACGTCGGGCAACGAGCCCAGCGGATCGGCCTGCGGGTTGAACGCGCGAATCGCGGCCAAGGCCGACTGCACGCCGGGGTCGTTCGGATCGATCGGGGTTGGTCGTGGCGCTCCGATGCTCACGGCGTGTCAACCTCGGCGGCATGCCGGCGCCGCCCTCACTTGGCTCACCGGACGATGGTCTGCTCTCGCCCCGGCCCGACGCTCACGATCTCGACCGGCACGCCCGTGAACTCCTCCACGAAGTCGACGTACCGCCTTGCGGCCGCGGGCAGATCCGCCATCGCCCGCACCCCGGAGAGGTCAGCGTCGAACCCCTCCAGCGTGCGATACACCGGCGACGCGCCCGCGAGCGTGGCGGCATCGGGCGCAAAGTCGATCGTCCGCTCGCCGTCGATCTCGTACGACGTGCAGACGCTGAGCGACTCGAGGCCCGCGAGCACGTCGAGCAGCGTGATGCAGATGCCCGTCGCGCCGTTGATCATCGCCGAGTAGCGCACCGCCACGAGATCGAGCCACCCGACCCTGCGGGGACGCCCGGTCGTCGTCCCGTACTCGCGGCCTCGCTCGCGGATCCGATGCGCCGTCTGGTCGTGCAACTCGGTGGGCAGCGGCCCCGCCCCCACCCGCGTCGAATAGGCCTTCATGATCCCCACGACTCGCTTCAGACGCGTCGGAGGCACGCCCGCGCCGGTCCCCACGCCGGCCACCACGCAGCTCGAGCCGGTGACGAAGGGGAACGTTCCGTGATCGACGTCGAGCAGCGTGCCGTTGGCGCTCTCGAAGAGGATCTTCCCGCCGCGGGCCAGCACGCCGTGCAGTTCGCGCGTCGTGTCGCCCATCAAGGGTCGCAGCCGCTCTCCGACGGCGGACGCGGCGTCGACGAGGCCGTCCACGCTCGCCGAGCGTCGCTCGGCGTCCGTGCGTCCGACCGCCCACTCGGCGAGCATCCCCGCCTTCAGGGCGCACGCCACCTGCACTCGCTCACGCAGCACGGCGGGTCGCACCAGATCACCCATGCGAATCGCCGCGGCACGCTGCACCTTCTCGGCGTAGGCCGGACCGATCCCGCGACGGGTCGTGCCGATCGCCGCCGAACCCCCGTCGCGACGGCTCAGCAGGTCCTCCCGCAGGCCGTCCTCGATCTTGTGGTACGGCATCACCACGTGAGCCTGGCGAGACACCATCAATCCCGAGGCGTCGACTCCCTTCGAAGCCAGCCCCTCGAGTTCCTCGACGAGTTTCCACGGATCCACCACCACCCCGTTGCCGATCACGGCCCGCTTGCCGGGGTACAGGATGCCCGAAGGGATCAGGTGCAGCGAGAATCGCTTGCCGTCGACGACCACCGAATGGCCGGCATTGGCGCCACCGTTGTACCGGGCCACCGCGTCGTGACCGGGGGCCAGGAGGTCCACCACCTTGCCTTTGCCCTCGTCGCCCCACTGCAAACCCACCACGGCGGTGCAGTTGGCCGTGGCGGAGGGGAGCTTCTGTTCATGGCCGCCTGGATCGGGCATGCTGGTTCCTCGCGGGACGAAATCGGGATCGCCTCATGACTGACGGAATGCGAACGACGCGTCCCGTCGGCGGGAAGGGTAGTCCCATAGTGCAACCTGACGGTTGGCTCGCTCCCCGTTCGAGGCGCCCGGATCACCCACCCGTGGCTGAACGTGCGCGACCTCGATGAAGGCGCCCCGCCGAACGGTCGATGATCTCGTGGGTCAAAGCGAGGACTTGGATCGTGCCCAAGGAAACCGAATCCAACATCAGCATCATGTGCCCCAACCTCACCTGCCGCAAGGTGCTGATGGTGCCGCACAACTGCCGAGGAAAGACGGTCAGGTGCCGCGCGTGCGGCACCAACATCCGCGTGCCGGCCCTCAAGGGTTCAGGTTCCCCATCGCTTCCGCCGCAGCCGCCGGCGAACCGTCCCAATGAGGCGGCCTGATCAGCGACTCGAACCGGCCCGGACGCCCGAGCGTCGACCGCCGTGCCTCAGAGCTTGGGTTGCTTCTTGAGATCGTCGTCGTCGCCGAGGAAGTCAAAGTCAGCCATGCTGCTGTCATCGGACGTCAGCGGCTTGCGAGCCGGCGACTTGGACGCGGCCTTGGGCTGCGGCGCCACGACGGTCGCGGCCGTCGGTCGGGACTCGGCCGCCGCCGCACCGCCCCCCGTCTCGACCAGACCATCCTCGATGGCGTCTTCGGCATTGACGGCCGTGGGCTTCCCATCGACGCGAACCACGAAGACGAAACCGCCCAGCGAGATCAGGTCGCCTGCCTTGACCTTGGCCTGCTCGATCCGCTGCCTGTTGACGTAGGTGCCGTTGCTGGATCCAAGGTCCCGCAGCGAGACGCCTCCCGCCTCGTCGACGGAGATCTCGCAGTGATGCCTCGACACGCTGGCGCTGGGGATGCGGATGCTGCAGTCGGTCTGTCGCCCGATGACCCCGACCGGCTTTCGCAGGGCCACTTCCCGCTGTGTTCCATCGGCCTTCACCAGCACCAGTGAGACGTTCATTCCGCAGTCCTTTCCGGTCCCCACCCATCGACCAGCGTTTCCGGGCTCCGAACGGCGAGGAAGTATACGGGCCATCGTACGATCAGCCGTTGTCGCATCCACCCCCTCCCGGTTCCCGTCCCGCCCTGCGTTCCCTGCCCGTCCTCGGCGGCGGCGACGCCCCGCTCCATGCCGGTGCGGCGTTGGCCCGGGCCCGGCCCGCCGCGGCATCGAGTCTGTACATCCACGTCCCATTCTGCTTCCACAAGTGTCACTACTGCGACTTCTACAGCATTGTCGACACCCGTGACCGCCAAGAACCCTTCGTGCGGCGGCTGCTGGAGGAACTCGAAGCCCTCGCCCCCTGGGCTCGCACGCCCCTCGAGACGCTCTTTGTCGGCGGCGGCACCCCCAGCCTTCTCAGCCCGGCCCTCTGGCGGACCCTGCTTCGCAGATTGGACGAACTCTTCGGAAGCGGATCCATGGCGAGCCGCGGCGGGGAGTTCACCGTCGAGTGCAACCCCGAGACGGTGACCGATGAGCTGGCCGACACGCTCGCCACTGGAGGCGTCACCCGCGTCAGCATGGGGGCCCAGTCCTTCAACGCCGCACACCTGCAGACGCTCGAACGCCGGCACGACCCGGCCAACGTGGAACGAGCCCTCGAGCGAGTGCACGGGGCCGGCATCTCGCGCCGGTCGATCGACCTCATCTTCGGCATCCCGGGCCAAACGATGGCCCACTGGCTCGGCGACCTCGACATGGCGTGCTCGCTGGGCACCGAACACCTCTCGTGCTACGGACTCACCTACGAACAGGGAACGGCCATGACCGCGCGTCTCGAACGCGGGGACTTCGCCCCGATGGACGACGACCTCGAGGCGGACATGTTCGAGGCGACGGTCGACGCGCTCGAACGCCGCGGCCTGCCGCGGTACGAGTTGAGCAACTTCGCCCGGCCCGGCGCCGAATGCCGACACAATCTGGTCTACTGGCGTCAGGGCAACTGGCTCGCGGCGGGGCCCTCCGCCAGCGGGCACATCGACGGCCTTCGATGGAAGAACCGCCCGCGACTCGACGATTACCTCCGCGAAACGCCCGACGGGACGGCGTTGATCGCCGAGGCGGAGGCGCCCGACGGCGTCCGCAACCTGGTCGAGGCGATGATGACGGGGCTGCGGCTCGTCGAAGGAGTCGATGCCGCGGCGATGCTCGGGCGGGCAGGCGCGATCGATGCTCCCCGCCGCGACCGGCTCGAACGCTGGTCCCGCGACATGAGTCGTCAGGGCATGCTCGACGACTGCGACGGCCGCTGGCGACTGACGAGCACGGGCATGCGTCTGGCCAACCGCGCCATCCTGGAAGCCGCGGAAGCCATCGATCCTTCGTGAGCCCCCTGCACGCGAAGGTCAGCCGTTGGCCGCGGGTTCAACTTCGCCCGGCCCCTGCGCCTTCTCATCGGGCCGCGGCAGGTTCATCCGCTTGAGCAGCGACCGAAGATCCGCGGGCCAAGGGGACCGAACGTCGACCCGTTCGCCGGTGACGGGATGGGTCAGGACGATCCGATGGGCGTGCAGCGCCAGACGCGGCGCGGCGTCGCGGATCGCCGTCGGGCCGTAGAAGTCGTCGCCCAACACCGGACAGCCGATCGACTCGAGGTGGACGCGAATCTGGTGCAGACGTCCCGTCACCGCCCGGCACTCGAGCAACGCGCCCGAGGACGACGCGGCGAGCACGCGGTAGGCTGTGACCGACGGCTTGCCCGAGGCCGCGACCTTGGCGAGTTTCTTCGGTCTGGCATCACCGGCAACCTTGCCGGTGTACTCGAGCAACGGGCGATTGATCACGCCGACGGGTTTCTTCGGAGCCTGCTTGACGACGGCCCAGTAGTACTTGGCGACGGCCCGCGTCTCGAAGGCGTCCCGAAGGCCGTCGTAGCACTCCCTGGAAAGCGCCACGATGACCAGGCCGCTGGTGGCGCGATCGAGACGGTGAAGGAGCCCGAAGTCGCGTCCCTTGCCGAGTTGCTGGAGACGCTCGCCGTGCTGCGCGAAGAGCCCGTTGAGGAGCGAGTTGCGATCGTGTCCCTTGCCGGGAGTGGTCACGATGCCCGAGGGCTTGCCGACCACCAGCATGTGGTCGTCGCGGTGCCGCACCTTGAAGGTGATCTGGTCGTTGGGTTCGACGGAAAGTTGGGCCATGTGATGCTCGTGCGGACGTCGGAACGGGCTCAAGGGGAAGATGATGCGAGGAGGACTCAGTCGGCGAGCGCAATGCCCGGGTCCTCCCGGTCTCCCAGGTACCAGACCAGATCCCCGCCGAGGGGCACGAGGCGATGGCGGTTGGTCAGGGCCCAGCGTTGAAGCGACTCGGCGGCGGCGTCTCGCGGTTCGGAGACGAGCACGCTGATGAGTCGAGCGGAGCGAATGAACTCCTCGCCGAGCACCACGCCGGCGTGCGAGGTGAAGGCCTCGATGTCGCCGACCGGCCGAGTCGCGAAGAGGCAGCAGTCGATCCGGTCTTGCCCGCGTTCCCTCCACTCGAGGTGCTCCCGGAGGCGTGCCTCGTAGGCCCTGGGTCCGTCGCCGCAGGTCAAGGGCAGGAACTGGGCCTCGGGCATGCCCGAGCACGCGACGATGGTTTCGAGCAACCGCGTGCTCCGCCGCCGAGGGTCGTCGCCCGGGACGTCGAGTTCGTCGACCATCCACAGGCGGGTGCGGGTCCAGGGAAAGTCGCGAAACCCCGGGTCGTACATGAGCCGCATCAGCGCGGGTTCGATCTGCTCGCCCGCGGAGACGGCCAGGTGAAAGTCGCCGAAGGCTCGCACGCAGTTGGTGGCGTGGATGAACAGATCCGCGAGGAGCGCGTCGGTGGCCAGGTCGACCGAGGGACGCCGGACCGATCGACCCGGGAGCCCCGAGTCGCCCGGCGTGCTGAACGGATTCGTGGTGTCGACGCCTGCCATGTACGTGCGGGAAGCGTAGGGGCTGAAGACGTCCTGCGGACCCGTGCGGCCTATGTTCCGGCATGCAAGGGGCCTTGAGGATCATCGACGCAACCTTCAACCGCGCCCGCGAGGCCCTGCGGACCCTCGAGGACATTGCTCGCTTCTCGCTCGACGACGGCCAACTGACGGAACGGGCCAAGTCGCTCCGGCACGACCTGACACGCGCCCTCGTCGGGGTCGACCCGGTGCGGCGACTCGCGTCGCGCGACACCCCCGGCGACGTCGGCGTGTCGATCAAGGCGAGCGACGAGTTCGACCGCCCGTCGCTCGACGAGGTCGCCGCCGCGGCGGGAAGCCGCCTCACCGAAGCGCTCCGCTCGCTCGAGGAGGCGTTCAAGTGCGTCCAGGGCGCCGACGCCCGGCTGATCGAACGCGTCCGCTACGACGCGTACGCCCTCGAGCGGGACCTTCGGCTCTCGCTCGCGGGGGGCCGTGCGCCGCAGTGGTCCTTGTGCGTGCTGATCACCGAGGCGTTGTGCACGCACCTGACGTGGGAGGAGGTCGCCCGCCGCGCCCTCGAGGGCGGCGCGGACTGCCTGCAACTTCGCGAGAAGACCCTCGAAGGCGGCCTGCTGGCCGAGCGCGCAGAACGGCTGGCGACGCTGGCCCGTCCCTTCGGAGCCGCCGTGATCGTCAACGACCGCGTCGACGTGGCGCTCGTGGCGGGCGTCGCCGGCGTTCACGTCGGCAGGCAGGATCTCTCTGTCGAGCAGGTTCGTCGACTGGCCGGAACCTCGCTCCTCGTGGGCGTCTCCACCTCGTCGCCAGAGGAGGCCGCCGCGGCTCGGCGCGCCGGCGCGGACTACTGCGGCGTCGGTCCGATGTTCCCCACCACCACCAAGCACAAGCCCGTCATCGCCGGCCCCGAGGCGTTGAAGGCCTGCCTCGAGCTGCCCGACATGCTCCCCCACCTCGCCATCGGGGGCATCACCGCGGACAACGTCGCGGCGTTGGCCGCCGTCGGGGTTCGGGGCGTGGCGGTCTCGTCCTGCGTCTGCGGCTCCTCCGCGCCAGAGGAAACCTGCCGCCGCTTGCGTGCGGCCCTGGGGTCCTGATACCCTCAGGGTCGATGCCCTACGCCTTCCGTCACGCCACCCTCCACAACGGCCTCACGATCATCGCCGAGATCGACCCCGCTGCGCATTCCGCGGCGGCGGGCTTCTTCGTGCGGACCGGCGCACGCGACGAGTCCGCTCGCGACATGGGCGTCAGTCACTTCCTCGAGCACATGATGTTCAAGGGCACGGACTCGATGTCGGCCGAGCAACTCAATCAGGCCTTCGACGCCATCGGCGCGAGAAACAACGCATTCACGAGCAACGAGATGACGTGCTTCTACGCGCACGTGCTCCCCGAGGCCCTTCCCCGCGCCGTCGAACTGCTCGCGACGATGATGCGTCCGGCCCTCAATCAGGGCGACTTCGAGACCGAGAAGGGCGTGATCCTCGAGGAGATCGCGATGTACAAGGACAATCCCTTCTGGGTCCTGTACGAGGCGTGCGTCGAGCGGCACTTCGGCCCGCACCCCCTCTCGCACCGCGTCCTGGGCACCACGGAAACGATCACCGCCCTGCCTCGCAACCGCATGAAGGCGTACTTCGACGACCGCTATGCCGCGGACAACACGATCATCGCGCTGGCGGGCAAGCTCGACTTCGACCGCATCGTCGATCTCGTCGCCGAGCGATGCGGCTCGTGGCGTCGCACCGGCGTGACCCGCGATTCGTCGCCCCCCAGGCTCGTGGGCTCGGACTTCACGCTGCGCGACGAGAAGGTGACGCGGGGCTACGTGCTCGCGATGTGCGATGCGCCGGCGATCGCCGACGAGCGACGCTATGCCGCGGGCATCCTCGCGCAGATCCTGGGCGCTCCCGACAACAGCCGGCTGCACTGGGCACTCATCGAGCCGGGCCTCGCGGAGGAGGCGCAGGCCAGTTTCGACGCCCACGACGGGTTCGGCGAGTTCTTCGTCTACGCCAGCGGCGAACCCGAACGCCTCGAGGAGATCTGGTCGATCATCGGCAAGCAGTTGGCGTCGATTGCGGACTCGCTCGTGCAGGACGACATCGATCGCCTGCTCAACAAGTTCGTCACCGGCGCGACCATCGGCGGCGAACGGCCGCATGACCGAATGCACCGACTCGGACGCATGTGGACATCGCTCGGCCGGTACATGCCCCTCGAACATGAACTCGACCGACTGGCCGCGGTGACGCTCAAGGACCTCCACGCGGTGCACGAGGCGTTCCCGATGACGCCCGTGACCGTCGGTCGCCTGCTCCCCATAAAGGGTTGAGCGCAGGCCTTGACCATCATCCCGATGGGTCGATCAGGATGGGTCGATCAGGCCTTGCCGCTCGGGACTATCGATCGGTCATGGCCACGAACTGCGCCAAGGCTCGCACCTCATCGCCGAAGATCCACCTGAAGTAAGCCAGCAGCAACTGCATCCCTCGTCGCAACGTCTCGGAGGAAGCCTCTGCCTCGGCGACGGACGACGCGACCCGCAAGAAGTGCAGCGTCTCGCGGCGAACCTTCCACACCGTCTGGAGATTGGGTTCGGCCGTCAGCGTTGGAGGCGTCGTGTCGGAACTGAAGCCGCCAAGGCCTGGCCAGAAGCCGTACACCGCCCCGTCGGCAAGCGGTTCGCCCGAGCGGATGTCCAGCGAAAGTTCCAGCGCGTGCCCCGTCTCGACCAACGCCCGCCAGACCACGCCGAGCACCGCCTCTCGCTCCTTCCCCGTCACGGCGAGCCCCCGGAGGCCGGCCACCGCGGCGTCGTAGAACGCCGGGTGCGGATCCGCGGGCTGAAGCGAATGTTGGACGACGTCGAGAATCGCCATCCCGCCATAGAACCCGGCCAAGGAGGCCCGGCTGGCGCGGAAGGTCTCCTGGAGATCCCACGCCGTGAGCGTCGAGAGGGCGTCGGTGGGCTTGAGACTGACGACCACCTCGCCGCGGGTCATGAGTTCGATGCCGCCGGAAAACGTGGAATGCTCTCGCCTGGCGCCCTTGGCGATGCCTCGGATGATGCCGTGTTCGCGAGCGAAGAGGGAGACCGTCTGGCTGGTCTCGGACCAGTCCCAGTGCCGGATGCAGATGGCCTGATCGCTCACGAGGGGCACGCGGGAGGAGGGTAGCAAAGGACCGTTCGCGTGCGCTATGTTTCTCCATGCACTTCAACCTTGTGGACAGGGTGGTTGAACGCGACGACGCTCGCATCGTGACCATCAAGCACATCACGATGGCGGAGGAGTATCTTCAGGATCACTTCCCGACCTTCCCGGTGCTGCCGGGCGTGATGATGCTCGAGGCGATGGTGCAGGCCGCGAGAACCCTGCTGGGAACCCGGCCCGAAGGCCACTTTGTCCTCTCGAAGGTCAGGGCCCTCAAGTACGGAACCTTCATGCCGCCGGGCAGCACGCTACGGGTGGAGGTCACGTTGGGTGGACGGCTCGATGACGGTTCCTTCGACTTCCGGGGGGAAGCAAAGAAGTTGGGGTCGTCACCGGGCGAAGGCATCCCCGATCTGACGGCGGTCTCCGGCAGGTTCTCGCTCAGAGCGGCATCGCCGTGGCAACCGGCGGCAAGGACCTGACCGCCGGCGGCGAGAACGCGACCGCCCGCGGCGAAACCTCAGACGCGCGACCCACCCCACCACGCGCGACGATGCGGCCGGCATCGCTCCGTCCCCACGGTCGAATACGGATCACCAGCAAACATCAGGCGGCTGCAGCGGGACCGTCTCGGGGCCCTCGGGGGGTCACGAACATGGCGGCGGGTGAAAGGAACCCGCACCGTGGGCGATGTGAGTTGGCCCCGAAAGCTCGTGCTTGCCAATGGGTCCCGAAGGTGAAGCTGCCGCTCGCTCCCGGGTCGTGCCGCGGCGAACCGCCGTCGTCGACCATGCCAACGCCACGTTTTCATGGGTGATCCGTCAAAGTCGCCCGATCGCTCCTGGCGACATGCTGCCCTTGAGCTTCGCCATGGGATGCCGCGGAGATCGTCCACACACGCCACCGAAGGGTGCGGCCACGCCAGCCCACCCCACCACATCCCACCCTGATCGCACGCCACTCCAAAAACAGAGCAACGCGGCGTTCACGGCACCGCGTCACTCGAAGCTTCAACGTGTGATGAAGATGTGCGACTCGACGGCCACGCCAAGCCCACAGGATCGTGGCCGATAGGCAGGGTCTTGACCGCAGCGTCTTGACCGCAAGGTCCTGACCGCAAGGTCTTGACCGCAAGGTCTTGACCGCAAGGTCTTGACCGCAAGGTCCTGACCGCAAGGTCCTGACCGCAAGGTCCTGACCGCAAGGTC
>JBAXFU010000032.1:0-32430 GCA_037139735.1 Phycisphaerae bacterium
GGACTGTCGATCCGGTGGTTGCGGGTTCGAGTCCCGTCCGCCTCGCTTGAAGAGAAGCCCTGCGTGAGCAGGGCTTTTCGCGTTTTGGGGGCGTGGCGTGGTGGACGGGGCGGTGGGTTGCAGCGAAGGGGTTCACCATCGGCGGGGCGGCCGAACCGAGGGCCGTTCCCTGTTGAATCGGGAGTTCGGGTTGGCTGGTCCGCTACCGTCAGTCTTGATGGGGCTGGATCTTGTCGACATTGCGTTGGGCATCGAGGAGAGGCTGGGTGTCCGGTTGCCGCACGACTTCGGGAGTCGTTCCCGGACGGTCGCGGACCTCCTGAGCGAGATCGCGAAGGCCATTCCATTGAGTCGTGAGCATCACGTGGAACTGGTGAGGCAGGCGCTCCTGAAGTCGGTGGGGCAGGAGGTGCAGGAATCGACGTCGCTCGCCACCATCTTCCCGATCGCGACTCGCCGCAAGCGATGGAGGGCGGTCGGCCGCGAGATTGCCTTGCCGGACCTTGAGTTCAGCCCACGCATCCGCCGCGTGCGACGGTGTGGCCTGTGGATGATCGCGACGGCAAGCCTCGCTGTGGCGGCATGGCATGCGTACGCGGGTTCCTGGTGGAGTCTGCTCTACGTGCCGCTCGGAGCGGGCGTGTGGATGGCCTTTGGTGCGATGATGATCGAGCCTTGGCGGGTTTGGTTTGCGCCCGGCCTCTCGAGCGTCGGACATCTGGTTGATCGATGCGAAGCCGTGGGGCCAGGCTCGGGCCCCGGCCTCTCGCGGGAGGACCGAGCGATGCGGGTGCTTCGCGACGTCCTTGTGACGGAGTTCGCGATGGATCCGAAGTTGATCATGCCCGAGGCGAGGTTGGTCGAGGATCTCGGGCTCGACTGATCGCGGCTCGGCGTGGCCTGTTCTCGCAGCTCCGCCAGACGTTGGGGAAGGAGTTCGGGGAGAAGGCTCGGGCTCGAAGTCGCCGAGAGCGGAGAAGCACGCGTCGTTGGGTCTCATGAGCAGGCCCTTGGTGTGGGTGTTCCGTGGTCCTCGAGGTGCCGGTGAGTGGAGCGAGGGGCGGCCCTGCTCGGGTGACCTTCGTCCCGCGGCACGTGCCTGCTGAATCGGGCCGTCAGCCCCCCGGCGTCACGCCACCCACAACGTCGCCAGCGGCATCGCCACCAGGTTCGGTTCGAAGGGCACCGTCGTATCGCCGTCGTGAAGCACGATGCCGCGAATGAACTTCGCGCCCGCCATCTCGCGGAGGGCTCGCAGGCCCTTGAAGTCATCGGCGTTCACGGTGGCCGCTGACTTGACCTCGATGCCGACGATTCGTCCCGCAGCGTCCTCGAGCACCAGATCGACCTCCTTCCCCGCGGGCGTTCGCATGTGGAAAAGTCGCACGCGCGTGGCGCTCCACGTGGCCTGCTTCATCAACTCCATGGCCACGAAGTTCTCCAGCAGTGCGCCGCGGGCGGTGCCGTCGCGGGCCAGGCGGGCTTCGTCCATGCCGAGCAGCTGGCAGGCCAGACCCGTGTCGGCCACCATGAGTTTGGGCGACTTGGTCAGGCGGAGGCCGGCGTTGGAGGACCACGCCGGAATGGTCACGACCATGAATGTCGCTTCGAGGAGGGCGAGGTAGCGTTTGAGCGTCGTGAGGGGCATCGACAAGCCGCGGGAGAGGTCGGAGAAGTTGAGCAGGCCGCTCGTGCGAGAGGCCAGCAGCGCCAGCAATCGGGGGAGATCCGCCCAACCCTCGATGTTGGCGAGGTCGCGGATGTCGCGTTGCAGGGTGGTCGAGAGGTAGGACGTGAACCATGCCGCTCGCCTCGCGGGGTCGGTGCGTTCCAGCGGCTCCGGGAAGCCGCCGCCGAGGATGCGAGTGGCCAGCGGCGGGCCGGCGCGATCGGCGACGAGGGAGGCGGAGACATTCGGGGCGAAGGCGGCATCAATGAACCGCTCGACGCGTCCCGACAGTTCGCCTTGCGACAGGGGCCAGAGCGTGACGAGCTCGATCCTGCCCGCCAACGATTCGGAGAGTCTGGGCACCAGCAGCACGTTGGCGGAACCGGTGAGCAGGAAGCGGCCGGGGCGGCGGTCCATGTCGACGATGGCCTTGATGGCCGGAAAGAGCGCGGGGACTCGCTGCACCTCGTCGATCACGGTGCATGGGCCCAGCGTGGACAGAAAGCCGCGTGGGTCCGCCGATGCGGCGGCCAACTGCGTGGCATCGTCGAAGGTGAGGTAGGACCACCCGGGCGTGGCCTCGACAAGATGGCGGGACAGCGTGGTCTTGCCGGTCTGGCGGGCACCATGCACGAGCACGACGGGCGTGTCGGCAAGTGCGGCTCGCACGAGGGGTTCGATGTGTCGTCGAAGCACGGTTGATTATTGGCCAGATAGTGGTTGATTTTTAGCCATCAGGTGGTCAATTTGTAGAAATGCCCGAGGCGGGGGATGGAGCGTGTGAGCGACGGGCGGCGGCGGCGGTTCAAGGCCAGCGGGCGCGGCCGTACAGGGCGGCCTGCTGCCAGCGGTTGGGCAGTTCTCCCTCGGTCCATGTCCGGCCGCACTCCGGGCAGCGGCCGCCCTCGGAAGCGACGGACGCGGGCTGGGGATACAGGCACGCATCGCAGACCATGCCCTTGGCCAGACGGGCGGTGCCGAAGATGCGTCGCTTGATCAGGAACCCGCTTCCAGAGTGCAGCAGCATGCACAGGATCATGAATGCCGGCAACCACAAACTGCCGACCGTCCGGCTGAGGTCGTCGAGGAAGAAGATGAGCGGGTAGAGCGGAAACGCCAGCAGGTTTGGAAGTAGCGTCCACTTGAGGATCGGCGCGATGCTCGCGGCGCGGCGCATTTCGCGCAGCAAAACGATGGCGGTGACGATCGGCAACGCGATGATGATCAGCGACAAGAGGATGTCGCCGGGCGTGTCGAACCCGAACGGCGTGGTCATGGCCAAGTGCAGATCGGCGTGCATCACTCTCCTCCGACGCGGCCTCCGAGCGTGCAGGAGGCGGCTGGCGTCAGCGTAGGGCTTCATCGTGCGAGTGGTCGCCTCGCGACCAACGACGATCGCGACGAGGTCTTCGCGCGGCCGACCTGTCGGCATCCGCATCGATCACGCGTGTGGCGCCGTCGTGACGGCCATCGGGGGCCGGCCCTTTGGTCACTCGCCTCGCGGGGTGGCTAGAGCCGGTCTGCGACGGCCCGGAAGTGATAGCCGCGGATGGCGAGTTCGACGGCCTCGGCGAAGGCGTTGCGGTGGAACACCCACGAGCGGCCCAAGAACTTCCAGAACTCGAGGCGGCCTGGTTCCACGACGCCCATGACCCAGAGCGACCGAAGGAAGGCGAGCATGTCTCCCATGTGAGGCCGCGTGCGAGGGCCGGCGGGGCAGTAATCGCGGAGGAAGGTCAGCGTGCGTTGGTAGTAGACCCTTGGCGCGTACAGGTCCTTGACCAGCCGCCTGTACCCATCGGTGAGCATGGCCGGATCGAGGGTGGGGACGAAGTTCAGGACGGCGTCGAGGTTGTTGCCCGTGCTGCGGCCGATCATGCGGCCTTCGCTCGTGAGCCGCGTGAAGAGCCGCGTGCCGGGGAGGGCGGTGAGCAGGCCGACCATCGCGGTCGCGACGCCGGCTTGCTGGATGAAGCGCCGCTGCTGCTCGAAGATCCCCTCCTTGTCGTTGTCGAACCCGACGATAAAGCCCGCCATGACCTGGATGCCGGCCTTGTGGATGGTCCGCACCGAGGCCACCAGGTCGCGTCGGGTGTTCTGGACCTTCTTGCACTCCTTGAGACTCTCCTCCTGCGGGCTCTCGATGCCGATGAAGACATTCTTGAATCCCGCCTGAACCATCAGGTCCAGCAGTTCCGGATCGTCGACGAGGTTCATCGACGCTTCGGTCGTGAAGTTCATCGACGCGCGACGCTGCGCTCGCCACGCGATCATCGCCCGCAGCAGCGTCTTGGCCCTCGCCTTGTTGCCGATGAAGTTGTCGTCGACGATGAAGATCGCGCCGCTCCACCCCGTGGCGAGCACGGCGTCGAGTTCGGCGACGACCTGCTCGGGGGTCTTGACCCGCGGCACGCGTCCGTACACCGCCGTGATGTCGCAGAACTCGCAATCAAATGGGCACCCTCGCGAGCACTGGATCGACATGGTGACGTAGTCTTGCACGTCGATCAGGTCCCACCGCGGGAGCGGCGTCTTCGTGATGTCGGGCCGCTCGGCCGCCTGATACCGCGGCTTGAGGCATCCGGCGGCGAGGTCCGCGACGAGCGAGGGCATGATGTCCTCGGCCTCGCCCACCACGCAGCAGGCGACCTCGGGGAACCGCTCCGACCCGGTGGTGAAGAGCGGGCCTCCCGCGACGACGGGCTTTCCCGACGCCTTTACGCGGGCGATGACGTCCCGCACCGACGATTCCTGCACGATCATCGCCGAGACGAAGACGGCGTCGGCCCACGCAATCTCGGCGTCCTCCAGCGGTCTCACGTTGAGATCCACCAGCCGCAAGTTCCACGACGGAGGCAGCATGGCGGCCACGGTGAGCAGCCCCAGCGGCGGGAAGGCGGACTTGCGTCCCACCAGCGGGAGCACGTGGTTGAAACTCCAGAAGGTGTCGGGCGTTCGCGGCGATACGAGCAGGATGTTCATGCGAAACCTCTCTCTCGCCCCGGCGTGTCGGCCCGATCGGCCTCTCGGCAGGGCGGCGGCGTGAAACGTGGCATGTCTACATCCCCTTCGCCCGCCTTCCCGTGAGCAAGCTGTACATCAGGCCTGCCAGGAAGATCACGAGGAAGACCACAAACAGGATTCTCGCGAAGGACATGGACTGGCCAGCGATTCCGGTGAAGCCCAGCAACCCGGCGACGAGGGCAAAGATGAGAAAGACAAAGGCCCAACGGAGCATGATTCACCTCTTTCGTGTGTGCATCGGCGGCATCGCCGAGCGTGGGGCGTCCGTGATCCACCCTCTCACATGGCCTGATGGTCACTTGGCCTGATAGCTGAACTTCTGGCCGCCGACCGAGGCCTCGAACATCAGGCCCGACTCGTCCATTGTGAAGACCGCGACGCCGTCGGAGTACTTGGCGTTGGCGCCCGCCCCGGACTTGAGCGCCACGGCCGTCGTCTGGGCGTCGAAGGCGAAGTTGCCGGTCTTGAAGCGAGTCAACGCCTTCTCGGTCGAGAAACAGATGATCTCGGAGTACGCCTAGCCGCCGAGTTGCAGGCCGATCGATGCCTGGGTCAGGTCGCAGTATCCGGTGAACTCGCCCGCCTCGTACAGCACGCCTTTGCCGTACGCGCCGCCGATCCCTGCCGCACCCTTGCCGACCGTCGGGAAGACTGCGTAGCCCTTCGCGTCGCGAAGGATTGGCGAGAGCGTCGGGTCGTTGCGTTGGGCCTTGGACAACGCCGCCGCCGCCTCGTCCCGCTTGTCGATCTTGCCTTGCTCCGACTTGGGGGCCGTCGTGCATCCGACGAACGCGACGCAGGCCATGAGTGTCGTGATCGCAAAGAGCCGATTCATGATGTCGTCCTTTCGATGGGTGCTTCGGTCCGGCCGTCATGGACCCTTCCCACACTGGGCGGATCCGCGCTCGCGAGCACATGCTCGGGGGCGGTTCAATGAAGGGTCCCGTCGGCGGGTGCATGCTGCCATGGGGAGGATTCCCCCTTCGCCCGCGGCGTTCAGGCGCCTGTGACATGCTGGTTCATCGCCGTCGTCGGCGAGGTCGGCTCGGTAGATCCTCGGGCATGCCGCAGGGAGTCTGAGTGGGCCCGATCGAGCGTGCATCGCCCGAAAGGCCTCGCCGTGAGCGAAAGGCGGTCGCCGCGTCATGGCCCGGCCATGAAAAAACCGGAGCGGGCACGGGGCCCGCTCCGGTCGGTGTGGTGTGCAGGTGGATGCGGGGGTTCAGCGGCGGCGGCGGCGGCACGCCACGGCGGCGCCCAGACCCAGGGCAAGGCCCGTGGAGGGAGCGGGCACCACTTCGACCACGAACTGACTGGCGAAGCCGTTGATCGGGAAAGCCGCAAGGTCGCCGCCGAAGGCGGAGCTCGCGTCGAAGCCGAAGTTGAAGAGGCTATTGGCGTTATAGGTGATGGAGAAACCGACCGAGCCGTCGGCGTTGTTCACGGCGGCCAGGAGGTCGACGGTGGGGCCGTTCTGGATGTCGCTCACGAAGCCGCCGTCGTTGATCTTCATGGCGTAGTTGAGGTCGCTGGTGCTGTTGGAGTTGTCGACGTAGGCCACCGTCGCGGCGCCGAAGTCGTCGAACCGCAGGCCGCCCGAGCCCGCGCCGAACGAGATGGTCGCGCTCGCAATGGTCGCGCCGTTGCCGAGCGTGGCGCCGGGATTGATGATCGATCGGTCGTAGAAGCGGGCAAAGGGGCCCTGCCTGCGGATGCTTCCGACGCGGACCGTCACGAGATACTCGTTGCCGCCGCGGGGGCCGACGCTGGAGAGGGCGCTGACGTCGTAGTTGGAGCGGATGTCCGCTGCACCGAAGTTGCCCAGCAGGCTGCCGATGTCGGCGATGCCGACCTGCTTGTTCGAGGTGCCTGAGGCGACGGTTTGCGAACCGCCGGACGCGCCGCCCAGCGTGAGGAACGTGCCCACGGCCGACGGGATGACGCTTGCATGAGCCACGCCCGCGAGGGCGGCGACGATGGTGATCAGGGTCTTCATGTCTCTCTGCGCTCCATTGGGCCCTGTCGGACCCCGTGTGGCCGCGGCTGACCGCGTCGAAACGCCTTCGACGCTCGGTCTCGACGGGACGAAGCCCTCCATCCGCCTGCAGCGGACATCGATGGCCCCACTCGCCTGCTCGCGGTCTCTCCTGTCCGCTCGATTATGCCGAAATCAACCCATCGATTCAAGAGTGTGCGGAAAGTTCTTTGGAGAAAAAGTGTTGGCTGGCGTGGTGTGTGGTTCATGTTATGGGACTGTTGGGTCGACGCGAGCGTACGTGCCCCCGCGTGCGGCGTCCGGGTCCGTTCACCGTTGGCTGGCCGACCTCGCCGGTCGATTCACTCCGACGGCGTGGGTGTCCGAGGCGAGTCGGGGCGTGCCGCGAGCTTTCCGTACAGCACCGCGACGGCCAGCATCATGAGGCCCACGCCCAGCACGCTGATGACGCGCCAGCCCTGGCCGATACCGGCGAGGTCGTAGCTCAGGGCCTTGACGGCGGCGATGCCCATCAAGGCCAGGCCCGCGTAGCGAGGCCAACGCCAGCGGCGGGCGAACCCGATCGCCAAGATCGCGATGCTCAGGGCGGCCCACCAGATCGACACCGCCGCCCGGCGGCTCGTCTGGTCCTGCGTCACGATCTCCGACACTCTCGCCACCTCGAGCGTCGTCGCGGCGAGGAAGATCAGGGAGCCGAGTAGGCCGGCGGCGACCGCGGCGATGGTGCCCGCCTGATCGCGCCCGCGTCGTGCGTTGGCGTGCGCCAACCACGCCGACCCCGCCGCGATGACGGTGCTCACCGCCAAGCCCGGATGAATCACGGCGAAGGCCCAATCGTGCTCGGTCCAGTGGTGGAGGCATGCGACGTTCCAGCAGCCGCCGGCGACGACCATCGCGCCGGTGGCCAGCAGCGGCATGCACGCTGCGGCGCCGATGAGCGGCGCGAGTGCAAGACCGGCAAGGGCGATGAGGGCGGCCCATGCCGCGGTCGAGAGATCGGACGAGCCCGGAACCATCGGCGCGACGATCAGGGCGAGAGTGCCCATCGCCGCGGCGATGATCGCGTGCGGGTTGCGGGCGAGGTCGCGGGCGTGCTGCGTGACGCGTGCCGCCAGGAGCCATGCGACGCCAGCACCCAGCATGAGCATGGACCACTCGTCGAGTCGGAGGCCCGCCAGTTCAAGGATGGCCGGCGCCGTGGCGACTGGGCGTGCGGCGGCGATGATCGTGCCCGCGGCTTCGTACATGAGACGCAACGAACCGATGGTCAGTAGCACCAGGCCGTAGGTATCGAGGCGGGTGGTGCGGATGGAGCGGCCCGCGACCACGGCGGCCACGCCCATGCCCAGCCACGCGATGACCTGCGCGGTGCCGCCGAGGCCGAATCCGACGGCGGCGATGATGAGTCCGCCCACCTGCACGAGCAGACTGGCGCCCAATCGCTCGCGATCGGTGCGGGGCACGTCTCGCAGCAGCGTGAGCGTGCGCGCCATGGGGATGGACATCATCGAGCACGCGGCGGCGTAGGCGAGCGAGACGACCCACGGCTCGACAAAGCCGGAGATCGAGGCGGCATGGACGCTCATCCAGCCGCACCAGAGCGTGGTGGAGAAGCTCGAGATCATCGCGCGGGCGGTGGGGCGTGCGGCTGCTTCGAAGACCCAAGGGGGCGTGGGGTGGTCGGTGGACGCGACGTCGTCACGCCTGGCGGCATCATCACGGAACTCGAGCCACATGCCGCCGTGAATCAACGCCCAGAAGAGCGCCGGGAAGACCACGGCGACGGCGGGGTCGGCTCGCCACAGGTCGATCAAGCCGGCCCACGACGTTCCAAGCAGCACGACGCCCCACCACGCGATGGAGCGAAGCGCGGCGAACCGACCTCGCTTCCACGCGGCCACGGCCGAGCCGATGGACATCACCGCCAGGAGGTGCGAGGCCATCACCCACGGCGGGGCGTGACCTGCGCTCAGGACGATCGGGGCGAGCAGGCCGCCGAAGATGGCGAGAACGCCCACCGCGAGCAGCCCGCTCAGGGCGGAGACGAGGATGCCGCCCGCGGCCACCATGCCCAGCAGCAGGAATGCGGCCACGTCGTCGACGAGTCCGTAGAAGCCGTAGGCGGCCCACGCCGAGCAGTAGATCGAGCCCACGCCCGCCGCGAGCAGCGATGTCGCGGCCCAGTCGCCGATGGACGACCGCCGACGCCAGCCGACGGCGATGAGGAGCGAGCCGAACGCGGCGACGGCGAGGCATCGCGTCGACGGGGTGAACATGAGCATCAACCCTTGGTCGTAGGCGAACTTGAGGCCAAGGCACATGCCGATCATGACGACGACCGCGCCGGCGACGGCGTACCAGCGACCGCCCACGGTCGTCTCGATCGCGGCGTCGTCGCGAGGTTGGGCCTGGGGGACAGGCGAGGACTCCGCGGGTCGACGTCGCGGCGCGTCGACCCGTGCCGGGAGGGGCGGGGGCAGCGGCGGCGGGGTGATCGGCGTGTCGGCCGCGTTTGGCGCGATGCGAGGCGAAAGAGCGAGCCCCACATGGGCCTCGATCGCCGCGACTCTGGCCTCGATCTTCGTCAACCTCGCCGACAGCGTGTCGTCGGTCGATCCGGTCCCGTGGTCGTGCGACGGCGTCGATTCGCTGGTCATGAAGGAAACCCCCGCGTGCGGCCGCGGACGACGCACCATGCTCGCCCGCCTTGGTTAGTGAATACTAACTCATTCGACGCAAGGTCGCCACTCCGATCATGGAAAATCGGAAAAAATGCCGGGAATGCCGTGGGGCGGTGGTGTCCGAACGGTTTTTGTTCGGACGAGGGGGCGGGCCTGCGTCGTGCGTGAGCGAGCCGAGCGGCTTGGTCCGTGCGAGCATCGGGGCGTGGAGCATGACGGGCGTTCAACGCTACCATCGCGACCCGCATGTCAGAGATCCAGCGCCAACTCATCCTCGACCAGTGCCGCCAGTTTCACGCCTCGAAGCCGGCGGCGGAGTTCATTCCCGGCCAGACGTACATCCCGGTGACGGGCAAGGTGCTCGACGCCGAGGACCTCGTGCACATGGTGGACGCGAGTCTCGACATGTGGCTGACGATGGGTCGGTTCGGCGACCGCTTCGAGTCGCGGCTGGCCGAGGTCTTCGGGACGCGTCATGCGAGACTCACGGTGTCGGGTTCGGCGGCGAACTTGCTGGCGTTCGCCTCGCTCACGAGCCCGTTGATCGGCGACAAGTTCGACAAGCCGCGGATTCGGCCGGGCGACGAGGTGTTGACGGTGGCGGCGGGCTTTCCGACGACGGTGGCGCCGATCGTGCAGCACGGGTGCGTCCCGGTCTTCGTCGACGTGGATCCCGAGACGCACAACGTGAACGTGGCCCGTCTGGCGGAGGCGGTGACGCCCCGGACGCGGGCGGTGATGATCGCGCACTCGCTGGGCAATCCCTTTGACCTCGACGCGGTGACGGCGTTGTGCCGCGAGCGGGGGCTGTGGCTGGTCGAGGACTGCTGCGACGCCTTCGGCGCGACGTACAAGGGCAAGGGCATCGGCACCTTCGGGGATGCGGCCACGCTCTCGTTCTATCCGGCCCACCACATCACGATGGGCGAGGGCGGCGCGGTGATGACGGACCACGGCGGCCTCAAGCGGATCATCGAGAGTCTCCGCGACTGGGGCCGCGACTGCTGGTGTCCGCCGGGCAAGGATAACACCTGCAATCGGCGGTTCGACTGGCAACTGGGCGACCTGCCCCTGGGCTACGACCACAAGTACATCTACTCGCACCTTGGGTACAACCTCAAGGTGAGCGACATGCAGGCGGCGGTGGGGCTGAGCCAGCTCGAGAAGCTGCCGGGCTTCATCGCCAAGCGTCGCGAGAACTTCAGGCTGCTCACCGAGGCGTTCAGGGCCGGCGGCCTGGAGGAGCACTTCATCCTCCCCAAGCCGACGCCCGAGAGCGATCCGAGCTGGTTCGGCTATCTGCTCACCATCCGCGACGGTTCGCCCCTCAAGCGGCGCGAGGTGGTCAAGCACCTCGAGGATCGCAAGATCGGCACGAGGCTGCTCTTTGCAGGCAACCTGGCCCGCCAGCCTGCCTTCAAGGGCGTCGACTTCCGCGTGCACGGCGACCTGACGCACACGGACAAGATCATGAACGACGCCTTCTGGATCGGCGTGTGGCCGGGGATCGACGCCCCTCGCCGAGACTACATGATCTCGGTGCTGCTCGACCTCGTGAAGCAGGCCTGATCCCGGCGGGGCGCTCGATCGAGGACCGCCCGGCGACGGGGTGACGCGGAGACGCTTCGCCCATACGCTTGGCCCAGCATGGAACAGAACATCCAGGCGGTGATTCTCGCCGGCGGCATGGGCACGCGTCTCTCCGAGGAGACCGATCGCATTCCCAAGCCCATGGTCCAGATCGGCGGCAAGCCGATCCTCTGGCACATCATGAAGCTCTACGGATCCCACGGGATCAACGACTTCGTGATCTGCCTCGGGTACAAGGCCCATGTCATCAAGGAGTACTTCCACAACTACTTCCTGCACGGCTGCGACGTGACGCTCGACCTGCAGAACCGCTCGATGAAGGTGCTCAGCAACCAGTCGGAGCCGTGGCGTGTGACGCTGATCGACACGGGGCTCGAGACGATGACGGGCGGACGTCTCAAGCGGATTCGCCAGCACGTGCACGGCACCTTCTGCATGACCTACGGCGACGGCCTCTCCGACGTCGACATCGCGTCCTCCATCGCCTTTCACCGCTCGCACGGCAAACTCGCCACCGTGACGGCCATCAACCCGCCCGGGCGATTCGGCGTGCTCGACATCGACGGGGCCAAGGTCAATCTCATCCGCGAGAAGCCCGAGCGAGGCGACGCGTGGATCAACGGCGGCTTCTTCGTCCTCGAACCCGCCGCCCTCGATCATGTCGATGGCGATCACGTCTCGTGGGAGCGAGAGCCGATGGAGCGGCTGGCGTCCTCCGGCCAGCTCATGGCCTTCGAGCACGGAGGCTTCTGGCAGCCGATGGACACGCTTCGCGAGAAGATGCTCCTCGAGGATCTCTGGAGCAGCGGCAAGGCCCCGTGGACGCGTTGGAAGTCCTGACCGGACTGCGAGACGGCTCATCGCCGCTGTTCATCACCGCTGTTCATCGCCACTGTTCATCGCCCCTGTTCATCGATGGTGATCGATCGTTCCGTGCCGCGGGCCGCCTGCGGTGCGAGCGGAGGCTTGATCTCGAGCGGCCCGCCCGCGGCGTTGCGGATCGTGACGGTCGTGATGACCTCGATCTCGCCGGCGGGCGTGACGCGATAGGGCACGATCTGCGACCAGGTCAGGCGGGTGCCGCCGTCGACGGGCGTGCCGATGGCGGGCGAATAGCCGGTGTAGACGAAGCCGTCGCGGTCGCACGAGGCGATCTCGAGGGGAATCCACATGTTGCGGGCGGTGACCGAGAGATCGGCGCGGCAGGTGACGGCCCGGATGGCCTGGCGTCCGCTCCATGCCGCACCCAGCCAACCCGTGAGCACGCGATCGAAGAAGACCAGGCCCGTGTTGGCCGGGGTGTAGCCGTCCTCGAGCGTGAGAAAGACGGTGTTGGCTGGCACGTCCTTCGCCAGCGCCCCAAGCGCACGAGCCTGTGCCGCGTCCGCTTCGGTGCGTTGACGCATGGTGGCCTGGGCGCCCAGCATCGAGACGCTCGCGCTGACGGAGGCCACGACGACGCCCATCGCGAGGCATGACGCCAGGACCGGCCGCCACGGGCGATGGCGGCCACGACGGACAAGGGCGTCGACGAAGCAGGCAGCCACGGTGCCGTAGCCGACGCAGGCGAAGTAGTTGAGTCGGGGTTCGATGATCTGGCCCCGCAGGGGGATGATCGGAAGCCACGCGGCGGCGGAGACGATCAGTCCGAAGGCCAGCACGAGGGCACGCCGCGTGATGGCTTGGCGGCGTTCGTCGGGAGCCCAGGGCGGCGCCGCGACGGGTTCGCGGGCCCAGGCGAGGGCCATGATCCCGCCGCACGCGGCGGCGATCGTCAGCAGCGAGATGCCCCACACGTTCCCGAGCGTTCGCCAGCCGATGATGAGGCCGCCGGTCCACGCGTGGTGGAGGCGAGTGGCGTAGTGCCAGCGGAGGCCTTCGGAGAAGGTCTTCCAGCGTTCTGGGAGTTCGGCGAGGGAGATGAAGCTGCCGCTGCCGCCGCGGACCGAGGGCGGGGCGGTGGTGACGAGGAGGGCGATGTAGACGAGCATCGGCACGCCGCAGGCGATGCAGGTGACGATGGCGGTGCGGAACGAGTCGCGAGCGGGGCGAACGCCCGGGCTTGCCGCGAGCATGATGGCGGGAAGTCCCAGGAGGATGGCGCCGGGCTGCTCGTACCAGCAGACCATGAAGAACGAGAGCAGGGAGAAGGCCCACCACGGGACGCGGTCCCGGCCGGAGGCGTGGCGGATGGCGAGTCTCGCGAGCAGCAGCGACAGGAGCGTGGGGACGCCCGTGGTCATCGCGGTGGCCCAGAAGACGACTTCGTAATGAAAGGGGAAGAGCAGGAAGAAGAGCGAGCCGGCAAAGCTTGCCTGCCGCGAGACGGCAAGATCACGCAGGAGGCGGTAGAGCAACGCCGCGGCCGCGGCGTGCGACAGGGCGTTGGCGGCGTGGAAGATCCACATGTGATCCCAGCACAGGGCGAACATGCCGTGCAGGAAGAGCTGAAGCACCGGCCGCCAGAAGTAGGGCCGTTCGAAGGGAGTCGACCAGAAGAGCCACTTGCCGGTCGAGAGGTCGATACGGCGGAAGGACCAGTCGTCGGAGTAGACGCCGAGTTGGCCGGCGAAAAAGAAGAACGCGACCCACCAGAGCAGGGCCGCGAAGGCGAAGGCCGCGACGGGCCAGAACGAGCGTGGGGGATCGAACGAGGGCCGCGACATGCGGATGGTTGGAGCCAGACGAGGAGCGAAGCGACGTCGCGCATGACGTGGAGGACGCCGCCGGTTTCGATGGTAGGCGGCGGGGCGTCCGACGCCGGGCGCGACGCGACTGCGCCGATCGCCGGAGCGGGGAGCGCCCCCTCACGCTCCCCGCCCCGGGCGACAGGCTGTTTCCGCATGCGCGTCGATCCTGCGGGCGATGACCGTCACTGATGCCAGGCCTCAAGGATCATGGGAATCACCTTTGGCTCCGACTCTCGCGCGATGAGGGGCGAGAGGCGGGGCCGGAGGACCTGTGCGTACTCCTCGAACGACCATTGCTCCTCGATCGACACGGGCGGTTCGTCGCCGGCGTCGAAGATCGGAAAGCAGCGCCGCTCTCGGATCACGATGCCCGGGTGAGCGATCTCGGGCATGCGAGCCAGGGCGCCGACGATGGCGCCCACGTCGCTTTCGTCGTCGGTCTGCTCGAGCCAATCAAGGAGGAACTCGATCAGCAGCGTCGACACGGCCCCGGCATGGGCGGCGGCGAGTTGGAGCCGGTGCTCCTCCGACTCGATCTGTCGCCAGCGGCCCTTGACCAGCGGCAGGACTCGTTCATCGCCAAGCAGGATCAGGCCCGAGAGGATGGCCACGCGACGGGCCTCGGGCAGGTCGGGACGATCGAGCTGACTGGCGAGGTGTCTGGGGCCGGTCAACGGGTCGCCGCTCGAGCGACGCATCAGCATCGCGGTGTCGATCGTCGCCGTCGAGATGATGCCCGCGTCGGTGTCGGCGAGCACGAAGGGGAGGAGGGCGAGGGTCGATGTCTTTCCTTCCTCGATGAACTGGCTGACGGACTGCTCGAGTCGAAGCCTGCCGGTCGCATCGACGCGTTCGAGCAGCAGCGAGTAGAGCCGCTGGATCTCCGGCACCTCGCTTGCGTCCTTCGTCCGCCCGTAGGAGGCGAGGCGGACGAAGGCGAGGGCTCGAAGTTGTTCGGCGGTCAAGGCGTCCCATGACGCCGGGTTGCCGATCGCCTTGAAGGCGTCCAGCGGCGAATCGGGCGACGACCCGCCGGACGGAGTGCGAGCGGCGTCGGACGAGTTCTTCTTGCGTTTCCAAAACATGCGGGCTCCAATGCTTGATGGGTGATGGCGGGCTGCGGGCCGACGATCGGCGCGCATCGACGCCGCCGTGCGCAAGGTGCCATGGCGGGCGTGAGTGAATGACGATGGGGCGGACGGGCGAACGCTCAGCACTTGTGCGGCGTTCGGTATCCCAGGCGACGGCCGATGGCGAAGACTTCGGCGAGTTCGGCGGCCATGCGATCGTGGGCGGAGGCCTCGAGCGGCGGTTCCTCGGCGCGGCGTGCTTCGCGCAACTCGCGGCAGTCCTCGAGCACGTCGTCCTTCATCTCGCGGAACTCGCGACTGCGCTTGCACGCCTCGAGGAACCGCGTCTCGAAGATCATGAGCGACTCGGCCCGCTCGACGCGATCGAGGGCGTACATCTTCTTGCCCGAGAAGTTGAACCAGTGATCGACCGGATCGCGACGATCCTCGACTCCCAGCAAGTCTTTCACCATGCCGCGGCTCCAGCCTCGCCAGCGGAGATTCTTGATCGAAAGGAACGGCTGATCACGGGGCTGGACGTTTCGAATGGAGGCGGCGTCGGCCATCCGCTGCGCGAGCGAGCGTGGCGGCTGGAAGACAGTCGCGAGCAGTTCCTGCTCGGTCGGGCGAGGGCCCGAGGGTTGGGGAAGAAGGTCGGACGAATCGAAGGACGAAGCGGTCATGCGATGCACTCCTTGACCCGTGGGGGGGGCGTGAGGCCCCGTGGGGGATTTGAGGCATCGAGAGCCGCCGGCGAAAGAGGGAAATCACCACCGAACGACGGTGGCACTTGTGCAGAAGGTGATCTCAGGCGTGCGCCTTCGACCCCTACGCCGCATCAAGCCCTTGCAGGGCCGGCCTCAGCACCGTGGCACGTCCCATCATGCGGGAGCGGCTCGGTTGCTGCCCGGGCTTGGAGGCGGCCCGGGACTCAGGATGCAGGCGAAGTATCGCCGCTTTCGTGGGCCCTGTCAAGATCCATGTTCGCGATACGGTAAAGCCACTGACAAGAGGTTGTCAGTGGCCGCCATGATCCATTGAGTCGTCATGCTTCAGAGCAGGAAGGCCTTGACGAGGGCGTCGCCGATGCCGATGAGCGCCGCACCGGCGACGATGCCGGCGCACACGGGTTCGTGGGAGTCGACGAAGACCTTGTTGATGGTCGAGTCCTTCTTCTCGCCGTAGAGGCGGTGCATGAGCCAGAAGAAGCCCGCGCCGGCGGCCATGGCGATGGTGGAATCGGGGGGGACGACCACGCCCAGGCCGATGGCCAGGGGCGAGAGGGGGAACTTGCCCTTGCTGAAGGTGCGGACGAGCTCCATCACCAGTCCCACGCACGCGGCGATGACCATCGAGGTGATGATGGATTGGGTGAGCAGCGAGCCCGAGCCGCCGTCGCCGAAGATGCTGGTGACCAGGTCGCTGACGCCCTTCCACTGCATCGCGCCGGGGAAGGCGAAGGTGTCGTTGACCATCGCCTCCTGGATGTTGTCGCCGGGCGTGTACTTGGGCAGGAAGAGGGGGTAGAAGATGAGGGCCGAGGCGAGCGCGCCCGAGATGATGCCGATGCAGTGGCCGATGGCCTGCTGGCGGGGCTTGGCGCCCAGCATGTAGCCGGGCTTGATGTCCATCAGCAGGTTGCTGGCGTTGCTGGAGACCTCGACGCACATCACGCCGGTCATGAGGTTGGTCGGGGCGTGCTTGGGGTCGAGCGCGCCGTACATGAACTGCGGGATCTTCGAGAGCGAGCCGGTGGGCGTGATGCCGGTGAGGGCGGTGGAGTTGGCGGCAATCAGCGTCAGCACGATGATCATCGGGAGCGAGGTGGCCCCGAAGATCCACGAGACGCCGAACCATTCGTGGGCCATCCACACGCCCACCGCGCCCACGACGGGCACGCCGACGATCGAGACCCAGTTGGGCAGCTCGATGTCGCGGAGCACGTCGCCCGAGGCGTCGGTGGCCCGCTTGGTGAAGAGGGCGGTGAAGGCGGAGATGATGACCTTGGGCTTGGCGAACAGGCCGGTCATGGCGGCCGTGACCATGAGGGCGATGCCCCACCAGAGGGCCCAGGTGTTCAGCACGTGCGCCCGGCCGAAGATGGCCTCGCCGGTGGCGGCGTCGACGCCCTTGGGCTTGATCTCGCCGATGTTGATCATCCACGGCACGACGATCATGAAGTTGATGACCACGCCCAGCAGCATGCTGAGGGCGACGCGGATGCCCATGAGGCCGCCCGCGCCGAACATGGCCAGATCAAGCGAGACGCGAAGGCCCAGCTGGCGCGGGTCGACGCCGAAGATGTACGCGTGCTTGCCGAAGAGGTCGTAGATCCACGAGTCGAGATAGTGGGGGAAGACCTTGGCCTGCTTGAGGCCCAGCAGCTTCTCCTGCAGGTACTTCTGGTACGACTCGCCGCTGATGAACTGGATGAAGCCGGCGAACAGGGCGGCGAAGGCCAAGGCCTTGGCCTTGAAGAGACCCACGGCCGCCTGCGAGGTGTACAGCGTGTCGAGCACGACGCCCGCGGCGCGGCCCTCGGGGAAGGGCTGCTGCTCGTCGTTGATGAAGCGGCGCTTCATGGGGAAGGCCACCAGCACGCCTAGCACCGAGAGCACGACGTTGAACCAGAACATCTGGCCCAGCTGCATGGGCTTGTTCTCGACCCACATGTACGCCGCCATGCCGGAGATGAGCGGGCCGGTCATGTAGCCCGCGGCGGTGGCGATGGACTGCGTGCAGTTGTTCTCGAGGATGGTCATGTCGCGGACGCCCAGCCGCGAGGCGACGCGGAAGAGGGCGAAGGCGAGGATGACGCTGGTGAGGCCGACGCCCAGGGTCCAGCCGGTCTTGGCGCCCACGTACAGGTTGGTGGCCGAAAGGAGCCCTCCCAGGACAAAGCCCATCACGGCCGAACGGAGCGTGAGTTGGGGCATGTCGCCCCGGTAGATCTTCTCGAGCCACCAGCGGTCCTTCTGCTCGCGCGTCCACGTGCGGACCTGTTCGTCGGAGAGTTGTTCGATCGCCATGGTCGATGGTGCTCCAAGGGGTGGCCGGTCGGCCCGGCGCGACGGGGAGAATAGTCGCCGACCCGGCGTGGCGCGCCGATCCGTCGCGGCCCCGGGAAACCCCGGAGGAGTCGCGACGAGGCGCGAGACGCGTGCGACGGATGGACGCAGGGCGTGGCGAGCGCGGCGAGCGTGGCGAGGGTGACGGCTCGCGTTCAGCCGTTAACGTGGCCAGCCAGTGTGGAGCGACCGTGCGAGGCGAGGCCGCACGGACGAGGCGTCACGGCCCGGCGCGGGAGGCGGCCGCTCGCTCGATCGCCCGCATCATCGCAACGAGCATGATCGGCACGCCGACCGACGAGCCGACGAGCACGATGGCGACGGGCCAGGGCTGGGCCGTCGTCGCCGCACCGGTGGCCACCCTTCCCGACATCTCGACGATCCACAGGAAGAGTCCGCAGAGCAGCGTGGCCTCGAAGAGCATGAACGTGCCGAGCGGAGCGATCGCCGCGGCGCGGGCGTCGGCATCGAGGGCGAGGAATCGCTCCTTGCTCGGGATGTTGATCAACTGCGGCTTGTGCCTCGCGAGGGCGGGGATCATGACCAGGCCCGCGCCCATCAGGGCCAGCGTCAGCAGGGTCGCGAGACCGGGAAGCAGGAACCAGGTCGCGGCCGACTTGGCGGCCCAGCCGTCGGGCGTGCCCGACATGTCGAAGTGGATGGGGATGCGATCGGGCAGGCGCGGATACCACGCGGCGGCACGCCACCAGAGGGCCGCCTGAATCAGGCCGGCGAGGGCGAACAGGAAGCGGCGAGCCAGCGGCATCGCGCCATGCTAGGGGACCGGGTTGAACGCCCGGATGGCCGGCGGAGGGACCCATGGCGTCCGGGCGATCCCGCGGCCGTGCCCGATAATCGCGAAGTGACTGCGCGGCTGCTGCAAGGTGGTCGCATCCGGAGCGATTCTCGTTATACTGGTGCGGCTTTCAGGACCTTAGCACGGGAGCAACCGAATGCGACCTGTCTTTCTCGCGGCCTTTTGTCTTTCGCTCTTGGCGTCGGCGGCTCACGCCCAGCGGTCGACGCCGGTGATGATGGTCAACACCAGCCCTGCCGACGCCGAACTGATGGGGAACTCGGTGGCGGTCGACGGCGACACGCTGGTGGCCGGAACTCCGTTCGACGGCGTCGGGTTGAACGGTCGACAGGGTTCGGCGCAGGTGTACCGCTGGACCGGGCTCGGGTGGGTGCTCGAGTCGACGCTGCTCGCATCGGACGGCGCAGCGAACGACTTTTTCGGCGGTGCGGTGGCCATCAGCGGCGACACCATCGTGGTGTCGGCGCCGGGCGACGACGTCGGCGCCGCGATCGATCGCGGCTCGGCGTACGTGTTCGTCCGCAGCGGGACGACGTGGACGCAACGGACCAAGCTCCAGCCCCCTGAGAGCGCGAGCAGCGACCAGTTCGGCGTGTCGGTCGCCATCGACGCCGACACGGTGGTCGTCGGCACGTTGAACGCCGACACGCCCGCCATTCTCAACACGGGTGCCGCGTACGTCTTCACCCGCGCCGGCACGGCATGGTCGCAGGCGGCCAAGCTCGTCGCGTCGGACGCCGCCACGGGCGACGGGTTCGGCTGCGCCGTCGCCGTCGACTCAAGCAGCATCGTCATCGGCGCCTCGAACGACATCCTCGCGGGCGGCGCACCGCAGGGATCGGCGTACGTCTTCACGCGATCGGGCGCGACGTGGGCGCAGCAGGGCAAGCTCGCCGCTCCGGATGGCGCGGCGGGCGATCGCTTCGGCGCAAGCGTGTGCATCAGCGGCGACACCGTGCTCGTGGGCGCATGGCAGGACGACGTCGACGGCAACGTCAACGAGGGGTCGGTCCACCTGTTCACGCGAACGGGCGGGCTCTGGTCGATGCGGCAGCAACTCACCGCCGACGACGGCGTTCCCCATGCCTACTTCGGAACCAGCGTCGCGATCAGCGGCGACAGCGTGCTGGTGGGCTCGTGGGGTCAGTCGGCGGGCGATGTGCGCGGGGCCGGCGCCGCCTACGTCTTCACGCGGAGCGGGGCCACCCTGACGCAGCAGGCCAAGCTCTCCGCCAGCTCCGAGGCGGTGTCCGCCAGTCAGTTCGGATGGTCCGTGTCGCTCAGCGGCGACATCGCCGCCATCGGCGTGCCCTACGACGACTCGGTGTCGTCGCTGGGTTACGAAGGGAGCGTCCGGGTCTTCAGTCGCGTGGGATCCACGTGGATCGGCGACGACTTCTCGATGATCGGGTCGGCGGTCGAGGTCAACGACGGCATGGGGATGTCCGTCGACGTCAGCGGCGACACCGCGGTCGTCGGCGTCCCGTTCGACGACTTCGGCGGGTCCATCGATCGCGGTTCGGCGTACGTCTTCGTGCGCTCGGGCACCGCGTGGGTCGAACAGGGCCGGCTCATGGCGCCCGACGGCGGAGCCGGCGACATGTTCGGCTACTCGGTCGCCGTCGACGGGAACACGATCCTCGTCGGCTCGCCCTTCCATGATCTCGTCAACGTCGATCAAGGGGCCGTCTACGCGTTCACCAGGTCGGGCGTCGTCTGGACGCAGCAGGGCAAAGTGTCCCCATTCGACTGGGTGAACGTGCTCTGGTTCGGCTTCAGGGTCGATCTTCAGGGCGACACGGGGATCGTCGGGTGTCCGGAGTGTCTCGGCGGTCAGGGGGCGGCCTACGTCGTCGCCCGTTCGGGCTCGTTCTGGAGCGTGGGCAATCAACTGGTCGCTTCGGACGGCGTGTCGCCCGATCGATTCGGCGCGGCGGTGGCCGTCGATCGCGACACCATCGCGGTCGGCGCGGACTGGGCCACGGTCGACGGTCGCGCCCTGCAGGGGGCGGCGTACGTCTTCAGGAAGTCGATCGGTTTCTGGGCTCAGCAATCCAAGTTGACGCAGTTCGACGGCGAGGCGGGCGATCGCTTCGGGGGTTCCGTCGCGGTCAGCGGGTCGACCATCGTCGTCGGCGCTCCCGCCGACGATGTGGGGTTCAACATCGATCAAGGATCCGCCGCCGTCTACGCCCGGTTCGGTTCGTCGTGGCTGCGACAGGCCACGCTGACGGCCCCCGACGGCGAGGCGGGTGATCAGTTCGGTCACGCCGTCGCCATCGACGACGACACGATCGTGGTCGGCGCTCCCATCGACGACTTCGGCGAACTGACGGGGCAGGGCAGCGCCCATGTCTTCGCGCGAACCAACGGAGTCTGGGTCAGCCACGCTATGCTCGTCGCTCCGGTCGGCACGGCCTTCGGGGCGGCCGGTCAGGCCGTGGCCATCGACGGCAGCGTCGTGCTTGTCGGCATGCCGCTGGCCGACACCGGCGCCGGCGGCTTCAGCGGCATGGCGGTGTCGCACGACATCCCCCGGCAGGACCTTTCCGGCGCCTTCAACGCCACCTCGGGCTTCGCGTTCGGCGGGCTGGGCAATGCGGTCATCGCCGCCCAGACCGGCCAGATGGTCGCGGCCAGCGAAGCCGCGTGGCGATTGAGCGACATCCTCGACGGCGCAGGCCGATCCCTCGCCCTTCGCGGCGATGGCAAGATCGCCATGCCTTCATCCTCCTTCCTCTCGCTCGGAGGCTCCTCGTCGCTCGGCGCCGCATCGGGCCGGCCCATCGACATCTTCGGCCAGTTGCGGCTGTCGTCCGGCGCATCGGCCGACCTGTTCGCCTCCTCCTTCCGTCTGGGCTCTCGAGGGTCGCTCACCGCTCGCACCGGCTCGTCGCTGAGCGTCAATGCGCCCGCCGCGCTGCTCCAAGGGCAGACGCGCGTCGAGCAGGGGGCGTCGCTCACCTTCCAGGGGGGCGTGAAGGCCACGGGACCGACCACGGCCAACATCGACAGCGCGATCGCCGCGGGGGACGTCTTCACGAACATCGACACGTTTACCATCACGGCGGGCACCATCACCGCGCCCCTGTTCGCCAACCTGTCGCAGGCGAACTTCTTCGGGGCAAGCGCGATCTTCGGCGGCTTCTTCAACGAGGCGGGCGCGACGACGACGATCCGCTCGGGAACGCTCTACGTCTTCGGCTCGCTCGCCAACAACGGCACCCTCGTCGGCACGATCTGCTCGACGTGCTCGGGGCTGCCGCCCGCGATGGACGTGGGGGGCTCGCTCGCCCTCGGGCCGGCCGCCAATCTCGCGATGCCGTTCGCGGGCTCGATCGTGCGCGTGGGCGGCGACTTCGACTGCGCCATCGATCATCACGCCCGATTCGATCTCGCCCAGGCCACCCTGCAACTCGAGGCCGTCGCGATGGAGCAGCGGCTGGAGGTGATGAGCGTCGATATCGGGGCCGACCCCGCCGGGTTCGATCGCTCGATCGCGGGCCACTTCCCGATCCACACGCTGCACCTGGGCCCGTCGCCCTCGGAGGTCACGCTCGTCGACACGCACGACAACGACAAGCGTGGTCAGGGCTCGTGCGAGGCGCTCTACGTCGACACGCTCCGCATCGACGCCGGATCGCGGCTGATCAACCCGTCGTGCCGCATCTATTGCAACACGCTGATCAACGACGGCGTCATCGACGCGCCCGCGAACGTGATCCTCATGTCCGGCACGCCCTGCCCGGCCGACTTCAACCTCGACGGCGGCGTCGACGGCGCGGACATCGTGGACTTCTTCGCCGCGTGGGAGGCGGGCGAAATGGGGGCGGATGTCAATCTCGACGGCGGCGTGGACGGGGGCGACGTGGATGCCTTCTATGCGGCGTGGGAGGCCGGGGGCTGCTGAAAGGCGGGGGTTCGCGCCGTCCGAGGCCGACAACTGCCCCTCGGCCCGCCCTGCCGACGCCACGGTGCACGGCGACGTCGGCTTCACGGATGCAGGATGTTCCTGGAACGGTGCGAGGGTGGGTGAGGCGTCATCATGGCTGCAAGACGATCGACGGAGGCCCGAGAAGCACGCGTCTCCCCGCCCGAGATGCTGGGCCTGATCCGCCGATTCCGCGAGGTCCTGTTCGCGGCTGGTTCGGGATCGCGAAGTCTGCCCTGCGGAAATACCCCTTCGCCGGGTGCATTGAGCATGTCATGAATCCCCTCCCCCGCCTGATGCTTGCCGGCGTCTCGCTCGCGATCGCGGGCGATGTCCACGCTCAACTGCGCTACGACTTCACCGAGGTCACGCGACTCGCGGCAGGGGCGGTGATCGGCCAGAACGTCGGCGCGCCGGTGCCCGGCTTTGAGCTCTTGCTCATGAAGGACGGCCAGGTGGTGTACCACGAGGCCTTCGGCACGATGAGTCCGGGCCAAGTGGTCGCGTGCGACTCGGCGACCAAGACCATCTCGGGGGCGGTCGTCATGTCGTTGACGGAGCGATCGGCGACGCCTTTCTCGCTGAACACGCGAGTCTCGTTCTACATGCCCGCCTACGGAGGCGACAAGAGCGCCATCACGATCCGCCAGTGCTTCGCGCACACGTCGGGATTGGCCGAGTCGAACGTGGAGGGGAACGCCTCGATCACGCTCCAGCAGGCGGCCTTCCTCACCTCGCAGCTCCCGCTGCAGTTCCCGCCCGGAACGGCCTTCGCCTACGGGGGCTCGTCGATACAGACCGCCGGCGCTGTGGCGGAACTGGCCTCGGGCATGTCGTGGAACGCCCTGTTCGCGGAGCGGCTGGCGACGCCTCTTGGCTTCGCGCAGACGCGGTTCGCGTTGACGACGCCGACCAATCCCCGCGTGCCCGGCGGGTGCGTGAGCAACGCCATCGAGTTCTCGCGGTTCATGGAGATGCTCCGCGCGGGCGGCGTGCACGAGGGAAGGCGCGTGCTGGCGGCCGCGTCGGTGGCGTCGATGTTCACGCGGCAGACGCAAGCGGGCATCCCGATCATCAACTCGCCCGTGACCGGCACCAGCGACTACGGCGTGGGCGTGTGGCTCGACCAGCGCGACGCGAACGGGCAACTCGTCGGCGCACTGGCCGCGGGCGCCAGGGGCTTCTCGAGCTGGATCGACTTCGACGACGGCATGGTGGGGTGCTTCGCCACCGAGTTCACCACCGCGGAGAACGCGTACCCGCTCTGCATGCAGATCCGCGACGCGGCCCAGCGTGCGGTGCGTCAGGGCCCGGTCTGCGTCGCGGACTTCAACCGCGACGGCGGCGTCGACGGCTCCGACGTGTCGGCCTTCTTCTTCGCCTGGGAACGCGGCGGCGACGCAGCGGACGTCAACGAGGACGGCGGCACCGACGGCGCAGACATCGAGGCGTTCTTCAGGGTGTGGGAGGCGGGTGGCTGCTGACCAGCACCGGATGGCTTCGGGCGGGCGTGACTTGAGAGGTGTTCACGCCGGTAGCAGCCGCGGGAGCGGGGGGAAGTGGGCGATACTGGACCATGAACAAGTGGCAAAAACAAGCGAGTTTTCGAATATCGCAAACCCCGTGACGCAATTATTGACGTTGACCGATGGGATGAAGCCCCTGGAAGTCCTTCAGGCTGCCGTCCGGTTGCTGAGCCAGTCCAGGGACCTGATCGAGCAGATTCTGACGGTTTACCTCGGCGGGTCCGGGGCCGCCGAAGGCCCGGGCCTTCGCCAACCGCCCCCTGGTCCGTGAATCTCCTCCGCCTGATCCCCAGCCCGCTCCCGCCCGTGCCCGCCCGTGAGCCATTCCCGGCGCCTGGATGCCCTCCAGAGCGTCCGGCTGAGTCGGCCCCACCGAGGGGGCCTCTCGAAAAGAGAGCGTTCAGGCGGGCTCTACGGGGCTATTCCGTCAAGGTGTGAGAAAGGGCCTCGGCTTGCTCCAGAACGAGGTCGGTCGCCGACTCCGTGCCGTCTGGGGGGTAGCGATACTTCCTCAGCACCCGCTTCACGGAGGCTCGAAGTTTCGCCCTCACGGATTCCTTGATGGTCCAGTCAATCGAGACATTCTGCTTGATGTTCTGGGCGACTTCCCTGGCGATCTTCCTGAGCGAATCGTCTCCCAGTTCCAGTCTGGCACTCTCGTTGGCCGAGAGAGCGTCGTAGAAGGCCACTTCGTCGTCGTTGAGGCCGAGGCTTTCGCCCCGCTTGTCCGCTTGCCGCAGTTCCTTGGCCAGGTCGATGAGTTCCTGAATCACCTCTGCCGTCTCGATGGCCCGATTCTGATACTTCTTGATCGAGGCCTCCAGCATCTCCTTGAAACTCCGGGCCTGGACCACGTTCCGCTTGGACCGGGCCTTCACCTCGTCGTTGATGAGTTTCTTGAGCATCTCCAGGGCGAGGTTCTTCTGCGGCATTCCCCGCACCTCGGCGAGGAACTCATCGGAGAGGATTGAAATGTCCGGCGACTTCAGGCCCGCCTCCGAGAAGATGTCCACGATGCCGTCCCCGGCCACGGCCTGAGAGACGATTTGGCGGACGGCAGCGTCGAGGTCCTGCGGCGATCTTTCAGACGTCGTCGCCTTGACCACCCGAGCCCTGACGGCCTGGTAGAAACCCACCCGGTCCCTGATGCTCAACGCCTCTTCTGCTGGCACTGCCAAGGCGAAGGCCTTGGAGAGGTCGCTGACTGCCTTGAGAAAGCGATCCTTTCCAACCTCTGGCCCTACCACGAAGTCGGCTGCGTCGTTGAGGACCACCAGTTTCTGGGCAAAGTCCGCCACGAAGTAGCGATCAACATCGAAGCCGTGGAGCATGGCCTCGACAATCTCGAACTTCTCCAGCAGGACTTCCACCGCCTCGCTCTGCTCAAGCGTGGCTCGGCCCTTGCCGCCGCTTTCCGTGTAGGTCGCCAAGGCCGCCTTCAACTGGTCGGCGATGCCGATGTAGTCCACGATCAGCCCGCCTGGCTTGTCCTTGAAGACTCGATTCACCCGTGCGATGGCCTGAAGAAGTCCGTGGCCTCGCATCGGCTTGTCCACATACATCGTGTGGACGCTGGGTGAGTCAAAACCGGTGAGCCACATGTCCCGCACGATCACGAGTTGGAGCGGGTCCTTGGGGTCCTTGAATCGCTTGGCGAGTTCCTCACGACGCTGCTTGTTGCGTGCGTGCCCGGCCACACGCACGCCCTCGGAGGCGTTGCCCGTCATGACGACCTTGAGACTGCCCTTGTCGTCGTCATCCGAGTGCCAGTCCGGGCGGAGTTTGACGATGGCGTCGTAAAGGTCCATACAGATTCGACGGGACATGACCACGATCATGGCCTTGCCCGCCAGGACCTGCTGTCGCTGCTCGAAGTGGTTGACGATGTCCTGGGCGATGAGCCCGAGCCGCTTCTCTGCCCCGACCAGTGCCTCCAGTGCGGCCCACTTGGTCTTGAGTTTCTCCTTCTTGGCCTCCTCCTCGCCCTCGGTGAGTTCCTCGAAGTCCTCGTCGATGTGAGGCATCTTCGAATTGTCGAGGACGATCTTGGCGAGACGACCTTCGTAGTAGATCGGGACCGTGGCCTTGTCCTCGATGGCTCGCTGGATGTCGTAGATGTCGATGTAGTCGCCGAACACGGCGGTGGTGTTGGCATCCGACTTCTCGATGGGAGTCCCCGTGAAGCCGATGAACGAGGCCTCGGGCAGGGCATCCCTCATGTGTCTGGCGAAGCCGTCGATGAAGTCATACTGGGATCGGTGGGCCTCGTCGGCGATGACGATGATGTTCCGACGGCTCGACAGGGCCTCCAGTTTCCCGCCCTTCTCGGCTGGCAGGAACTTCTGAATGGTCGTGAACACCACGCCACCGCTGGCGACTCGGAGTTTGGCCTGAAGGTCGTCCCTGTCCTCCGCCTGGACCGGCTCCTGGCGAAAGAGGGCCTGGCATCGAGAGAAGGTGCCGAACAACTGGTCGTCCAGGTCGTTCCTGTCCGTCAGGACGACGATGGTGGGATTGCTCATCTCGGGTGCGTCGATGAGCGAACCTGTGAGGAACGCCATGGAGAGCGACTTGCCCGAGCCCTGTGTGTGCCACACCACGCCGCCTCGTTTGTCGCCGGTGGCTCCTGAGGCCTTGACGGCGGCCTTGACGGCCTTGCGAACGGCATGGAACTGGTGATAGGCCGCCAGTTTCTTGATGGTCTTCTTCCCGTCGTCCTCAAAGACGATGAAGTGGCGGATGTAGTCGAGAAGCCATCGCCTGTCGAAGACACCCTTGATGAGCACTTCCAGTTGAATGCGGTTTCGCTCGGCATCCCGTTCCCCCTCGATGGTCCGCCAGGGCGAGAAGCGGTCCTGATCCGCCGTGAGCGAGCCCAACCTGGCCTCGTTGCCGTCGCTGACGACGAGCAGTTCGTTGAAGACAAAGAGCGAGGGGATGACGCTCTTGTAGGTCTGGAGTTGCTGGAAGGCCGACCAGATGGTCGCTCCTTCGTCGGTCGGGTTCTTGAGTTCGATGACGCAGATGGGGATGCCGTTGACGAAGACCACGACATCGGGCCTGCGGTTCTGACTTCTGCTGTTCTCCTGAATCGTCAGTTGCTGGACAACGAGCCAGTCGTTGCCGTCGGGATTGTCAAAGTCGAGCACTCGGACTCGGTCGCCCTTGCTCCTGCCGTCGGAGGTCTTGAACGAGACGGGGATGCCATTGATGAACAGGGCGTGAAAGCGTCGGTTGTTGAACTCAAGAGAGGCTGACTCGGCCTTCTTGATCTCACGGATGGCATCGTCGATGGCCTCCGGGGGAAGGTGGGGGTTGAGGGAGACGAGGGCTTGCCTGAGGCGCTCGACCAGGAGCACATCGGCGTAGGACGCTCTCTCCGGGGATGGGCCGTCATGGGCGATGGTGTTCCCGTGGAGCGTGGCGTAGCCCAACTCCTGAAACCACTTCAGCGTCTCCAGTTCCAGCATCTCCTCGGTCATGGCTGCCCCTCGTGATTATCAGGAGACCAGTTTCTCCGCCTGCGAGACTCGCACCTCGCCGGACAGCAGTTTGGGCAACAGGGTGTCTCGGAGTTCGGCGAGGGTTTGAGATTCCTCGACGTGGGCAGCCATGGCATGGAATGCCGTATCGAAAAATGTCGTCATCGCAGCGACCTGAGAGTTCGGAGGCAGAGCGATTTGAAAGCGAGCCATGTCGCCCCAACGGACTCTCGGCATCTTGTCGCCGTTGGAACAAGCCACGCAGTGGTCAATAAAGGGGTCCGATGCCATCGTCCAGAGGGCGATCCATCCCGCTGCTTTCTCCCTTGGACGGGCAACGGCGATGTCTGATGAACACACGCCTTGATGGTGAGCCATTCCGACCTTCTTGAAGTAGGGACGAATCTTGCCGAAGAGGATGTCGCCAGTTTCAAAGCGGATCTTCTGACTCGTGACATCAGTGGCTTGCCCACACTCATTGAGGCACACTGAACCACGAGGCATGTGCTCCATTCCCATATAGGGCGTGGCCGGATCCAAGTCCGATGGGTCCACCCCGTGCCTCGTTTCGGCAACGATGTCGGTCAACTGGGCGACGTTCCACCCCTTCGGAATCACCCCGCCCGGAGCCCGTGAGTCTTCAACCAGTTCGCTCGGAAGGGAGTCAAAGACCTCCTGAGGCATCGAGGGGAAACTCTTCGCACCGGCAGCCTTGGCCTTCACCGGCTCGAAGTCCACAAACCACGCCTTGAAGATGGCCGATGCCATCTCTTCGAGGGTCTTGTTGGTCTGGCGATTCCGTTCGATCTTGTCATCGAGGGAGCCGAGGACTTCGGCGATAGCGTGTTGTTCCCTCTCCGGAGGAACTGGAAACACCATCTTGCGGAGATGGCTGGGGCCGTAATGCTGAAGAACACTGCCGGAAGCCATGGCCTCGGCCTGAATCTGAAACAGAGGACTTCGAAGGTAGTAGGCGATGAAGTTCGCAACAATTCGAGGGGTTGCCGGTCGCATACGGATGATCCCCGTGTATGGGATCGAACCGACAGCGTCGTGCCCTACCTTACTGACTCGGCCAATAGTGCCGCTCGTGCTGACGAGTAGGTCGCCAAGTCGGATACGAAAATGGTCCCAACGCTTGTGAACGATGTTGGGGTCAAGAAAATCACATCCATTGGGATCAACGACGCTTCGTTGGATATTTCGCAATCGGAGGAGTGGCACCCCAACATCACAGAAGTCTTTGGCAAGGATGCCAGGGCCTTCCTGAAAATCGACCGCCTCGGCGAATGGAATCAAATCCCAGGAAGGAGGCCGATTTTGGAAAAGATGAGCGTAGAGACCGGAACTATCGGCCATCGAGTGTCTCCCCAAGGGCCTTTTCAATCCGCTCGACTATTTGCCGAGACGCCGCAAAATGTGACTGGAGTGATTGTCTGAGGCGACGACACTTGTCATCAAATGCCTCGTCATCTGCCACAGCATCTTCAGTTCCGACGAACCGACCAGGTGTCAGAACATGTCCGTGCGATCGAATCTCATCGAGCGTGGCGGATCGACAGAGTCCCGCCACATCGGCATAGGTCCCGCCTTGGTTCCGCCAGGCGTGGTAGGTGTCAGCAATCCGACGGATGTCGTCCTCCAGCAACTCTCGATTCACCCGGCTGACCATCGACCCAAGTTTGCGAGCGTCGATGAAGAGGGTCTGGCCTCGGCGGTCTCGGAACTTGCCCCGTTGGCCCTTGTTGCGGCTGAGGAACCACAAGCACGCTGGAATCTGCGTGGTGTAGAACAACTGAGAGGGCAGAGAGATCACGCAGTCCACCAGGTCGGCTTCCACGATGGCCTTGCGGATGTCTCCTTCGCCTGATTGGTTGGACGACAGGGACCCGTTGGCCATGACGAACCCTGCCGTCCCCGTCGGCGAGAGTTTGGCGATCATGTGCTGGATCCAGGCGTAGTTGGCATTGCCTTCAGGAGGCGTGCCATACTTCCAGCGGGCATCTTCCCTCAGTTGGTCGCCCTGCCAATCGCTGATGTTGAAAGGTGGGTTGGCCAGAATGAAGTCGGCCTTCAGGTCCGGGTGAAGGTCCTTGGTGAACGTGCTGGCCCACGATTCACCGAGATGCGCTTCAATGCCCCGGATGGCCAGGTTCATGTGGGCCAGTTTCCACGTCGTCTGGTTCATCTCCTGGCCATAGACGACGATGTCGCCGATCCGGCCGCCGTGGGCCTCGACGAACTTCTCCGACGAGACGAACATGCCGCCTGAACCACAGCAGGGGTCAAAAACCCGCCCCCGAAATGGTTCCAGCATCTCGATCAGGAGTCGGACGATACAGCGAGGGGTGAAGAACTCACCTCCCAACTTCCCCTCCGCCGAGGCGAATTTGCCGAGGAAGTATTCGTAGACCCTTCCGAGCACATCCTTGGACTGGGCTTCCTTGCCGCCAATCAGAATGGACGTGAAGAGGTCGATGAGTTCGCCCAAGCGGTCAGGGGCAACTTGCCACTGGGCGTAGTTGGACGGGAGCACGCCCTTGAGACGCTTGTTCTCCCGCTCGATTCCGTCCATCGCATCGTCCACCAGGCGAGCGATGTTGGGGCTCTTGGCATTTGCGACCAGGAAGGGCCATCGAGAATTCGCAGGGGTGTAGAACACGCCCTCGGACATGTATTCGTCTCTGTCCTCCAGAAGGGCCGCTCTCTGCTTTGCGTCCTTGGTGTAGTAGTCGCTCGACGGGTCTTCCGTCAGTCGCTCCAGTTCGGCTCGGCGTTCCAGAAACGAGTCTGAGATGTGCTTGAGGAAGATCAGGCCCAGGACGACGTGCTTGTAGTCGGATGCGGCGAGCGATCCCCGGAGTTTGTCGGCGGCTGCCCAGAGCGTGGCCTCGAATCCCAGATTCGCTCCCGAAGAGCCGCCCTTCTTTCCTCGTCCCTTCGTGGGCTGTGAGTCAGGGGCTGCTTCGTCCGTCGTGGTCTTCTTCTTCGCCATCGCATGGGTCCCCGGCTTGAAACGTCCGTGAAGGGGAGCGTATGCCCGTGCTCGATCCCCTCCCGTCCTCCCCGGCGGTGACCACTGACAGGCCTTGGGTGCCCCTGCTAAATACCGGGACTCAAGGAGGTGCTGGATGACTCTCGAACTGGACTGGCTGGCACGACGGGCACTGGCCGTCGCCTTTCTCAAACAGGCGATGGAGGAGTGGCGGGCGAATGGGGTCAAGGGCACCATACTCGCCGAGTTTGAAGGATCGAGCGACGACGGGGTCCTCAAGGTGGCTCTTTCCCCGCACACACGGGCGAGCCTGCGTGTGATGGGCTACGACTTTCGACACGCCGTTGACGGGCCTGATGCCTACTCCGGAGAGGTCGTCGATGGGAGCGTCCTTCGAATGTCCCTCGACCTGCGACTGGCGAAGAGGACCCTCTTGGACTGCCTGTCCTACCTCCTCCCTCCAGGCCTCGAAATCAACGACGGAGGGGCGGCACAAATCACCCTCCAAGTCGAGACCGGGACGATTCGTGTGCTCGGCGAGAAGTTCTACCTCAAGAACCCTGACGACATCGCCTATCGATCGCATGAATGGGAGGTGGAGTTCTAATGGCACACCCTTTCCATCACGCAGAGTCTTCGGCAAGACGATTCGGCGGCACTGCCGCCGACTACCAAGCGGTTCACGACTGGTTTGACGAGACGAAGGCCCATTACGCAAACTGGAGACATCGTGCCCTCCGCCACCATTCGCAGGGTATCTTCGAGGCCCAGGAACGGTTCGGCACCACCATCAGGAACAGCGATGGGAGAGACATTCCCGTTCGGCTGATTGCTGAACAGCATGTCAAGGAAGATTTGGGACGCATTCCCAGCGTTCAAGATTGGCTCTCGCACATCGGGCGAGTTGATGTCCCACGTTGGATGACCCGAGGTGTTGACCTTTCCGTCGTCGACCCCGGCGAGCATCCCACACCCGATTCGATGCCTCCCAAAGTGGAATAAAACGTCTGAATTGCCTATGATTCCTTGGTTTGTGAAAGGGGGCAGCATGAACAATTTGGCATCAGAGAGCGGAGACACTCGTTTTGAGTTGTCGGTGATCGCTGAGGTTCGCCATGAGGGTCCTCCTGTGGGTCCGTCGTGGTCCGAGGCACTCCTGCTTTCAGGCGATGTCCGATTCGGGTCCTCTGTCGTGAGCGTCCGCTGGGAAAGGGATTTCCAGATTCCCACCCGAGGAGTGATCCGCTATGCCGCCAAAGCCAAGGGCAGTCTGGACTCCATCGACGCTGTGAGGGCGATGGCTTCGGCACCCTTGTCTGAACTGGCGGCAGTTTGGGAAGGAGCCGCTGGACCGATTCCCGCAAGCGTCGTGGAGTTCCGTATGAAGGATGCTCTTGACCTCGTTTGCCTGGAGGACGGATACACCCGCATCATCGAGGCCAAGCGATTCCTGATGGACAACATCCCTGTCCGCTCGGAGGTCTTCTCTCTCGACGGAATCTGGGGCAGTCTGGTGGCAATGCTGAAGAAGGACGTGATTGATCGCTATGGGAAGTTCGATGTGGGCCAGGTGCTTCAAACGGCGAAGGAGGCCGGAGTGGCGACCGAGGCTTCGGTCATTCGTGATCGGGGCCATTTCTTGGTCATCGACGAAGAGCCCTGAGGCACCTGTTCCAGAGAATCGAAGCGGAAACCAGTCGGAAACGATTGGTTTCTTTTCATTTGGGCGGGTGTCATCAGGGACGCCCTGGGCGACTCGCTGGGCATGGGTTTCCCGGCCATTAGAGCCGCCCCAAGCATTCGGCAGTGGGGCACCCACTCGGAGGCCGTGTGGCTTAGCAGGGCGTTGAAAAACCCTCCACTTCAGCCGACAAGGCGCATCCCGACGCCG
>JBAXFU010000033.1:0-31908 GCA_037139735.1 Phycisphaerae bacterium
GGGCCGACGACCACGCCTCGCCCCTCGTCCGCCCCTCACGGGGCGGCGACGCGTGACGTGCGTCACGGCGGGTTCAACTCACCCCCTCCGCGAGTTCGTTTCACCCGCCGCTACGGTCGTCGGTCCCTGCGGGACCGGTAAGACATCCGATGCGATCGCTCACCCCCCCGAGGCCTTGGCGGCAAACCCCTTGCCCTTCAGCAGCGTCACCAGCGCGTCGCGGTGGTCGCCCTGTAACTCGAGTTCGGAGGTGTCGCTCAGGGTGCCGCCGGTCGAGAACTTCTTCTTGAGGGTCTGGAGCAGGTCCTTGAGGTTGTTGGCGACCGGGTCGAGGCCCGCCGCGACCGTCACCCACTTGCCGTTGCGACGTTCGCGACGCACCCGCACCTGCTGATCGCTCGGAGGCAGCACCTTGCCCGCCGCATTTCGAGGGCACCTGCACGCGGCAAGGGCGGCGTGACATCGCTCGCACGTCACGGGACGCTCGAACGGGGTGCCATCGAAGAGGCCTGGGGTCGCCATCGCGGAAGGGTACCCGGACGGGCGCATGTGGAAAAGGGCCGCGCTCGTGCGCGGCCCCTTGCGTGGTGAGGTTGTACCGAGGCGACGATCAGCGGCGGCGACGGGCAGCCACCAAGCCACCCAGGCCCAGCAGCGCGAGGCTGCCCGGCGTCGGCGTCGTGTAGACGCGGAAGAGCATGCCCGAGTTGGCGCCGACGTTGCGGCTCGAGGTGCCGAGGAAGTTGCCGTTGGTCTCGGCGCCCGCGCTGCGGTAGTAGCCGAGGTTCACGCCGCCGAAGTTGTTGGTGCCAACCGCCGGGGCCACCGCGTTCGCGCCGCCGATGATCACCTGCGACAGGCCGCCCAGCAGCACGAAGCCCTGGCCGTCGTTGCGGTTGATCCGCCAGTTCAGCACCACGCCGATCGGGCCCGTGGACGTGACGGTCACCGGGCTGATGGCGATGCCCGGATTCACGCCCGCGGCAGGAACGACGCCCGACGCGGGCGACGAGTTCTCAGTGAAGAAGAAGAAATTGTTGTTGCTGACGGTCGTCGCCGCGTTGAACGTCAAGGCCGACGAGCCCGAACCGGCGAGGTTGCCGAAGGCGGGCGACGTGGTCGCCGAGGGCGTCCACGAGTTGTAAATCCAGTAGTTGAGCGAGACCTGCCAGCCGGGCTGGAACGTGAGCCCCGCCCCGGTGTTGTTCAGAAGGGTCGTGTCGAACCCGGTGATCGTGGTCGTCCCGGCGCCCAGGGTGATGGGCACGCCGAGGAAGCGGTTGCCCGTGGAAGTCGTGGAGCCGCCGCCGGTGGGGATCGACCAAGCGGTGCCCGGCTGGCCGGTCATGCTGTCGTACCCGACGATATCGGCCGAAGCCATGGACGAAGCCGCGGCAAGGACCACGCCAATAGTGATCTGACGAACCATGTGTCTTGTCTCTCCTCTCGTTGCGTGGACCGCGATCCTCTCGACGCTGGAACGGGAACAACCCCGACTCGCCACGCCGCCGATCGAATCACGAAGCCACCTCTCTCACCACTCCAACAATCACCGGCCGGCCGTACGTCGGAAACCGCACGGATAGCCGCAGAAACGATTTTCGCTCGCAACCGACGCTCGACAGGGAGCATCACGCCACGTCCCGAGGGCCGCAGCCTTCGTTCGGACACGCCTTTGGGCACCCGCTCGCGGTACCGAGGGGGGGCGTCATGATCATGGGGGCCAAGCACACCCTCAAGGCGTTGCCCGGCCGCAACGAGCATTGTGGCAGCGGGATGCGTCCTAGTCAATGGCAAAGCCAGGAATCCCCAGACAAACCCTCCATTTTGGTCCAATAATTCGTCCGAGATCCGGGTGTTTCGAAGCTCTCGGACCGACCGGCACGGCGGACGGAACCGGGCCCGCTTCGCGAAGACCACGCGAAGATTCCGCTGCCGCGCCCCCACGGGGAGCGACATCGCGGGCAGGGCGGCGTACAAAGCGGCATCCCCCGGAGCTTGCGGTTCATGCCCATCACCCCTTTCTCTCGACGTCACCTTCTCGCCCGCGGCGCGGCCTTTTCGGCCGGGTTCGCCGGGCTTCGAACCCTCATGGGCGCCTCGGGTTCCTCGATGGCCATGGCCTGCGAGCAACTCGGCGACCCGTCGATCGGTTACGGCCCGTTGGTCGAGGATCCTCACCGCATCCTCGACCTTCCCGAGGGGTTCACCTACCGGGTCATCGGCCGTCGAGGGGACCTGATGACCGACGGCTTTTTCCTTCCGGGGCAGCCTGATGCCATGGCCGCCTTCCCCGGTCCGGACGCCGACACCACGATCATCGTCCGCAACCATGAACTGGCCCCGGACGCCAGGCAGTGGTCGGCCTTTGGCGAGAAACTCCAGTTGCTCGACAAACTGCCACACGAGCGGATCTACGACCGGGGCGGCGGCAAGGTGCCTGCCTGCGGCGGCACGACCACCGTGGTCTACGACACGCGTCGCCACAAAGTCCTCAAGCAGTTTCTCAGTCTCGCCGGCACGATCAACAACTGCGCCGGAGGCATGACGCCGTGGGGCACGTGGCTGAGCTGCGAGGAGGATGTCACGACGCCCGGCAACGGCATCGAGCAGGTTCACGGCTACGTCTTCGAGGTGCCCGCCTCGACCGCGATGGAAGTGACGATCCCTCGTCCCATCAAGGCGATGGGCCGCTTCCGTCACGAAGCGTGCGCCATCGACCCCGCCTCCGGCGTCGTCTTCCTCACCGAGGACCGCGAGGACGGCCTGCTGTACCGCTTCATTCCGAGCGATCGAACCAACCTGCACGCGGGCGGACGCCTGCAGGCGCTCAAGGTCAAGGATCGCGCGTCCCTCGACACTTCCAACACGGGCGCCGCCCCGGCCGTCCGCCGCGGCGAGCCGATGCCGGTCGAATGGATGGACATCGACGAGATCGATTCCCCCAAGGACGATCTTCGCCATCGGGGCTTTGCGCAAGGCGCCGCCAAGTTCGCCCGCAACGAAGGCATGTGGTACGGTCGCAACGCGGTCTTCTTCGCGGCCACGATCGGCGGCAAGGCCCTCAAGGGGCAGGCGTGGCGTTACACGCCCTCGCCCGCCGAGGGCACCATGGCCGAGGCCGACTCGCCCGGCATGCTCGAACTCTTCGTCGAGCCCAACGACGGCAGCGTGATCGAGAATGCCGACAACGTGACCGTCGCGCCGTGGGGCGACCTCATGCTCTGCGAAGACGAGGTCGGCAACGGTGACGGTTCCAACAGCATCGTCGGCGTGACGCCCGGTGGCCGCATCTATCGCTTTGCCCGCAACTCCGGATCGAACTCCGAGATCGCCGGCGCCTGCTTCTCGCCCGACGGTTCCACGCTCTTCCTCAACATCCAGACCGACGGCCTGACGCTGGCGGTCAAGGGACCGTGGCGGACCTGATCGGCGCAAGCCCGCGCATGGCATCCCCGGTCATGGCGATGAAGTTGCCGAGCACTCGAGGGCCCTCGCGGGTCATGAAGCTCTCGGGGTGGAACTGCACGCCCTCGCAGGGTGCACGCGAGGCGTCCGTGAACGTTCGCCGAAGTCCCATCACCACTCGCCTGGTGCCCCCGGCCTCGTCGGGTTCCTCGCACCACGCGCTGACCGTCCACCCGTCGTGTCCCGACACCGCCGCCGGCACGCTCGCCTCGTCGACCGCCAGCGAGTGATAGCGGGCCGCCTCGAAGGGGTTCGAGAGTCCGGCGAAGACGCCCAGGCCGTCGTGATGCACCAGGCTCGTCTTGCCGTGCACCGGGCGGGCGTGACGAACGACCCGCATGCCGGCGCCCGCCGCCATGCACTGGTGTCCAAGGCACACACCCAGCAAGGGCACGCGGCCCATGAAGCGAGCGATCACATCGTTCGACAGGCCCGCCTCCGCGGGCGTGCACGGCCCGGGCGAGATGATGATCCCCCGCGGCGGTCGTCCCGCGTCGATCGTCTCGACGAACGCGGCCGCGAGTTCGTCGTTGCGGACCACCCGCAGGTCGCGGCCTTCGCGCAGTGACGGCGAGAGGGCACCCAGGCCCTGGACGATGTTCCACGTGAAACTGTCGTAGTTGTCGATCAGGAGGATCATCGAGCGGGCCTCCCGCGGCCGCGTGGTTTCGGACCCGTGCACGGACCTCAGGCCCGCACGACTTGTCCGCTGCCCTTGGCGACGTGACCGATGACGCTCACCGTCTCGCCAAGGTCCCGCAGGTGCTCGGCCACCGAGTCGGCGAAGGAGGGCCGCACGATCAGGCAGTAGCCCACGCCGAGATTGAAGATGCGGTACATCTCCTCGTCGGTGACGTTGCCGTGCTTCTGCAGGAAGGGGAAGATGGGCGGGCGGGGCCAACTGTCCATGCGGATCACCGCATCGAGGTTCGGGGGCAAGGCGCGGCAGAGGTTGCCGCCGATCCCCGAACCTGTGATGTGGGCCATGCCCGAGATGACGTTCTTCACCTTGTACTGTCGCAGCAGCCGCACGATCGGATCGGCGTAGAGACGCGTGGGGGTGAGGAGCACCTGTCCGAGCGTCCTGGGCTTCTCCTGCGACTTGCGGGGCTTGCCCGCGCGGGTGAGTTGGGGCGGGTTGAGTTCGGGGAAGACCTCGCCGAGATCGAGCCCGGCCTCCTTCACGATGTGACGCACGAGCGAGTAGCCGTTGCTGTGCACGCCGTCGCTGGCGAGGCCCAGCACCACGTCGCCCGCGCGGACGCGGGTGGGGCTCTTGACGCGGGCGAGCTCCACGACGCCCACGCAGAACCCGGCGAGATCGAAGTCGCCCTTGGCGTAGAGGTCGGGCATGTTGGCGGTCTCGCCCCCGATGAGGGCGCACCCCGACTTCACGCACGCGTCGGCGATGCCCTTGACCAGCGCGTGGAGGAACTTCTTGTCGACCACGGGCGTGGCGATGTAGTCGAGGAAGAAGAGCGGCTCGGCCCCCTGCACCACCAGGTCGTTGACATTCATCGCCACCAGGTCGATGCCGATGGTGTCGAACACGTTGAGTTCCGCCGCGAGCTTGATCTTGGTGCCCACGCCGTCGCAGCAGGCCACCAGGACCGGGTCCTTGTAGTTGCGGCTGAAGAGGCTCTTCTTGTAATCGAGCCGGAAGAGCCCCGCGAAGCCGCCCGGATTGGCGATGACGCGGCCCGTGAAGGTCCGACGCATCGTCGTCTCGAGCGACTCGGTGAAGGCGTCCTTTTGGTCGATGTCGACGCCGGCCGAGGCGTACGTCAGGTTGGTCGAGGGTTTGCGTGCCATGGGCGTGCGTGGGCGGTCGCGAGTCGAGCGGTCACAGGGTGAGGATTTCCTTGCTCTTCTCGTCGACGCGCTTGTCGACCTCGGCCTCGTACTTCTCGAGCAGGGCCTGGATCTCCTCCTTGAGCGTCTTGACCTCGTCCTCGGGGACGGTCGAGGCGGCCTTGAGCGCGTCGGCGTGCTTGTTGGCGTCGCGACGGGCGTTGCGGATGACGATCTTGGCCTCTTCGCCCATCTTCTTCACGCGGGCGGCGTCCTTCTGGCGACGCTCCTGGCTCATGGCGGGCAGCTGCAGGCGGATCTGCTTGCCCTCGACCATGGGGTTGATGCCAAGCCCGCTCTTCTCGATGGCGGACTTGATCGCCGAGATGATCGACGAATCGAAGGGCTTGATGAGCAGCTGCGTGGGCTCGGGGACGCTGATGCCGGCGAGCGCCTTGAGGTCGGTGAAGCTGCCGTAGGCCTCGACCTTGAGGAACTCGACCAGGGCCGGGGAGGCGCGGCCGGTGCGCACGCCGCGAAGTTCCTGCTTGAGATAGTCGACGCCCTTCTCCATCGATTCCTCGGCGGAGAGCAGGATGGTGTCTGGGTCGTTCATGCGGGATAGTACCTCGGTAAGGAGCCCGAACGGGCCGTTTCGCCCGATCCGGTGCGATCTGCAGCGGGCGAGATCAGTCGAACTTGCCCTTGACCTCGAGCGGGAAGTCGTACAGGCGGGCGACCTGCTCGGCCGAACGCTGTTCGAGCGACAGCAGGTTGGCGATGATCGGGGCGGGCTTGTCGAAGGCCAGTGCGCCCAGGCGATCGAACTTGTGGCTCAGGATGTCCTTGAGGTCGACCTTGTCGGGGCCCATGTGGTTGCGGGCGTGGCCGCCGGGGTACATGACCAGCCCCGAGTCGAAGGAGCGGCCCGAGTCGTCGGTGATGACCATGCTGGTGGGGATGCCGTCGGGGTACTTGCGGTCGTACTCGACGCCGCCGTGCTCGAAGAACATCTTGGCCATCAGCGAGCGGGTGAGCGGGTCCTGCAGGGCGGCGGGGCTGAAGTCGTGGGGGAGGAGCATGAGGTCCTTCCAGCCGAGTTTCCGCTTGTTCGCCGCGTGGAGTTCGAGGGCCTTGCGGAGCATGGTGCAGACCAGGAAGAGCATGGAGTGGTCCGCGCTTTGGCGGGTCTTGGGATCGCGCTTGGCTGGGTCGCCGATGATGCCGAAGGCCGGCTCGTAGGCCCGCACCACGATCTTCGCGATGGCGTCGCCCGACTGGTCGTCGAGCAGGTGGGGGTTGGCGGCCAGCAGGTTGATCAGGCCCTGCAGCGCGCCGGCCGACTGGTGCTCGTACAGACCGAGCTTGAAGTGCATGCCCATGACGGCGAAGTCGGCGCCCGCGCGGCCGAGCACGAGTTGGAAGGGGCTGGCGTACGCCTTGCCCGACTTGGCCTCGGGGATGCCCGTGCCCGCGCTCTCGACCTTGCGGAAGAGCTGGCCGGGGCCCTCGAAGAGGCGGAAGATCGCCTCGGGGTTGCGGAAGATGTCGCGAGGGCCCAGGAAGCCCGCCATGCTCCGCTTGACGCTGAGCACCGCGGCCTCGGTGCTGATGGCCGCCGACGCGCCCTTGCTGTCGGAGAGTTGCTTGCCGGCGCGGATGGCGCGGAAGGGGATGTAGTGGGCGATCACCATGCCGATGGCGCTCTCGATCTGCTCGGCGGTGGCGCCCATCATCGCGCCGAAGGTCGCGGCGGAGGCCACCGCGCCGTGCACCACATGGTCGATCTTGTAGCTCTTGAGGCTGAAGACCTCGGCGAGGCGGCCGCGGATCTCGTCGAGGAGGATCATGCCCTTGAGGGCGTACGCGCCGTCGCGGCCGCGGAGTTGTGCCGCGGCGGTGGCGACGCAGTAGAAGTCGTTGTGGCCGAACTCGCCGGCGATGTGGCCCAGTTCGGGGTTGAAGCCGAAGTTGGTGCCGTTGCTGTCCCACTCGCGGACGGCGGAGCAGTTGGCGACGACGGCCTTCTCGACGGCGACGTCGGCGGTCGATCCGAAGATGGGCACGCCCGCGCGGACGCTGTGGCGAGCCCAGGGGACCGTGGAGCCGGCGGTGCGGTACTGCATCGCCTCCTCGCGGAGGAGGACGGGGGCGTTGGTGCCCAGGGCGATGGCGGAGACGCCGCAGAGCACGGCGTCGGTGTGGAAGAGGTTGGTCTTCTCGACGACGGAGGCGTCGGGCTCGCCGCGCTTGCCGGGGGCGTCGGACATGAAGTCGATGGCGTACTCGGCGATGCCCAGGGCCTGGTTGGAGTCGGCGGGGAGCGTGACGTGGGTGTCGGGAGAGATCGGCATGGGGTCCTCGGAGTGGTCGTTTCCGCTCGGCGGCACCGGTCGTGAGCGGCCGGTCCGGACGGGGCCCCGATTCTAGCTGGAGTCGTCGGGATCATCCCGTCGGCGACTATGCTCAGGGCGGCCCCGGGCGGGTAGCTCAACGGCTAGAGCATTCGCCTTACACGCGAAGGGTTCGGGGTTCGAATCCCCGCCCGCCCATTGAAGCACAGCGCGGCGCGCGTTCATGCCGCCCCGCCCACCGGTCCGCGTGAATACCGTCGCCGGTGCCCGTGCTCTCCGCCCGTCCATTCACCGCCCGTGCGGCATGAACGCTCTTGATCTTCTTTACATCCCCCTGGCCCTGGTCACCTCGCCCTGGTGGGCCTTCAAGCGGCGTGCGGGGTGGCGGGAGCGGTTCGGGCGTGTCGAGGTGTCGCCCGCGGCGGCGGGGCGACGTCGCGTGCTGTTGCACGCCGTCTCGGTGGGCGAGGTCGCGGCGTTGCGGCATCTGGTGCCGCTGCTGACGCCTCGGGTCGACGTCGTCGTCTCGGCGACCACCGACACGGGCCTCGCCCGCGCGACTCAGTTGTACGGCTCGATCACAGGCGTGCAGGTGGTGCGATACCCGCTCGACTTCTCGTGGGCGGTGGCGAGATTTCTCGACGCGGTGCGTCCCGACGCCGTGGGGTTGGTGGAACTGGAGGTGTGGCCCAACTTCGTCGGGGCGTGCAAGCGACGGGGCCTGCCGGTGTGCATCATCAACGGACGCCTCAGCGAGCGATCGGCCCGCGGCTATGCGCGGATCCGAGGCTTTTTCGCGAAGGTGCTCGGCACGCTCGATCGCGTCGCCGTGCAGGACGAGTCGTACGCCGCACGGTTCAAGGCGTTGGGCGTGCCCGCGGATCGGTGCGAGATCACCGGCTCCATGAAGTGGGACGCGGCCTCGATCGAGGACCGCGTGGAGGGCGCCGACGCGCTCGCGGCGGAACTGGGCATCGATCTCGCCAAGCCCCTGGTGGTGGCGGGGAGCACGGGCCCCGGCGAGGAGGCGTTGCTGCACCGAGCGTGCCCCCAGGGCGTGCAGCTCGTCTGCGCCCCTCGCAAGCCCGAGCTGTTCGACGAGGCGACGGCGGCCCTTGGGCAGGGCGCGGTGCGGCGGACGGTGCTCAAGGCCCGGGGGCGTGCGGCGCCGGCGGGCACGGAACGGTTCGTCCTCGACACCATCGGCGAGTTGCGTCGTGCCTATGCGCTGGCGACGGTGGTGGTGGTGGGGAGGAGTTTCGGAGCGCAGTACGGCTCGGACCCCATCGAGCCCGTCGCGCTGGGCAAGCCGGTGGTGATCGGGCCGGCGGTGAGCGACTTCGCGGCGATCGTGGCGGCGTTGCGAGATGGCGGCGGGTTGGTGCAGGTGGAAGGGGAGCGACTGGGGACCACGCTGGCGTCGTTGTTGGCCGACGACGCGGCTCGCACCGGGCTGGCGAGCCGGGGCCGAGCGGTCATCTGCGCGATGCAGGGGGCCAGCGGGCGGCACGCGGCGATGCTGACGACGCTCGCCACGGGCGGTCGCGTCGAGCGGTGACGCGGGGCACGCGAAGTGTCACGTGGACTTTTGTTCGGGAGATTGGCGGGTCGGCGTGTCGAAACGCGCCGAGTCGCGATTGGTTAGGTATAGTTGACCCCCTCGGGTCCGGGGACGGAGTCGAGGGGCGTTGTTTTCGGATTTCGGGAGCAACGTCGGGTCATAGGGTTCCGTAATGCTGAGTGATCCGCCCGCACGGGGTGTCTGTGCGCGAGGATGCCAGTTGGGTCGGTTGGAGGGGGGCGTGGCGCGGGCCGGGATCGCGCGGAAGCACGGATTGGTCATCATCTCCCGGCGAGCGGTCGCCGGCAGGCAGGAGTTCGTCGCATGTCGAAGCGGATGGATCGTCTGAGCGGTTCCCCGAAGGCTGAGCAGGGCGAGGCGCGCGAGTCTCGCGGCGGGTTCTGGACCTCGCTGCGGTCCGCCCTGGGTTCGCTTCGGAGCGAGAAGACGTCCATGGAGACGCTCGAGGGGCGTCAGCTCTTGACGGGCATCGCTCAGTCGCCCGAGTTCGCCATGACGGAGTGGGGCGGCGGCACGATCGAGGCGCGTCGCGGCTCGTACCTCGTGGAGTTCGACGGCTACGTCGGCAAGCAGCAGGCCGAGATGCTGGCCCGCGAGGTGGCGACGCGGCTGGGCGTCGACGTGGTGGACACGAAGGCCTTTGGCCTTGGACGGTTCGCGTCGCTGCAGGTGGGGGGTTCGATCAACGCGTTCGACGCGCTGGCGTTGGTGGGTCAGGTGCCGCACCTCATGCGGGTGGAGCCGGACCGCCTCTACTACTCGGCGCGGCTGCCGAACGACACGCGGTTCTCCGAGCAGTTCGCGATGCGGAACGTCGGCCAGCCGATTCCGGCCATCGGCGGCGTGCTGGGCACGTCGGGCGCCGACATCAAGGTGCAGAACGTCTGGGACATCTCGATCGGCACGCGTGACAACGTGGTGGCGGTGATCGACACGGGCGTCGACCTTCAGCACCCCGATCTGGTGAACAACCTGTGGGTGAACCCCGGCGAGGTCGCGGGCAACGGCATCGACGACGACGGCAACGGCTACGTCGACGACGTGAACGGGTACGACTTCGCGGAACTGGACGCGAATCCGGACGACGAGCCGACGGGCGGGCACGGCACGGCGGTGGCCGGTTGCATCGGCGCGCAGGGCAACAACGGCCTGGGCGTGGCGGGCGTCAACTGGAACGTCAGCATCATGGCGCTCAAGATCGCCGACCGCTTCGGCCGGCTCTCGACCAACGCCATCGTCGCCGCTCACGACTACGCGACGATGATGCTCCAGCGGGGCATCAACATCGTCGCGAGCAACAACAGCTACGGCGGGTTCGCGCCGGCCTTCTACGAGGACGCCGAGGAGGGCTTCAACGCCGAGCGCGACGCCATCCAGCGGTTCGTCAACGCGGGGGGCACGTTCGTGGCCTCGGCGGGCAACAGCTCGTTCGACAACGACAATCCGAACTTCAAGGCCTATCCGGCCTCGTACAACATCCCGCAGATCATCGCGGTGGCGGCGACCGACAACAACGACGCCCTGGCGGGGTTCAGCAACTACGGCGTCCGCACGGTCGACGTCGCCGCCCCCGGCGTGCAGATCATGACGACCGCCGACGGCGGCGGGTACCAGTACATCAGCGGCACGAGCTTCTCGGGCCCGATCGTGGCGGGCATCGTCTCGCTGCTCAAGAGCATCAAGCCCAACGCCTCGGCGGTCGAGATCAAGCAGGCCTTGATCGACGGCAGCGATCCGCTCCCGTCGATGCAGGGCAAGATCCGCTCGGGCGGTCGCGTGAATGTCGAGCGTTCGCTGCAGGCGCTCCAGACCTCGGGCCCGGTGGTGCGTTCGGTCAATCCCGGCCCGGTGGTGGGTCAGGTGAACCCGTCGACGGGCCAGCCCTACAACACGATCACGATCGACCTGAGCAAGGACATCGATCCGTCGCTGCTGTCGGCCTCGGCGGTGACGGTGGTGGGCTCGGGTCCCGACGACCTCTTCGGCAACGGCAATGACGTGACGGTGCCCGTGACGTCGGTGGCGCTGGTCTCGGGCGATCCCCGTCGCGTGCTCGTGTCGCTCAACGTCTCGTCCTTCCCCAACGCCCGCCTGCCGATCGACACGTACCGGATGACGATGGTGGCGACGGCGTTCAAGGACACCAACGGCAACTTCCTGAACGGTTCGAACGTCGGGGGCACGAACTACGTGCACAACTTCCGCGTGGTGGCGACCTCGGGCGACAACGAGCCCAACGACACCCTCGCGACCGCGACGCCGGTGGCCTTCAACGCCAGCGGTCAGGCCTCGTACTCGGGCATGACCATCGGCAACGGCTTGGCGGGCAACCTCGACGTCGACATCTACCGCATCGACATCCCCCGCGGCGGCCAGATCTCGGCCGAGATCACGGCGCGTCGCCTGACCAACCCCTCGACGCTCGACTCGGTGGTCCGGCTCTTCAACGCGCTGGGCCAGCAGATCGACATCAACGACAACTTCTACGCGCAGGATTCGTACGTCGACTTCTTCGTCGCCACCGGCGGCACGTACTACGTCGGCGTGTCGGGCTTCGGCAACGCCGCGTACGCCCCGACGCAGAGCGCGAGCGGCTCCTCGCAGACGCTGGGCACGTACTCGATCGGATTCCGCATCCAGCTCTCGAACGACGACTCGGTGCTGCTGCCGGCGACCGACGCGAACCTCCCGCGGCGAATCCCGGTCGACGCCCCGCAGACGCAGGGCATCACCACGTCGTCGTACACGGTTCTCGATTCGCGGCTCATCCTCGACGTCAACGTCAAGCTCGACGTCACCCACACCTTCACGGGCGACCTGGTCATCTCGCTGATCGGTCCGAACAATCAGGAAGTCACGCTGGTGAACCGTCGCGGGGGCAACGGCGACAATTTCACGCAGACGGTCTTCGACGACGAGGCCTCCCAGTCGGTCACGGCGGGCGTCGCGCCCTTCAACGGCACCTTCCGCCCCGAGCAGTCGCTGGGCGGGTTCGACGGCCTGGCCGCCGCGGGCCTGTGGACGCTGAAGATCAACGACACGACGGGCCAGAACTTCGGCTTCCTGAACAGCTGGTCGCTGCAGTTCACCTTCCAGAACAACATCTTCGGGCCCTTCGAGTCGAACGACACGTTCGTGACGGCCAAGGACCTCGCCGGCATCAACGGCACCGGCGCGGGCACCGTGACGGCCTTCCTGGGCGACGGCGGCTTCGGCTTCCTCGATCGCGACATCTTCCGCTTCCGCGTCGACGGCGGCGCGAGCCTGACGGCGTCGGTGACGCCGACGGCCGCGACCGGCGTCACGCCCTTGTTCAACTCCGCCCTGCGCCTCTTCGACGAGGCGGGCACCCAGATCAAGCTGAGCAACCCGGCGGGCACGCTGACGAGCGGGATCGACAACTTCGTCTTCCCCAGCTCGGGCATCTACTACCTCGCCGTCTCCGAGTCGAGCAACATCGCGTACAACCCCGTCGCGGTCAACGACGGCACGGGCGTCGCCGCGGCGACCACCGGCAGTTACACCCTGACGGTCACGCTCGCTCCGGGCGTCAGCGATCCGGCCCTGATCCTCAGCGGCAGCCAGGTCGCCATCGGCATCAACACGGGCGCCAACTACGGCGCCACCGCCGGCGGCGTCACTCGCGGGCTGGTCTACAACGGCGTCGAGTTCCTTCCGGTGGGCGGCGCGGGATCGCAGGTCTTCAGCGGCCTGGTGTCGAGCGGGTACAACTGGAGCAACACGGGGCTCCTGGCCAACGCCAACAACCAGCTCCCCTTCGCGCTCACGAACCTCAGCGACGCGTACAACAGCCGCGTCACGGCCAAGGGCATCTACCGCGGCCTGACGATGGAGCGGGCGATCTCCTTCGGCACCAACGACTCGTTCTTCGCCATCGATCTCACGTTCACCAACACCACGACGACGCTGCTCACCTCGCTGGCGTGGATGGAAGGGTTCAACCCCGATCAGGGTCGCTCGCTGGGCGAGGGCACCGGCAGCACGTCCAACGACATCGATGCCGCGGGCGATCTCGCCACGGCCGCGTTCGTCAACAACCAGTTCCCGCAGGGTCTGACCGTGGGTCTGGCGACGCCCGCCTCCGACACCCGCGCGAAGCTGACGTTCATCGATCTCAACACCACGATCCGCGATCCGCAGGTGCTGATCGACGCGGCGGCCAACGACCCCAACGGCGCAAGCGCCGATCGCGTGATGGCCGTCAGCTACGACCTTGGCAACCTTGCCGCGGGCGCGTCGGTGAGCTTCCGGTACTTCGTGATGTTCGGCACCACCACCGCGGCGGTGCAGGGCCTGGCCGCGACCATGAACGCGGGCACGGGCACGGGCCACCTCACAGCGTCCGCCGCCACCCCGGCCACCGAGGTGCTGCAGACCGCCGGTCCCGCGCCCGTCACCGCGCCGACGCTTCCCTACCGCGTCTACTACCCCGAAGGCTTCTACGGCAACAACATCTTCACGTTCCTCCCCATCAGCAATCCCAACGACCGCTCGAACCGCGTGGTGGTGATCGCCCGCTACGAGCAGGGCGTTCGCGACCAACTCGTGGGCGAGATCACGCTGGCTCCCAACAGCCGCAGCGGATTCACGCTTGTCACGCCCGAGCTCTTCGCCTCGGGCGGCGCGCTCGCCGGTCGCCCGGGCACCGGCGGCAGCGTGCAGTCGTACGCCCTCGAGATTCGCTCGCAACTCCCCGTCGCGGCCACCTTCAGCCACTACGACCTCAACCAGGCCGGCGGCGCCCGCGTGGCCATCGGCGAGTCGTTCACCACCCGCATCGACACGCAGTGGTCGTTCGGCAACGTCAAGAAGGGCTCGGGCAGCAGCGACTTCCTGCTCTTCTACAACACCACCGCCCAGACCGAGAAGGTCATCGTGAAGTTCTACCCGGTCGGCGGGGGCACCGTCTACACCGAGGAGTTCCGCACCCGCCGTCAGGACGGCACGCTGGCGGACGGCCTCGAGGGCTTCCGTCGCGGCGGTCTGTCGGTGAACGACATCGGCTTCCTGCCCGACGGCGACTACGGCGTGACCGTGTCGTGCGTGGTGCCCATCGTCGCGGCTCTCTCGCGATTCGATTCGACCAATCGGACCGCCGAGGGCGAGGTCGGCAACGTCGGATTCGGCAGCCGCACTGCCGTCAGTCCCGAGGGCCAGTACTCGCTCAACGCCACGACCGAGCGGATCAGCGTGCTCAACGCCAATGCCGCCGCCGCGGCGGTGACGTTCACGTTCACCTTCTCGAACGGCAGCGCGTATCGCACCCTGCTGAATCTGCCGGCGAACTCCAGCAAGATCCTGCAGGTGCAGGACCTCGTGAACTTCCCCACCGGCAAGCCCTACAGCGTCAGCTACGAGAGCGATCAGCCCGTCACGCTCCTGAGCGACAGCCCGGCCTTCAACGACGGCGTCGGCTCCGGCTTTGCCGACAAGGCGTACACCGTGTGGGGCTTCGGCGAGGGCTTCAGGCCGGGATCCCAGGATGTTCACCCCGGCGTCACCGAATATCTGCGGCTCTACAACCCGCAGACGACGGACACGGTCGTGGAGATCTCCATCGCGTACGACGGCCGGCCCGGCTCGGAGGTCTTCCGCCGCACCCTGCCGGCTCGCCGCATGACCGAGTTCGACATGGATCAGTTCATCACGGGCGACCGCCGCCTCACCTCGGCGTGGTTCGCCACCACCGTCAAGGCCGCCTCGCCGATCGTCGCCTACATGGGCCACTTCGATCGGTCCTTCCCCGGCGGCTTCGGCACCCTCGGCACGCCCTTGGGTCTGAGCGAGACGGCGACCTGAGCCGGGTGGCTGCGGCGGATGCGTGAAGATTCCTCCCACGGGGGGCGGCCAAAGCCGCCCCCCGTTTGCGTTGACAGGCCGCGATGATTCCAGTCGCCCGCCATCCGTGAAGGGCGGGGGCCAGCGTACCATCAAGGCCCGTCCGATCGCGCCTCGTGGGCGAGGACCGGATTGGGGTTTGACGCCGGCGAGGGCGTAGCTCAGTTGGTAGAGCAGCGGCCTTTTAAGCCGTAGGTCCAGGGTTCGAGTCCCTGCGCCCTCATTCCCCGCCCCACAAGCCGCGACCTCCTCGCGGCCGATGTCTTGTTCCAGCGGTGGCTCAACGTGAACGGGTGCCTTCAGTGAACGACGTCCTGCATGCCATCTGGTCCGGCGGTTCGCTCCACCTGTGGGTGGAGTCTCAGCATCGCTTCGCCGAAGGCGCGACGGCGAGCGCCCCAGCCGGCGGCTTCCTGCCCGGCGGACCCCATCCTTTCGCGGCGGCCCCCGCCTCGCTGGCGACATGGCTCGCCAAGGAGCACGCCGACACGTTGACGGCCCGGGCCACCGAAGGGACCCTCAAGCTTCGGTTGCCCTGCATCGACGGCCGTCCGCTCCCCAGCAGCACGCTGGCGCGGGCCACCGGGCGGACCACCCTGGCGGCCGCGCCCGATGACGAGACCGAAACCCCGCTCACGCCGACCGTCGAGACGCTGTCCGTCCCGACGTTGGCCCTGCCGCCGGCGGTCGCCTCGGCCGTGGTGATCGCCCTGGGCGAGACGCTCGAGCAGCGTGCGTCGTTCGGCGGCGAGGGCGACGCTGCGGATGAAACGCCCGCGCCTTTGCCCGGAGGCTCGCTCCTCTACTTCGCCCAGGCCGCCCGTCTGGCTCGGTACCTCCTGGTGCAGCAGCGGTTCGTCCCCAGCATCGTCCAGGCCGCCTCGGGCGAGATCCGCGGCGCGTGGCAGGGGTGGATGAGCGACGAGGCGACCGCTTCCCGCATCCGCACGCTTGTGGCCTCCTGTCCGGCCAGCGCGAGATGCTGCGTCGACTCGTTCAAGCACGACGCGGGCGCCATGACGATCGATTGCGTGCATGCCTTCATCGACGCCGAGTGCCGCGAGGCCCTCGAGCGGGAACGCTTCGTCGAATCGATCGAGGAACGCGACCCGGCGCAGGATCTCCACGTGGCGTGGCTCGGCGGTCTGCTCGGGGCGCCCAGCGAGGTGAGCGCGGGTTCGGGCGCGAGGCAGGAGATCATCAAGCGGGTCCGCGGCTGGATCGGCCTGCTCGAGGAACGCGGCGCGAGTTCGGCGTGGCGTCTTCTCTTCCGCCTCAACGAACCCGACGTGACGGGCATGGCTCCCGGCGCGTCGCCCGACCCCTCCAAGCCCGCCTGGTCCGTCACGTTCCACCTCCAGTCGGTCGAGAATCCCGCGATCGTCCTCGATGCCACCGACGTGTGGATGATCACCGGCGATTCGGCGACCATCATGGGGCGTCGGGTCGACCGTCCCCAGGAACTCCTGCTCGGCGAACTCGGTCGCGCCTCCCGCATCTACCGGCGGCTCGAGCGGGCCCTCGAGGAGTCCGAGCCCTCTCGCCTCGAACTCACCACCCCCCAGGCGTACGAGTTCCTCCGCGAGGTGCGGACGGTGCTCACCGAGCAAGGCTTCGGCGTGGTCGCGCCCGATTGGTGGGACTCGCCCGCCGCCCGCGTGGGCGCCAAGCTGCGGCTCGAGTCCGACACCGAGAACCCCTTCGACATCACGCGGTCCGGGCTCACCAACGCCGCTCGCACGCAGATCGGTCTCTCCTCGCTGGTGGGCTACCAGTGGGAGATCGCGGTGGGCGACACGACGCTCTCGCTGCACGAGTTCGAGCAACTCGCGGCCAAGCGCACGCCGCTGGTCCGCGTCAACGGCCGCTGGGTCGAAATCAGGCCCGAGGACGTGCAGGCGGCGGTACGGTTCATGCGTGAGCATCCGGGCGGCAAGGTGAAGCTCTCCGACGCCCTGCGGATGGCCTACTCCGTGGACGTCGAGGAGAGCGGCGTGCCGGTGGTGGGCATGGCGGCCACCGGGTGGCTCAACGCCTTCCTCAACAGCGAATCCTCGAGCCGCCAACTGCAGGTCATTCCCACGCCCAAGAGCTTCCACGGCACGCTCCGGCCCTACCAGAGCCGCGGCGTGTCGTGGATGGCCTTTCAGGAACAACTGGGCTTTGGCATCTGCCTGGCCGACGACATGGGTCTGGGCAAGACGGTGCAGTTGCTGGCGCTTCTGGCGTGGGAACGCGAGGTCTCCGCGCCCCCCGAGACGGTCGCTTCGGCCGACTCGCCCGCGGGCGAGGGCGGCTCGGCGACGCCGACGGTCGACCACGGCGTGCCTCCGACGCTGCTGCTGGTCCCCATGTCGGTGGTCGGCAACTGGATCCACGAGACGCGGCGATTCTGCCCGCACCTTCGCGTGCTGGTGCACCACGGCGCGGAGCGACCCCAGGGACAGTCCTTCCTCGACAAGGTGGCTCAGAGCGACCTGGTGGTGACGACCTACGCGTTGGCCAACCGCGACAAGGAGACCATCGCGAAGGTGAAGTGGGGCCGCATCGTCCTCGACGAGGCGCAGTACATCAAGAACCCCCTCGCCAAGCAGAGTCAGGCCGTTCGCACCTTCGACGCCATCCAGCGGGTCGCGCTCACCGGCACGCCGGTGGAGAACCGACTCACCGAACTCTGGTCCATCATGGACTTCCTCAACCCGGGCTACCTTGGTTCGGCCAACGGCTTCCGTTCGAGGTTCGGCCTTCCCATCGAACGCTACCACGACAAGGTTCGCGGCGAGCAGTTGCGGGGGTTGATCCGCCCCTTCGTGCTCCGTCGCCTCAAGACGGATCCCACCGTCGTCGCCGACCTGCCTCAGAAGATCGAGAACAAGGAGTTCAGCCACCTCACCACCGAGCAGGCCTCCCTGTACGAGTCGTGCGTCAAGCGCATGCTCACCGAGGTCGAGGAGGCCGACGGGATGCAGCGTCGCGGGCTGGTGCTCGCCATGCTCATCAAGCTCAAGCAGATCTGCAACCACCCGCTCCAGGCCCTCAAGGGGGCCGACGGCTCGGGTTCGATCATCGTCGATCCGACCCGCTCGGGCAAGTGCATCCGCCTGCTCGAGATGCTCGAGGAGGTCGTCGCCGAGAACGATCAGGCGCTGGTCTTCACCCAGTTCCGCGAGCAGGGCAAGCTCCTCGAGTCGATGATCATCAATCGCCTCGGTCGGGACGTGCTCTTCATCCACGGCGGCACCACCCAGCCCCAGCGTCAGGCCATCATCGAACGCTTCCAGAAGGCCGATGGCACCGCCCCGGTCCTCATCCTCAGTCTGCGTGCGGGTGGCGTCGGCCTCAACCTCACCGCGGCCACGCATGTCTTCCACTTCGACCGCTGGTGGAACCCCGCCGTCGAGAACCAGGCCACCGACCGCGCCTATCGCATCGGCCAAACCCGCACCGTGCAGGTCCACAAGTTCGTCGTTCGTGGCACGCTCGAGGAGCGCATCGACCAGATGATCGAGTCCAAGATCGAACTGGCCGAGAACATCATCGGCAGCGGCGAACAATGGATCAGCGAGATGTCCACCGATCAGCTTCGAGACATCCTCTCCCTCCGCAACGACGCCGTCGACGACGAATCCTGACCATTCAGCGGGCGGCGTAGACTCCCCGCATGAGCAGCGACCAACCCGCCGGCTCGCAGACGCCACGTCCATCGGCCGAGCCCGCGATCTATGACGTGGTGCCGGTCGACCCTCAGCCATCCCCGCCGCTCCCTCAGGGGCGGATCGTCGAGCGAGCCTCCAAGGTGGGCGATGCCGGACTGCTCGACGACTTCGAGGAGGACGCTGATTTTTCAACCGACCCCGAGGTCGAACGGGCCACCGGCGCGACCCCCAAGCCCGCGGCCGCCGCGACGGTCGAACTTGGGCCGACGTTCGTTCGTCCGGTCGGGATGCTCGACGCCAAGGCGATCGCCATCGCCGCGGGCGTGCTGGGGATTTCGGCCGTCATCGCCGCCGCGCTCACGGCGCCGGCCCGGGCGAGGCAGCCCCTCGCCGATTCGTTCCTGACGCTCTACCTGACGGTGCTGCACACGGCGACGGGCGTGGGGGCCGTGTTGTTCGCCGCCGCGGTGCGGAGCGAGCGAGTGGGCGACGTGGTGCTGGCGACGGCGCGAATGGGGCTGGCGGTGGCGGCCTTCCAGTTCGCCTTTCATCTCGACATCCCCGTGGCGGGCCGCACCGACGAGACGCTGCTCGCGATCTTGACCTATCTCGTGCTCCTGATGGTTCACTTCCGCTTCGACCGCGAGCGGCTCGTGCTGGTGGCGGGCGTTCACGCGGCGCAGTGGCTGGCGATCTATCTGGCCACCGTCCTGTGGGGCTGGGCCCAGGCCGCCCCGGTGAAGTGAGGATCCCGCGCGGTGTCCGCCTTCTCGCTCAAGACGCCCGCCGACTTCGACCTTCCGAGGGATGCGTGCTCGTACGGCTACTTCCTGCTGGCGCCCAATCACTGGGATCCAGCCGCGGGACTCTGGCGGGTCATGTCGCTGGGAGGGACGAGGGCGGCGGTGGTGCTGGTTCGGCAGCGGGGGCCCGGCGAACGGCTCCGCATCAGCGCCGCGACGACCCTTCGAGCGGGCGATCGGGCCCGCATCGAGGCGGGGCTGCGGCGGATGCTGCGGCTGGACGAATCGGCGGAGACGATCGCCGCCTTTCATGCCGCCGACCCACGGTTCGCGGTCTCCGGCCGCGGGCGACTCTTCCGCTCGCCCTCGCTGCACGAGGACATCATCAAGACGGTCACGAGCTGCAACGTGACGTGGCCGAGCACGGTGAAGATGAACGAGCGGCTGTGCGAGGTCTTCGGCGCGTGCGCCGGGCGAGGCCGGACGTGGGTCACGCACGCCTTCCCGGAGCCCTCCCGGCTGGCCAGGGCCTCGGCGTCGACCTTGCGGGCCCGTTGTCGCGTGGGCTACCGCGACGCCCGGATCGTCGAGCTGTCGAAGCTGATGTGCACGTCGCCCCGCCACGGCGGGATCGACGTCGAGTGGCTGGAAGACCCCGCGACACCCGATCGGGCCGTCTTCGACCGGCTCGTGGAACTGCCGGGCATCGGTCCGTATGCGGCGGCGAACATCATGCAGCTGCTCGGTCGCTACGGGCGGCTGCCCCTCGACACCGAGAGCGTCCGCCACGGCCGCACGGTGCTGGGCATGAAGGGCACGCCGGCCTCGATCATGAAGCGGGTGCACCGACACTTTGCCCCCTTCGGCGAGCACGCCTTCCGGAGCTACTGGTTCGAGTTGTGGGAGTGGTACGAATCTCGCCACGGGCGGGCCTCGACGTGGGAGCGGTCGAAGGTGGCCCGCCTTTTCACGGCCGCGGCGTTGAAGAAGTCCTCGGCCCGGAGCGAGTGAGGAGGCCCGTGGGGGGCAACAATGGCGCATGATGATCGCCCCCAGCCTGCTCATTGCCTTGGCCGCCCTTGCGCCTCCGTCGCCCTCGCCGGCCACCGAGCCCCCGCTCGACTGGCGCACGCTCGAGGCGGGCGTGCTGAAGGATGCCGTGCAGATCACCGCCCGCGAGCGCTTCGTGAAGGCGGGCGAGGCCTACTTCAGCCCCGATGACCGTTGGGTGATCTTCCAGGCCGTCGAGACGCCCGCCTCCGGCAAGGAGGCCGATCCCTTCTACGCCATGTTCGTCGCGCCCGTGAAGCGGGACGAATCGGGCGCCCGCATCACCGGTCTTGGTCAACCCATCCGCGTCAGCGAACCAGGCACGGCCAACACCTGCGGCTGGTTCGACCCGGTGCGGAGCGGCATGGTCATCTTCGGGTCGACCATCACCCGCCCCGCCGACGAACAGAAGTCGGGCTTTCAGGTGGGCACGAGGCGATACGTGTGGATGTTCCCCGCCGAGATGGAAGTCGTCCAGAAGGCCGTCATCCCGATGCTCGACCTCCCGACGAGCGACGGCGCCACGGCCGCCACCGCCGCACAGGCGATGGCCTCCCTGCGGCTGGAACTCGAGCAGCTCAAGGCCGCGGCGGCGCCCACCCCGGCGGGGGCGGCGACGGGGCTGGCCAAGCCCGCGGGCATGAAGCGGGCGATCAGCGCGGAGATGGTCGAGCTCGATCTTCGGCGCGTCGAGGAGCTCGCCCCGTTCGAGGGGGCCGCCAAGCCGGTCTTCAGCAAGCCCAACTACGACGCCGAGTGCAGCTACTCGAGCGACGGCCGCTTCATCCTGTACGCGCACGTGGAGACGCCGAGCAAGGAGGGCGAGAAGGCCAACGCCGACATCTTCATCTACGACACCGTCACCAGGCAGCATCACGCCATCGTCGTCGGTCCCGGCTATGACGGCGGCCCGTTCTTTTCGCCCGACGACAAGCGCATCTGCTATCGCTCCGACCGCAAGGGCGACGACCTGCTCCAGCTCTTTGTCGCGGATCTCAAGTGGGTCGACGGCGTGCCGGTGGGCATCGAACGCGAGTATCAACTGACCGACAACGGCGCGGTCAACTGGGCCCCCTTCTTCACGCGCGAGGGCGACGCCCTGATCTACGGATCGAGCGAGGTCGGGCACCACAACTACGAGTTGTTCGCCGTCAGGCTCGACGCGGCCGCGATGGCCAAGGCCGCGGCGGCCGCGGGCGACGCCACGACGGTGCACGTCAAGGACCTGCCCCGCATCCGCATCACGCATGCCGACGGCGCGGACGTGCTCCCCGTCTTTAGCCACGACGGCAAGACCGTGATGTGGACCAGCCAGCGCGGCCCCAAGGTCGCGGGCGAGGCCAAGCCCAGCAGCCAACTGTGGGTCGCCACGTGGGGCGGATTCCCCGCCCGCTGACCCATCACGCTCGCAGGAGACGGCCATGGGAACGCTCTTTGGGAGTGACGACGAGCGGCATCGCGAGGACGTTCGCGACGAGGCGATCGTTCGCGCCTACGAGGCCCAGGGACGCACGCTCGATGCCCTGCCCTACACGGAAGCCTTCGAGCGGCTCTACGCGGCGGCAGGCGGGGATGCGGCATGGGGCGGGCCGAACGCGGCCTTCCGGCGGCTCCACAACCTCCGCAAGGCCGGGAAACTCCCGAGACTGGGCCGGTCGGCGGTTCAACCCGTTCGCGTCAGCAGCCAGGAAGAGCGGATCCTGGGCGAACTGGTCGTCGCGGCGGTGGGCTCGCTGGGGCAGCGAGATCAGCTTCCCTTCGACCCGAGGTTCGACCAGGTGCATGCCGCGTTCCGCCGCCGCAGCGGACGGGACCTGTCCCGTCACGACTTCTGGCGACTGGTCGCCAAGATCGCGAAGTAGATTGTCCGAGATGACATGGGCGTACCCTCTGGGCGGCATGAACCGCACGATCGAGACGCTGCTCACCGACATCATCGACTACGCCGGCCTCTTCCCGCCCGCCAAGCTCGACATGCCCAAGAGCGTCGAGGCGTACAACCGGGCCAAGGTGGGCGACTTCGAGTGGGCCCTTGGCCGCTTCGTCTGCCCCGCCTCGAGGCTCGCGGAGTTCACGAAGGCGGCCTCGCCCCTCCTGCCGGGCACCTTCGCCACCAGCGGCTATCGCGAGCAGGCCCGCGGTTCCGAGCCCTGGCGGCTCAGCGTGCTCGTCGACGGCGAACTCGGGCACGACCTCGATCTCATCGAGGCCTTCAACCAGCATCATGACGCCGAGGAGCACGGGCAGGCCGTCGTGGATTCGATCGAGATGAAGGTCGCCGACGTCAACGAGATCGACGAGGCGCTCGACGAGATCCCCGAGGATCTCTTCCCGTACTTCGAGTTCCCCGTCAACGAGGACTGCCGCGGCTTCGTCGCCGCTTTGGCGGGCAACCAGGCGGCGGGGAAGATTCGCACCGGCGGCGTCTCCTCGGGCGCGTTCCCGACCCCCATCGAGGTCGCGCAGTTCATCGTCGCGTGCGCCGCCAGCGACGTGCCTTTCAAGGCCACCGCGGGTCTGCACCACCCCGTGCGGGGCCGGTACCGGCTCACATACGAACGCGACAGCGCGTCGTGCAGCATGCACGGCTTCGTCAACGTCTTCCTGTGCGCCGCGCTCGTGCGAGTGAAGGGCCTGGACGTCGAGCGTGCCGAGGCGGTGCTGCAGGAGGAGGATCCGGCCGCGTTCAAGTTCAGCAACGAACTGGTGAGCTGGCGGGGTCACGGTCTGGGCCTCATGGAACTCGCCAAGCTTCGCGAGACCTTCGCGCTGAGCTTCGGGAGTTGCTCCTTCGACGAGCCGCTCGCCGACATGCGATCCGTCGGATGGCTGTGACGCCATGCTCCTTCGCGAGCGTTTGGCGGCGTGCGACGATGGTTATGGGGCTGTGGTCTTCACTTGACTGCGGAACTTTGGCCCCCGCTGGTCGTGGCATGATGTAGAATGGGAGCGGAGGTACCGCGTGTCGCGTCATTTGGGTCCGGGAATGCTGCTTGGCCTGATGCTGCTGGCTGCATCGAGCGTGGTCGCCCGCGCCCAGACGTTGGCGACCGAGGTGGTCGCCTCCGGGTTTGCGCTGCCGGTCTTCTGCACGGCTCCCAGCGGCGACGACAATCGGCTCTTCGTGGTTCAGCAGCGGCGTTTCGGCCGCGGGTTGGTGCGATTGGTCGACTTGCGAACGGGGCGACTCCAGCCCGAGCCGTATCTCGACGTGGGGCCTGTGGGCACGGGGGCCGAGCAGGGCTTCTACTGCATGGCGTTTCATCCGCGGTTCATGGCCAACGGGTACTTCTACGTGAAGTACGCCGCCCCGGCGGTGCCGGGCGTCTCGGCGGGCGACGTGTACGTGGTGCGGTATCGGGCGATGAGGGGCGATCCGATGGCCACCGCGGCGGACCCCGCCTCGGCTCGCGTGATCCTCAAGATCACCAAGCCGGAAGGGACGCACAACGGCGGCTGGATCGGGTTCGGGCCTGACGGCATGCTCTACATCGCCACCGGCGACGGGGGCAACGGCAACGACTCGACCGGCGGTTCCTCGTTCCCGCCCTATCACACGCCCGAGACGGGCAATGCGCAGGATCTGACGGACAACATCCTGGGCAAGGTGCTCCGCATCGACGTCGACGGGCCCGACGGCGAACCGGGCACCGGCGACGACGACGGATTCCCGGCCGATCCCGATCGTCACTACATGGTGCCCCCCGGCAACCCGTACGTGGGCACCGAGAACACGCCGGAGTTGTGGGCCAACGGCCTTCGCAACCCTTGGCGGTGCAGTTTCGATCGCGAGACCGGCGACTTCTGGGTGGGCGACGTGGGGCAGGGCGAACGCGAGGAGATCAGTCGCAATGTGGGCAACGTTCCGGCCCTCAACTACGGCTGGCGCTGCATGGAGGGGAGCCGCTGCACGGGACTCGAGGGGTGCGTCTGCAACGCCCCCGAGTTGACGATGCCCCTCTTCGAGTACGACCACACGGTCGGCTGCGCGATCGTGGGGGGCTATGTCTATCGCGGCGCGGCGATTCCGTGGCTGCGGGGCACGTACTTCCTCTCCGACTTCTGCACCAGCGCCATCACGACCTTCAGGCCCGGCCCCGGCGGCGTCACCGACGTGGTCGATCGCTCGGTGGAGCTTGATCCGCCCGGCCCCATCAGCAACGTGACGATCATCTCCTTCGGCGAGGACAGCCGCGGCGACCTGTACCTGATCGATCAGAACGCGGGGCGGATCCTGCGCGTCGTGAAGCCCGGCGAGAAGAAGGACTGCAACGGCAACGGCCGCGACGACGAGGGCGACATCGCGTCGGGCATCTCCGCCGACGCCAACGGCGACGGGATTCCCGACGAGTGCCAGTCGCTCTGTCCGGCCGACTTCAATCGCGACGGCGGGGTGGATGGGCTGGACGTCGAGGCCTTCTTCGTGGCATGGATGGAGGGCGATGCCGTGGCGGACGTGAACTTCGACGGCGGGGTGGACGGGTCGGACGTCGAGGCCTTCTTCGTGGCGTGGCAAGCCGGCGGCTGCTGACGAGCGGTCGCGTCGGGTTCGGTCACTCGTGAACGACCGGGACGCCCTTGGGAAGCGCGGCCAGGAAGAGTCGGCCGTAGCGAGCCGTGAGGACGCGCGGATCGAGCACGACGACGCGGCCGGTGTCGCTCTTGCTGCGGATGAGCCGCCCGAAGCCTTGCTTGAACTTGATGATGGCGCGTGGGAGCGAGTCTTCCATGAAGGGGTTGCCGCCGCGGTCTTCGATGAGTTCGAGCCGGGCCTGCGTGAGCGGGCGGTCGGGCGGGTCGAAGGGGAGCTTGGTGATGATGACGTTGCGAAGGTGGCGGCCGCGGACGTCGACGCCTTGCCAGAAGGAGGCCGCCCCGAGCAGCACCGAGCGATCGTCCTCGCGGAACCGCTGCAGGATGTGCGTTCTCGAGCCGTCGCGTCCCTGGGCGAGCATCGGCAGGCCGAGTTCCGAGAGGGGCATGGCGAGTTCGCTGGCCACCGCGTTGAGGGTGGCGAAACTGGTGAAGAGGGCGAACGCCCCGCCGCGAGTGGCCTCGACGTGACGCAGGATGTGCGAGGCCAGGGCCTGCGATTGGGAGCGTCCGCGTTCGGCGCCCAGGGTGCGGGGGATGTAGACCTCCATCTGCCGGGCGTAGTCGAAGGGGCTGCCGGTCTGGAAGGTGCGGGCGCCTTCGCACCCCACCCGCGACATGAGGTGGGCGAAGGCCGTCTCCGCGCTCTCGGTCGATTCCTCCTCGCTCGCCGTGCGGGTGGCGAGCGTTGCGCTGGCGAGCGTGACGGAGAAGTCCTGGCGGAAGAGACGCTCGCGGAGGATCGGGGCCACCTCCACGGGGGCGCACGCGATCTCGACCCGGAGCGTCGCCTGGCCGACGCGATCGTCGTCGTCGATCCCGCCGCCGAGTTCGATCCAGTAGGCGTAGCCCGGCAGCGACTGCGACAGGAGCGTTTCGCAGTCCGCGGCGATCATCTCGGCCCGCAGCATGGTGGCGTTGAGTTCGAAGGCGTCCGCCTCGTTGCGGCACAGGGCCTTGAGCCCCTTGAGCGACATCGCCAGTTCCCGCATCGCCGTCGTCAGCACGTTGGGGACGGCCGCGGGTTCTCGCACGCGGCAGGTGTGGTCGGAGCCCGGCACCGGCCGATCGCCAGCCGCCTCCCGCTCGGCCGCCCGACGAGCCCTGGCGTAGTCCACCAGCGAATCGAAGAAAGCCCGCGAGACGTCCTGCGCCTTCTTGACCAGCAGCACGGCGCGATCGATGGGGGCCCGATCGCCCACGGAGAGCTCGATGGCCGAGAGCTGCCCGCGGCCCGTGCGGGGGTGGTGGAGCGAGGCCAGCAGGAAGTCGACGCGTCGTTCGGCGAGCTTGACGCCGAAGTGCTCGCTGGCGACATCCTCCACGTTGTGCGCCTCGTCGAGCACCACGTGCTGGTATCGGGGCAGGATCGAGACTTCCTGTGCCCGCAGCGCGAGGTCGGCGAAGAAGAGGGCGTGGTTGCAGATCAGCAGGTTGGACGCCTCGAGGCGGCGGCGGGCCTTCTGGTAGAAGCAGATCTTGTAGGTGGGGCAGCGGCGGCCCATGCAGTTGCCGCTGTCGGATTGCACCTTGTCCCACACGCCGGGGCGTTCGAGCTGCGGGAGCGTCGAGAGGGTGCCGTCGGAGGTCTCGTAGGCCCAGTCCTCGATGGCGTGGAGGGAGCGGCGGGCCGCGGGATCGGCGAAGAGGCGTTCCTGACGCTGCGAGGCCAGCCTCAGGCGACGCAGGCTCATGTAGTTGCCGCGTCCCTTGACGAGGATGGGACGGACCGGATAGGGGTTGGGCGTCTTTGGCGTCGAGGCGTGCTCGTCCGCGGCGGCGGCCACGTCCTCGTAGGGGTCGGCGATTCCGAAGGTCGCTTCGCCCGCGTCGTCATCGGCCGCCTCCTCGGGCTCGAGGTCGGCGGGCGGGGCCTCAAGGCCCATGGCCTTCATAAGGAGCGGGATGTCCTTGGCGACCAGCTGCTCCTGCAGCGCGATGGTGTGCGTGGCGATGACGACGGTGTCGCCCTCGAGGCAGCGGAGGATCGCGGGCACCAGGTACGCGAAGCTCTTGCCCACGCCCGTGCCCGCCTCGGCCACGAGGTGCGTGCGGCTGGCCATCGCGGAGGCGACGGCCTCGGCCATGCGCAACTGCTCGGGGCGGGTTTCGTGCGACGCTCCCAAGAGCGAGCCCACGGGGCCTCCGGGGCCGAGGATGTCGCTTGTCGTGGGGGCCAAGCTCAAGGGTAGTGGGGCCGAACGGCGCCGGGCACGCGCTACCATCGGGCATGACGATGCATCATGATCCTGAAGCCGCGCTCGCCGCGATGGGCCTTTCGCTCCCGACGCCCGCCAAGCCCGTGGCCGCGTACATCCCCGTCAAGCAGGTGGGCGCCCTTCTGTACGTCTCAGGGCAGATCCCCATGCGCGACGGGCAGATGATCGCCAAGGGTTCGCTTCCCTCGCAGGTCTCGGAGCAGGTGGCCCTCGACTGCGCCGTGCAGTGCACCCTCAACGGCCTGGCGGCGGTGAAGGCCGCGGCGGGCTCTCTCTCGAAGGTCAAGCAGGTCGTTCGCGTCGGGTGCTTTGTCTGCAGCGAGCCGGGCTTCGACCAGCAACCCAAGATCGCCAACGCCTGCAGCGAACTGCTGGGGAAGGTCTTCGGCGAGGCCGGTCGTCACTGTCGCGCCGCGGTCGGATCGGTCGCGCTGCCGCTGGGCGCCCCCGTCGAGATCGAGTTCCTCTTCGAGTTGCACGCCTGATCGGGCAGGAGGGTGGGTCCGTGGTGGAGTTGACCGCCAACGAGTGTCGCGTGCTGGGCACGCTGATCGAGAAGGCCCAGACGGTGCCGGGGTCGTACCCGATGACGCTCAACGCGCTCACCAACGGGTGCAACCAGAAGAATGCGCGCGACCCGGTGACCGATCTGGGCGAGGATGCCGTCTACGAGGCCGTCGATTCGCTGCGGCTCAAGGGGCTCGTGCGGGAGGTCATCCTCTCGGGCAGTCGCGTGGCCAAGTTCCGGCATCTGGTCCGCGAGACGTATCAGGTTGGCACCGAGGAACTCGTGATCCTCGCGGAACTCTGGCTCCGGGGTCCGCAGTCCGCGGCGGAGCTTCGCTCCAACGCCTCCCGCATGTCGCCCCTCGAGTCGGTCGAGGCGGTCCAGACGCTGCTGGACGCGATGGCCGCCCGTCCCGAGCCCATGGTGCGAGCATTGTCGCGGCGGCCGGGCGAGCGGACCGTCCGCTTCGAGCAACTCGTCTGCCCGGGGCTTCACGTCGCCAACGCCCCGGCGACCCCGCGAGCCGTGGCCGATCTTCCGGGATCGGCGGACGGCGCGGGCCTCGCCGATCGCGTGGCCGATCTCGAGCGTCAACTCGTCGAACTCAAGGCCACGGTCGATTCGCTGGCCAAGGCGGTCGCGAATCTCGGCTTGTAAGTGCAGAGGAGCCTGCCCGGTGCAGCAGTCCGACCAACGCATTCGATACTCGTGGCGGTTGCTCCGCGCGGGCCCCTTCCGGCTCGACGGCGGTTCCATGTTCGGCCTGATCCCCCGCTCGGTCTGGTCGCGATCCGTGCCCGTCGACGAGAAGGGACGCATCACCGTCGAGCACAACTGCCTGCTGCTCGAAGGGGGTGGGCGGCTGGTGGTGATCGAGGCGGGCACGGGCGACAAGCTCGACCCCAAGAGCCGCGATCTCTTCGGCATGGGCGACCGCGACATTCGCGTGGCGCTCCACGAGGCGGGGTGTCGCTGCGAGGACGTGAGCGCCGTGGTGACGACGCACCTGCACTTTGACCACAGCGGCGGCCTGACGCGAGCGTGTCCCGCGGGCGAGAAGCCCGACTGGTTCGGTCCAGCCTCGGGCATGGCCGGGGCGAGGCCCGACCACGGCGTGAAGCTGACGTTCCCCAACGCCACGCTCTACACGCAGCGTCGCGAGTGGGACGACGCGCTCGCCAGCCGCAGCGTGATGACGCGGACGTACTTTCGCGATCACTTGGAGCCCCTGCGAGACCGCGTGACGCTGGTCGATTCGCCGCGGCCCTTCGCGACGGGCCTGACCCCGGACCGCGACGAGTTGCCCATGCTCACGGTGGAGATGCGGGAGACGCCGCTGCCCCGACTTCCCGGCGTGAGCGTGCTGCTCGCGCCGGGTCACACCTGGGGCCAGCAGGCGATCAAGTTCGACGACACGTCGGGTCGAACGGTGGTCTTCGTGCCCGACGTGATGCCCACCGCGGCCCACGTGGGGCAGGCGTACAGCCTCGCGTACGACGTCGAGCCCTACACCAGTTGCGTGACGCGACACTGGCTGCTGCACGAAGCGGCCGACCGGGGATGGCTGCTGGTGCTCGACCACGAGCCGGGCCACCCGTGCTTCACCGTCAAGCGCAACGACAAGGGCTGGTTCGATCTCGTGCCGGCGTGAGTGCCGCGAGGCGAGGCGGGCCTGGTCACTTCCCGGGCGAGTACTCGGGGAGCGGGAACTCCTCGGGCCGCAGGCCGAATCCCGGCGCGGGCTGCTCGCCCATGGCGACGAGCTGCTTCACCACCGACTCGTTGGCCGGGTCGATGAAGTAGGCCATGCGGAGGCGGCGGGTCTGCGTCTTGCGATCGCCCACCGAGCCGTAGAAGTCGGCGAGGGCGAGTTGGGGCTTGACCGTCTTGCCTCCGTCGATCTTCGCCGCGGTGAGGAGGGCCTCCTTGGCCTCGTCGGCGTTGCCGAGCTTGGCGGAGTACTCGCCCAGGCGGATGAAGTCGCTGATGCGGCCGCGTTCGGAGGCGTTGCGACGCAGGAGCGTGGTGAGCGCGTCGCGTTCGTTGGCCTCGAACATCGCCTTGGCCTGAAGGTCGAGGTAGTCGTCGTTGAGCGGGGCCACGTCGAGGGCGATGGTGAGCTCCTCGATGGCGCTGCGGGCGCGGCCGTCGGCGATGTACGCGCGGGCGAGGTCGTAGCGGAGCTGGTGGGCTTCGGGCTTGCGGGTGATGTATTCGCCGTAGTCGGCCTGGGCCTTGGCGTAGTCGCCGGCCTTGTACGCCGCGTCGCCGTCGCGCTGGACGATGTAGAGCGGACGCTGCGACCCGCACCCGCCCGCGAGGGCGATGGAGGCCAGGAGGATCGAGCAGGCGATGGCGCGTGGCGACGAAGTGGTCATGACTGGAGAGCTCCCATGAAACGGGGTCGCATGATAGTGCCGCACCAAGCCCGAACGAGAGCGTTGGCGGAATGCAAGTGCAAGTAACTGTCGATCATGGGCTTGCGTCGCCGGGCGAGGAAGGCGTGGCGGGCCGGGGTCGGAGGTGGGTCGGTCGGGCGAGGAAAGGTGGGGCGGGAACCGGAATCGTTACGATAAGTATCACACGGGGCGGGCCTTGTCGCGTGGTCGCGACGGGGTCGATCCCGCCATCATCCCTCTGGAGTGAGCATGAAAAGGATCCTTGGTTCGATCTCCCTCGCGGCCCTGACGGTGTGCGCCGGCCTTTCGCTGACGGTCGTCCCCGCGTCGGCGCAGGAGCAGGCGACGGCCCCGGCGAAGGAGGCCCCCAAGGGTCCGTCGCTGGTGGTGGGTTCCCAGGCGCCCGCGATCAAGGTGGGCAAGTGGGTGAAGGGGCAAGAGGTCAAGGAGTTCGAGAGCGGCAAGACGTACGTGGTGGAGTTCTGGGCCACGTGGTGCGGTCCGTGCCGCAAGATCATCCCGCACGTCACCGAACTCGCCAAGCAGTACAAGGACAAGGTGACGTTCGTGGGCGTGAGCGTCTGGGAGAACGACGAGGAGTACGTGAGCGAGGTGGAGAAGTTCGTTGCCAAGATGGGCGACAAGATGGACTACAACGTCGCCGTCGACGACAAGTTCGGCCAGGGCGGCACGATGGCCAAGACGTGGATGCAGGCGGCCGGGCAGGACGGGATTCCCGCGTCGTTCATCGTGAACGCGGCGGGCCAGATCGCGTGGATCGGCCATCCCGGCGAGATCGAGCAGCCGCTCGAGCAGATCGTCGCGGGCAAGTGGGACATGGTGGCGGCGGTGAATGAATCGAAGAAGCAGGCCGCCCGCGCCGCCGAGGACCGCGCGAACCAGGAAGTGCTGCAGACCGAGGGCAAGGCCGTGCAGGAGGCCTTCATGACGGGCAACTTCGGCAAGGCCGCCGCGGAGATCGACACGCTCCTGGCCAAGCACCCCACGATGGCCCGCATGCTGCGTCCGGTGCAGTTCATGGCCCTGCTGCGGTCCGACGAGGCCGCGGCGTACAAGGTCGCCCGCACGATGATCGGCGAGTTCAAGGACGACCCGATGGTGATGAACCAGATCGCGTGGACGATTCTCGACAGCAAGGAACTCAAGGCGCCGGACTTCGCCGTGGCCCATGATGCGGCGATGGCTGCGGCCGAGGCCAGCAAGCACGAGGACGGCATGATCCTCGACACGCTCGCGCTCGCGACGTTCAAGAACGGCGACGCGAAGAAGGCCGTCGAGATCGCGACCAAGGCCATCGAGTTGTCCCGCAAGTCGGTTGACGCCGACACCATCACGGAGATGGAAGCTCGGCTCGAGGAGTTCAAGAAGGCCGTGAAGTGACCTTCCGCGCCCGGCAGGGGCGCGACGTTCGCTTGGATTCAATGGAGCGCATGCCGCCCCGGGCTCTTCGCCCGGGGCGGTTTTTTTCCGTGGGGGGCGGCCGTGGTGGCGAGTCAGGTCGTCAGTGGCGAGGAGGCCGCACGAGGGCGTGAATGCCGGCCCGCGCGTCGACGTGAAGGCGCGACGGTGGTGGAGCCGTGCAGCGACTCGGCGTGAGGGTCCGCGTCGTGGGCGCCGGGTTCGGGGCCGTGTTCAGCGGCCGTGTTCAGCGGCCGTGTTCAGCGG
>JBAXFU010000034.1:0-31373 GCA_037139735.1 Phycisphaerae bacterium
AGGAACTCGCGGCGTTTCGCGGGGTCGAGTTGGGCGACAATCGGCGTCGCTGCCCAGAACGACTGCTCCGCGGCGATGGTGTCGAGATTCGCATACTGAATCGACAGCAAGCCGCACTGTTCGAGGTTTGGCAGCACGATCCGCCAACTTCGGCGCAGATCGGCCAAGGCTCGATACGTCAGATAAGTCTGAAACGTCTCCTCGTACTTTCGCTGCACCGGTGCAAGTTCCGGCACGCTGTCCTTGGTGGCAAAGTCCGTGAATGGGAGATTGAGCGCCCTGAACACGGCCTCGCCCAGTTGCGTCCAGGTGAGACGGTTGCCCTGTGCTTCTCGCAACGCCTTGCAGATGCCCGATCGCAGGTGAACCACCGAGACGAAGTCGTTGAAGTGACCGGCCTGCAGCGCCGCATCCTGGCGATTGTCGGTGAAACTCAGCAACTTCTGATCGCCAAGCTTGTAGTTGGCTTCACGGAGTTGCGCGAGAATCGAGAAGGTGGCGATCGTCGTCGACGTGCTGCGGCCCTCGCTGCCCAACTTCGCGAGTTTGCTGCCTTCCTTGGTCTTGGGGTCGAAGAACGTGCCGCTCGTCGGATCGAGCAGAAGCGGCGCGGGCATGAACCAACCCGAATGCTTCATGGGCGTGGTGTCGGAACAACCACCCGACTCGTCGAAGTAGATGCGCTGCGGGAGCCGAGCCGCTCGTTCGGGATGCAGCTTGCGCCCGGCCTTGGTGGTTCGAAACCACGAGTCCGGAAGCGAGTCGAGGTCGTCCGCCGGATCCCAGACGTCGCCCACGACGAGGTATCCGTCGCTCGCGTCCTCGCCGTCGTCCATGCCGTCCGGGGTGATCTCCATGAACTCGCGCGGCACCAACTGGTTGCCCTTCCGCTTGACGCAGATGAAGGCATGACCCGACGCGCGACTGAAGACGTTGGGGAAGATCGGCTTCTGGGATTCCTCGTCCGCCTTGTAGATGCCCGGCTCGAGCGTGATGAAGCGGTCCTCGCCCTGATCGAGCGTGGTGTAGACCGAGCCCGTCTGCGAAATGAACTGGTGCAGGCGGAACGGGAGAATGGTGTCCCGTCGTCCTTGGCGCTGGATCGCGGCGTTCACCGTGCTGATCCACACGAGGATTCCCTCGATGGCCGCACGGCACGACGCCTCCGGCTCGCCGCACTCGGCCGCGAGCGATTCGGCAAGATCCCGCACCGATCGCGGCCGGCGACGAACGAGCGTGCCCGAACGCTCGTCAAGGGCGGCATTGGCCTCCATCCACAGGGCGATGACATGCCGCCGAAGCTCGGTGGCATCCTCGGACGCGACGACGCCGCGGCGAACCGCGGCGGCGAGTTGCTCGCGATCGTGCCGATCCCCCGAGCCCTCAAGAGAGCGGTCGAGCGTCTCGTTGACGACTTGGTCAGGCTCGAAAGTCTTGCCGAAGAGCGTGGTCGCAACCTTGGCGACCTGGGCTTGCTGCTCGGCGGGCGTGCCGCCGCTCACCATGGTCGCGGAAGTTCCGATGCAGGTGACTTCGTGCTCGCACATCGCCCGAATGCGGCGGATGAGCATGGCGATGTCCGCGCCCTGTCGTCCTCGATACGTGTGCAGTTCGTCGAAGACGAGATAACGAAGATTCTTGTAGATCGCGTCGCGGATCGGCCGTTCCTGCGCTCGCGTCAGCAGCAGTTCGAGCATCATGTAGTTGGTGAGCAGGATCTGCGGCGGACTTTCCCGCATGCGCTCGCGACTGGATTCCTCTTCCTGCCCCGTGTATTGGCCGAAGCTGATGGGAAAGGGTTGACCCGTCGCGTTTCTGTAGTTCTCGCTGTACTTCGTGAACTCGCCCGTCTGGCTGTTGATGAGTGCGTTGAGCGGATAGACGACGACCGCCACGACGCCTGTCGTCGACGGCTCCTTCAGCAGATGACTGAAGATAGTGCCGATGTAGGTGAGCGACTTGCCCGACCCGGTGCCCGACGTGACCACGAAGTCTTTGCCTTGCGCTCCCAACTGAATGGCGTCGAACTGGTGCTGGTGGAGCGAGTACCCCTTGAAGATGTCCGCGACGCTCGGATGGACCGTGCCGCGGGCGGCGAGATCCGCGACCTTGCCCGCCGACTTGAACGCCGGGTTGAACTGAAGCAGCGGCTCGGGCCACAACTTGCCCTTCGAGATCTCGCGTTCGACCGTTTCGCGGATGGCGACGTCGGAGATGGAGATGAACGAACGGATGTACCGTGCGTAATCCTCGACGACGTTCTTGTGCACCTCAAGGACGTTCATGGCGGCTCGATCCTGTCAGGATCGGGGCGTTGGTGTCACCGAGTTCGCTCGAATGGCAATCCGCCCCGCATGCCGATTCCCGCCGCACGGTGGTGACGGGTCCGGCAGTTCGAACGATAGCAACGCCAGCGACTTGAAGTGCCGCTGCACCTTCGCCGGCGACCCCTGGAAGGCAGGGTCACTGACAGGTCGCAGCCATGCACGTTTCCACGTCCGCCGGGGGCTTGCTCGCCAAGCCTCGCCGCGCACCCCGGCTCATCCAAGGGACGCCCTCCGGGCTGGCGCGGGACGTGCCCGCCCGCCCCTCGCGTCCGCTCACCCCTTGCGCTCACCCTCTCCCGCTCACGCCGCCCCGGCCGCGCTCAGCCCGCGGACGCTCGCCGCGCGGCGGACCACCGTCTGCTCGTCGGTCTTGTCGCCTTCCGCGAACTCCTCGCCGAACCTGAAGAGCCGGAACGAGTTGCCGATCACGAACACGTCGCCCGCGAAGTGGTAGAACGCCGCCAAGGGCAACGCCAGGTCGCCGATCTTCGTCAGCGTGCCGGTGGCCGCCAACACCAGGCCCACCAGCGCGATCACCACGCTCACGATGATGTTCTGCGTCGTGATCGCCCGCGTGCGGCGTGACAGCTCGATCAAGAACGGCACCCGCGACAGATCATCATTCATCAGCGCCACGCCCGCCGAGTTGGCCGCGATGTCGGAGCCCGACAAGCCCATCGCCACGCCCACGTCGGCCGCCGCCAGCGACGGGCCGTCGTTGATGCCGTCGCCCACCATCATGGTGCGGTAGCCCTGCTTGACCATCTGCCGCATCTGCTCGTGCTTCTCTTCGGGGTGGCACTCGGCCTCGATGGCATCGACCCCCACCGCCACGCCCACCCGCTTGGCCACGCTCAGGCGGTCGCCGGTGAAGATGGCGATGTACTTGACGCCAAGCTCGCGAAGACGCGAGACCACCGTCTTGGTGTTCGAGCGGATCGTGTCCTCGAGGCCCACCGCGCCCAGGTACTGACCGTTGCGCATCACGTGCACGCCCGTCATGCCCTCGATCCGCGATTCGACCTGCTCCACCTCGGCCTTGATGCCCGGCGAAAGCTCCATCAGCCACGACGCCCGGCCCACGCACACCTCGCCCAACGACGTGCGAGCCCGCACGCCGCGGCCGTGGATCTCCTCGTGGTCGTTGCTGCCGTCGACGGTGATTGTCGTGCCGACCCGACTTGACGCAGATCTGTTCGCACGATGTATGGGTTCCCAGGAAATTTTGCAGTTATATGACCGCTTTGGGGGTCCGGCACGTTTTCAATGCAACGGGACGTCTGTGTGCTGTCGACGGTCCTCAGTGTTCGGTTTTTGAGCGGATATTCATTGACTGCCTCGCGCAAGAAGGGACCCCTGAAGATGCGATCCGGACTGTTCACCGCGTTGATGCTCTCGCTCGTCTCGTGCACGCTGATCGCCTGCGGCGGCGGCGGGAAGAAGTACAAGGACATGGACGAGCCCAAACTCCGGGCGCACGTCGACGCCATCGTGGTCGATGACTGGAAGTCGACCGGCGACGGCATCATCGACACCGCGGGCACGGTCATCGTGACGGACACGAAGGCGTCGATCGCGAAGGGCCGCGAGCTGTACGCGCAGGTGCTTGGCAACCAGACCTTGGGCAAGTTCAACCGCTCGGTGGAAGCGGCGGCTGCGGAGTCCAAGGCGGAAACGGTCGAGGACTACGAAGCCATCAAGGCCAAGACGATGGCGGGCTTCACTGCAAGCGAGCAGAGCGAAATCAAGGAGTTCACGGAGCGGCAGAAGGCCTCGCTGGCCGAGGAGCGTGCGCGGCAGGCCAAGATCCTCGAGGCGATCGGCAAGCTGGCGGCCGATCTCGCCGCCAAGTCTCAGGGCGGAGGCAAGGGAATCGGAGCCGCTCTCCTGTCCTCCGGCGGCGCGTTCGTCGAAGCCAAGGACGCCTTGGACAAGGTGAGCGACCAACTGGCCGCGTCGGAGGCGCTGCTTGATCTCAACGAGTTCAAGTTGAACTCGATTCCCGCTGCCGCCGCGAGGAACGCCGCGAAGGCGAAGGAGGCCAAGTGAAGCATCGCCGGTTCATCGCCTTCACGGCGGGCCTGACGTGCATCGCGTTCCTGGGCGCCTGTTCGCCGCCGAAGAGTCGCGTCGTCACCAGCAATCCGCAGTATGTCGACAAGAAGGCGCTCAAGAAGAAAGGCGACTTCACGCTGCCCAAGAACGCGGGCAGCGAGAAGGCCCAGAAGCAGATCGTCTTGTACATGAAGATCAGCACCACTCGCTCGGGGCCTGTCGCCTTGACGCCCGGAGCCGAGCAGTCGCTCAACAACTTCATCGAGGCCCAGGTGCCTCGACTCAAGCGGTTCAAGGTCTACGGCGTCTACAACACCGGCGCTCGTCGACTGGTCGAGGAAATGGCCGACCAGGGCCGCATGGCCGCCTCCGAGTCCGGCGAGTTGCCCGCCGCCGATGCGCTGCTGAACATCAGCATCGACATCCAGACCGAGACCAACGTCTTCGCGGGAGCCAAGGACCCGACCGACGGCAAGCCCAAGGACACGGTGGTGGTCTACAAGGTCGACACCAAGGCCAGCCTGCAGGACAGCACCGGCCGGGTGCTCACCAGCCAGAACTTCGTGGGGATTGGCTCTCGCGACGTGGTCGAGATCCGCAAGCCCGACGGCAGCCGCCAGTTCGTCGGCGGGTTTGATCCCAACGACCCCGGCAACGTCAACACCGTGCTTCAGTCGGCCGCCCGCAAGGTGCTCACCGACATCGCCGCGATGCTCGGCGAGACCTATCCGGTCACCGGTCGCGTGACCGGCATGTCGGCCAGCGGCGGTCGCATGAGCATGGACAAGGGCGTCGAACAGGGCCTGACCAACGAGACGCAGGTGGTCGTCTGGGCCGACGACGACGACGGCGTGGCCACTGCCTTGGCGTACGCCAACTGCGAAGCCCTCGATGGCCGCTCCACGCTCAACATCTGGGGCTGGAACACCTCGAGCCCCGACGCCTCGCCGATCATCGCGAAGATCCAGAAGGATCCCGCGTCGGTGAAGTCCATGAAGATGTACGCCACGAGCATCGGCCTGCCGGTGCCGGAGCAGTGGAAGGAACCCTGAGGCCGACGGCCTTGGGAACGAACGGACTGATTCCCGGCGACGCGGAAACGCGTTGCCAGGATTTCACGAGAGCGCAGCGAACCCCGGGAGCGCATGTCATGCGGCTGAAGCACATGGCCTTGATCGGGACCCACGTCGCCGTCGCTGGCACCGCGGCGATGGCGTGGTTGATCTCCGACCCCTGCGCCGACCAGGCGGTCGCACAGCTGATATCGAGCGGCGCGGAAGGCGCCACCATGGGCCGATGCGACGCCGATGGTCAGTTCGCCGTCGCCGTCGCCGTGCTCGGGGGCGACTCGCGTCAGGCGTTCGAGCAGGCGAAAATGGCGGCCCAGCGAGCCATCGCCGAGCAGTTCGGCGTCAACATCTCGGGCGAGTCGATTTCGACCGACTCGAGCAAGACCGCCGGCAACCTCACCGAGTTCTCCTCCTTTTTCTCCTCGACCACCTCGACCAGCGTCAGGGACACCCTCCGGGGCATCGCCGCCAGAGGCGTCGTCGATTCGGGAACCAAGCGACTCGCCATCTTCGTGCTCACCCAGCGGAGCATCGAGCGCCAAGGCGACCTTCGCCGCGCGGTCAACAACCGCAACGATGAACCTGCCGCAGTCGTCGCCACGGGCGTAGCGATGGTGCGTGACAGTCGGGCCGACACCGCCGCCAGGGTCGCACTCGATTCCGCCAAGCGCCAGGCCGTCGAGATGGTCATGGGCGCGATGATGATCGGCCAGTCCAACGCCTCGGTCTCCTCCACTGATCAGACCGAGCGGTTCGGGTCGTACGTCTTCAGCAACTCCGCAGGCTTCATCGATTCATACCGAGTCCTCGAGGAACGCCAGGATTCGGACGTTTATGTGGTCCGCATCGAGGCCACCATCGTTCCCAAGAAACTGTTCGACTCGTACCGCGAACACCTCCAGTCCGTTGGGGATCCCGTTTTCGGCATCGATGCCAACGGAGATCCTCGACTGCTCGACTCCCTCACCGAGTACTTCATCGGCAAGGGCCTCAAGATCAAAGAAGGCGTCGACGGCGCGGACTTTCTTATCAATGCCAAGATGAAGTACACCGCCGTCAAGGATCCCGCCGATCCCGAACGGACCGGAATCCGGGGCGAGCTGGCTTGGAGCATCGTCAACGCAACCACACGCCAGTCGATGAGCCAGATGCAGACCGACGGCCGCAGCACCAGCTTCCTCGGGTCGGACGATAACCGCCAGAAGGACCTCGTGCTTGAGCAGATCATGAAGAAGAAGGGGCCCGAGATCCACGGCAAGCTCCAGGAGTTCGTGGCCAAGCTCGTCGCCGGACGCTCGCTTCGTGCCGACCTGGTCGCCTGCCCCGATCTCGAGAACGCAGACGTTCGCGAGAAGTTCCTCGCCCTGCTCAGACTTCACCCGCAGGTCGAGGACCTCAAGCCCTCGTGGAAGACTCCGGACCTCACCCTTGAACTCACCGTCGTCGGTCGGACCGACACACTCGGCTCCGAGATTGCTCGCATGGTCTCGGAGGCCGGCGGAACAACTCAGGTCGCCGTGAAGAGCGACTCCGCCGCACGAATCGAGTTGGGCGTTCGGTGACGTGACCCTCGAAAGAAGCCCCCGAAACCTGAAAGGTCATACCCATGAAGTTTCCAGTCATTCTCGCCGTCTGTGCCGCCCTCGCGGCCTCTCCCTTCGCGCCCGCTCAGGCCCCCGGCACGGAGCCTCCAGGATCCGACGTCGGTGGTGGCGCGAGCCCGGAACTCTCCGCCGAGCAGATGGCCAACGACTACCTCAACTCCGAAGGACTCTCGAACGGCAAGAACGGTGAGGACTACATCAGCATCGGCACCTCGCAACTGAGGTGCCTCCCAGACAATCCGGAGTTCGACGCTTGCCTCGAAATGAGCTTCGTCGAAGCGATGCTCGACGCCAAGAAGAAGATGGCCAAGTTCCTCGAGTCGGAGATCAGCTCGGAAATCGAAGCCGCCTCGCAGGCGGGTTCGGCCATGTTCGAGGAAGCAGACGGCGGCGTCTCGATTGCCAATCAGGCGGCCATCAACGCCATTCGGTCCAATGCGGCCAAGTTCGAAGCCGATATCTTGGCCAAAATGAAGGCCGATGGCAAGGATGTCGAATCGCCGGCCGCCAAAAACGAGATCCGAAATGAGGCCTTCGGCATGGCGGCAGCCTCGCTGGTCGGCACCGACGAGATGAAGCGCAAGATTGCCCTCATCGCGCGTGCGGAAGTTGCCGGAATCTACGCCAAGCAGTGCTTCACTTCCACCAAGGGCAGCGGTGACGTCGCAGTTGTCTGCCGACTGACGCCCAAAGGCGTGGCGATGGTCAAGGCCATCCTCGGGAAGGGTCCCGCGCCGGAAGGAACCGCCAAGCAGTCGATCGCCAAGTGGGCCAGAGCGGCGGGCGATGGAAAGCTCGCCTTCATGTTCGGCGTTCAGGCTCGTTCCGACGACAAGGGCAACCTCTGCCTCGTCTCCTTCGGACAAGCCTCTGCCAAGGTTGACTCCTCAATCATGATCAAGCAGGCCAAGTCGAGAGCCCGGCTCTACGCCGCCGCCTCGATCCGACAGTTCGCCGGAGAACTCGTCACCAGTTCGGAACTCGAGAACTCCTCCATGGATACGGCGGCTCTCAGCGACGCATCGACGGTCATCGCCACCGACATGGCCTATCAGGAAGCGGTCAAGGCCAAGGCTGACAAGCTCAAGATCAGCGGCATCAGCGAAGCTCACTCGTGGGAACTTCCTCATCCGCTGAGCGGCAAGAAGACCTACGGCGTCGTCATGTACTGGAATCTGTCGAACTCCAAGGAGGCCAACCAGCTTCGGCAAACCTTGGGAGCCCTTGAAGGCAGCAAGGGTGGCGACGGCGCGACCAAGCAGATGCCGGCCAAGTCCGGCTCCAACCAGGCTGCGACCCCGGCTCCCACCGAACGAAAGAAGGCGGGCGAGGGTGTTCCGTCCGACAACGACGATGACTGATCACGTCTCGAGATTGGCGATCATCGCGCTCGCCGTGAGCTCATGGTGCGGCACACCGGCGGGAGCGCAGACCGCTCCCGCCGTTTTCGCTCAGGAGCGGTCCTTGGCAGACCGCCCCGGCGTGCAGCAACGGGGATCCTTGCTCTTCAGCACCGCGATCGAGTCGGCTGCGGAGGGAAGCGGTCGCGCCCGATCACAGCGCAACGGTCGAGTCCGGCGTCAAGCGGAACTGCAGTTCCGCACCGCCGTGCTCGACCGCACCAGCGTTCCCACCCGCGTGCCCGAATCGCTCATTCCAACACTCGGAGCGCTCGCGTGGGCGTCGACCGGTCGGCCATTCGACCTGTCCGGCGTTCAGGAAGTTGACACACGCGAGCTGACCGACGGCCAATACCGCGTCGTGCTTGCGCTTCCGCGGCGGGACGACATTGGTTCGGTGACCTTCGGCGCGATAGTCTCATTCCTCGAGAAGGAGGTCGCCAAGGATCGACCGGAGCAGGACCCCCTCCTGCTGCTCGAGTTGGTCGCCGATCCGGATACGGCCGTGCCCCGAGTGATCGCCGCAATGGGACGCTTGCACGGCCCCGGCATGCTGGAGGCCCTCTCTGGCAGGAAACCCTCGTGGACCTCCATGCCGGCATGGGCGCGAGAATCGCCCCGGCCCCTGACCGAGCTCCACTGCAAGGAGATTCCAGGTCGTGAACTGCTGAGACTCATCGCTGCACGGCCCGAAGACATCACTCCGCGATGGGTGTTCGCCGAGCGCACCAAGGCTGCGGGCCTCCATCGTGCCGCTGCGATGTTCCTCCACCCTCAGCCGATGCTCGAATGGAAATCACTCGGCGAGAAGGACCAGAACGCGATCCGGGAGGTCGCCACGCTTTCGAAGTTCCTGGACCTCAAGTGCAACTGGCTGGAACTGATTGTTCGAACGAGCGGTCGCCTTCCGTGGAAAGACGGGTCGCCTCGCAGCACCGAACCTGTCAGGGCGCTCTTCACGAACGGCGACATCACTGGTGCTGGCAGGGCCTGCGTCGATGCGCTCGAACATGGTGACAACCCCGAGGCTCTCAGCTACCTATCCGCAGTCTGCTTCGAGGCAAAGCTTCATTTCCTCGGGGCTGATCTTGCCCGAATCGCCCACACTGCCCGACCATCGCTGCCGTACGCCGGTGTCAATCGTCTCCGACATCTCAAGGCGCTGGGTGACAAGGACACTGCTCGCGCTGAAGTCGAGCACATCGCTGCCTCACCCGCGATCGATGAATGGGGGAGACTGCAAATCGAGGCCATACAAACATGGTTGGCAACTGAACCACGCTGATTCCCACAAAGTGCGCGTCAGGAAGCTTTGAACAAAGGAACCTTCGGCCATGAGCATGTTCAGTATAGTGCGATCCATCATCCTCACTTTTCTTGGGGCCAAGGAGTCCAACGACAACTCAGGCGTCAAGGTGACGTTTGGAGGCGTCGTCGGGATCGCGCTCGTCGCCGCCGTGCTGTATCTCACCACCGGCAAGATCGACGGCGGCATGATCGCAGAGATGCGATCCTTGATCAGCGGCACCGCGCCCGCTGTCCAAACACAAAGTTCCCCCGTCCAGCATCAGGTGGATGTTCCCAAAGAAAAGACTCCGTCTCCGAGCGGTCCGCGAGTGATCGACGGCGGCGACATCCTGATCATCCCTCGCGATAAGAAGTGACCACGCACCATCGCCATGCGAGAACTCCGATCGGACGTTTCGTCCATGGGCTGCCTGAATGCATGCCAGTTGCTTGGTATGTCGCCCGGGGCGGCTCCCTGAACGCTGCAGCAATCTACTCGGATCTTGGCAACGCTTCGTATGCGACAAATCATCCGCGAGTCATCGCGGGCGGGCTTTCTCGCGGGACTCGCAGCACCGCACGACGACCCGCCGCCGCACCCTTGCAGGCGAGTCAACGTGCCCAATGACACGCATCCGCTTCGTCGATGCCGCTCACGCCGCCCCGGCCGCGCTCAGCCCGCGGACGCTCGCCGAGCGGCGGACCACCGTCTGCTCGTCGGTCTTGTCCCCTTCCGCGAACTCCTCGCCGAACCTGAAGAGCCGGAACGAGTTGCCGATCACGAACACGTCGCCCGCGAAGTGGTAGAACGCCGCCAAGGGCAACGCCAGGTCGCCGATCTTCGTCAGCGTGCCGGTGGCCGCCAACACCAGGCCCACCAGCGCGATCACCACGCTCACGATGATGTTCTGCGTCGTGATCGCCCGCGTGCGGCGTGACAGCTCGATCAAGAACGGCACCCGCGACAGATCATCATTCATCAGCGCCACGCCCGCCGAGTTGGCCGCGATGTCGGAGCCCGACAAGCCCATCGCCACGCCCACGTCGGCCGCCGCCAGCGACGGGCCGTCGTTGATGCCGTCGCCCACCATCATGGTGCGGTAGCCCTGCTTGACCATCTGCCGCATCTGCTCGTGCTTCTCTTCGGGGTGGCACTCGGCCTCGATGGCATCGACCCCCACCGCCACGCCCACCCGCTTGGCCACGCTCAGGCGGTCGCCGGTGAAGATGGCGATGTACTTGACGCCAAGCTCGCGAAGACGCGAGACCACCGTCTTGGTGTTCGAGCGGATCGTGTCCTCGAGGCCCACCGCGCCCAGGTACTGACCGTTGCGCATCACGTGCACGCCCGTCATGCCCTCGATCCGCGATTCGACCTGCTCCACCTCGGCCTTGATGCCCGGCGACAGCTCCATCAGCCACGACGCCCGGCCCACGCACACCTCGCCCATCGACGTGCGAGCCCGCACGCCCCGGCCGTGGATCTCCTCGTGGTCGTTGCTGCCGTCGACGGTGATCCGCGCCGACTTGGCCGTCGCCACGATCGACTGCGCCAGCGGGTGGTTGCTGTGCTGCTCGCCGTTGGCCGCCGCCACCAGCAGGTCCGCGCCTTCCACGCCCGTCGCGGGCGCCAGACGCGTGACCTGGAACTTGCCCGTCGTCATCGTGCCCGTCTTGTCGAGCACCACGGCGTTCACGTCGCCCGCCGCCTCGAGGTAGTTGGGCTGCTTGATCAGGATGCCCAGCCGCGCCGCCGCGGCAAAGGCCGCCAGCATCGCGCTGGGGCTCGCCAGGAGCAACGCCGACGGACACGCCACCACCAGCACCGTCACCGCCGTCGCCGCCGCACGGTCGCGGATGAACGGATCATCCGAACGGCTCATCACGAACCACGCGATGGCCGCCGCCGACAGCACCACCGGCACGAAGAACCGCGCCACCTGCTCGATCAGCATCTGCCTGGGCGTGCGGCTGCGCTCCGCCTGGCGAATCAGCTGCGTCACGCGACCAATCGTCGTGTCGCCGCCGATCTGCGTCACCTGAATGTCAATGCCGCCCGTCAGGTTGCTCGTGCCGGCGTACACCAGGTCGCCCACGCTCGCTTCCGCGGGCACCGACTCGCCCGTCAGCGAGGCCTGGTTGATCGTCGTGCGGCCCGTCACCACCTTGCCGTCGACCGGCAGGTTCTCGCCCGCACGCACGCGGACGATGTCGCCCACCTTGATGTCGCGGAGCGACACTTCCGCCTCGCCCCCCGCCGTGACGCGACGCGCCACATCGGGCGTCAGCTTCACGAGCTGCTCGATGGCCCGCTGCGCACCGCTCGCCGAGCGACGCACCAGTTGGCCGAAGACCACCAGGATGAAGGCCAGCCAGCCCGCCGTGGTGTATTCGCCCGTGGCGATCGCCGCGAGAATGGCCAACGCCGCCAGCGACGAGGAGGAGATCTCCGCCGTCCGAATCTCGCGAACCGCGGCGATGAACAAGGGCATCGCCAGCAGCACCGCGCCGATGATGGCGGGCACCTGCGTCACGCCCGACGAGGCCATGCCGGCGATGTTGCAGATGGTGGTGGCGAGCACCAGCACGCCGCCGACCAACGCGAGCGTGATCCAGCGGTCGATCTCGATCTCGTGGTGCGAGCAGCAAACCGCCCCGTCGGAGCCGTGGTCGTGGGAATGAGCGTGTTCGTGGGAGTGCGCCATCGTGTGGGTACCCGAGGTTGTCGCCAAAAGCCAAGATGGACCGCCCAAGCAAGGCCAGAACAGCCGCGAGGCGGGGCCCCAACGATACGGCAGATCCGCGTTCGGAGTTCACCCGCCGGTGGGGTGGTCCACCTATCAGCGTGCGAACAGATCGTGCGTGGCGGGGTTGTCCACAGGTTGGGCGCAGGATGTGGATAGGGCGTGGGGAGTGGAACATAGCCCGGGGCGCGTGAGGCGCTGCGAACAGGCCCCGGGTCGCGCGGGGCAACACGCGGCGATTGAGGCATCGATCCCGCAGCCGCGGAGCGATTGGGCGAGGGCCCATCATCCCAACCCGCCCACACCTTCCCGGCGTGGTCGCCACGTCGCGCGGGGTTCTCTCGCAAAGCGTCGCAGCACCCCAGGCTTCGGTCGCGTTTTCGGCCGCGGGGCTCGATGAATACCGGTCCTTGACATGGGTTGAAACGTGCCACCGAGTCACCCACCCCGACCGGCCCGTACCTTTCGGTCTTCCCCCTCGCGAAGGCCCGAAGCAATGCCCACCACCCGCCTCCACCGCCTCCTCGCCATCGTCACGCTCGTGCAGGCCCGGAGCACCTGGACCGCCAAGACCCTCGCGACCGAGTGTGGGGTCGACGAACGCACCATCTACCGCGACCTCAACGACCTCGCCGAGTCCGGCATCCCCATCACCTTCGACGACCAGGCCGGCGGCTATCGCATCAACGCCGACTTCTTCCTCCCCGCCATCCACCTCTCCATCGAGGAAACCCTCGCCCTCACCTTGCTCTGCGAGGAAATCGCCAAGCCCCAACAGATCCCCTTCACCCTGCCCGCATGGAAGGCCCTCGCCAAGATCCAATCAACCTTGCCCCAGTCCATCCGCGAGGAGGCCTCGGAACGCTCGCGAAACATCGCCGTCCGCACCTCGCAGGCCATCAGCTCCGACGACGATGCCGACGTCTACCAACGCATGCTCGCGGCGACCGTCAACCGCAAGGCCCTCGTCTGCCGCTACGAATCGCTCGACCCCACCTCCTCGCAAGACCTCTTCGATTTCGAGCCCTACTCCCTCTTCTTCTGCGTCCGCGCGTGGTACGCCATCGGCTTCCACAGCGGCCGCCAGGCCGTCCGCTGCCTCAAGCTCAACCGCTTCACCAAGGTCAGCCCCACCCAACGCCCCTACGACATCCCCGCCGATTACTCCCTCGACGCCTTCCTCGGCAACGCCTGGCGCATGATCCGCGGCACCCCCGAGACCGACGTCGTGCTCGAGTTCACGCCCTCCTTCGCACAAACCGTCGGCGACACCCTCTGGCACCGCACGCAATCGCTCGACTATCGCGAGGACGGCTCGGCCCTCTTCCGCTGCCGCGTCGCGGGGTTTGACGAGATCAGTTGGTGGATCCTCTCGCACGGGCCCAACTGCCGCGTGATCGAACCCCCGGCCCTCCGGGACCTCGTTCGCGACCTGGCCGCCCGCACCGCGGCGTTGTACTGACGCCGATCCCCTCCAGCCCGCCTCGGGCGTCCCCTCGTTGAGCCGTGCTCACCGGCCCGGCTTTGCGGGCCAAGCCCCCGGCGGCGCGTCGATTCGCGCCGCCACGCCACCCCACCCAACCCCTCCTCGCCCCCGCAGGGCGGCGACCCAACCGGTAGCCCATGGCACAGCCCGGCTTTGCGGGCGAGCCCTGGGAACACAAGCACCACCTCGGACTTTGAAGGGCAGCTCAGCCGCCCTGAGCCCGGCCCCATCGTCCGGTAACGTCGATGAAACCAGCTCCCACGTCGCCGGCGCCTCGAGGGAGGCCACGCTCCCACTTTCCCACTTGACCATGGTGGGAAATGATGCGATACTACTGGCATGGCCCGACACGCGACTCACACCAGAAACACCGACTCCAAGGGGCGCATCACCCTCGGGGAGTCGTTCGCCAACCGCACCATGTTGGTCGAGCGCCATGGCGACGAGATCGTGCTGCGGCTCGCGCGGGTCATCCCCGAGAGCGAGGCATGGCTCTACGAGAACCCCAAGGCGCTCAAGCTGGTCCGACGGGGCCTCGACCAGGCCAGCAAGCGCGAGTTCTCGCAGGGGCCGGACATGGCCGCCGCCGCGAAGCTGGCCGGTGAGATTCAGGACGACTGATGCCCTTCGCCCCGAAGTGGACCACTCAGGCCGATGCCACTTTCCGCGAACTTCAAGCCGCGGCGGCGACCTCGCTTCGCAGCCCCGCCAAGTCCAAGAAGTCCAAGGCCGGCAAGGCAGAAGGTCTGTTCAAGCAGGTCGAGAAAACCGTGCGGCTGCTGCTCGACAACCCCAAGCACCCGGGACTCAAGACCCACGAGTTCTCCTCCATCGAGCACCCCTACGTCGCGGGTGCCAAGGTCTTTGAGGCGTACGTCCAGAATCGAACGCCTGGGGCGTACCGGCTCTTCTGGTGCTACGGGCCCGAGAAAGGCGAGATCACGATCATCGCGATCACGCCGCACCCGTAAGCCAGGCCCGCAGGGTGGAGCACGGGGTCGGCGAGCTTCTCCTGGTCGCTGGGCAGCTCCAGATCGAGAGAGGTCGTTCCGCCCCCGCCGCGGCTCGCCGCGATCGCCTTGGCGAGCGTGGTCTTGCCCACCCGGCATGGTCCGAGCATTGCCACCGCCGGGAACTGCACGAGGCGCACCTCGATCATTGGCCGGGCGATTCTGGATCTCATCCTTGCAATCCTGGAGCACCACACCACGATTGCAAGGATGAGGCAAGGCCAACGAACGCCTGTTGGACAGCATCCGCAGGATGATCCGGCCCTTCGCGACCCGGTGCGACGGCTCGCGGCACAAACCGCGGCGTTGGACTGACGCCCATCTTCGCCAGCTCCAATGCCATCGCTTGAGCCGCGCCCCCCGCCAGCCCGCCTCGGGCGTCCCCTCGTTGAGCCGTGGGCGCGGCCCGGCTCTGCGGGCAAGCCCCCGGCGGCGCCGATTCGCGCTACGACTCCACCACCACCCAACGCCTCCTCGCCCCCGCAGGGCGGCAACCAACCGGTAGCCCAAGGCGCAGCCGGGCTCTGCGGGCAAGCCCTGAGTACACGATCGCCGACTCACGCCACCCCAAACAACAAGTGGAATCTCTGAACGATCGCGCAACCGCCGCGAGCAATGATCGTGCCGAACGTGAGCGTTCGTGAATCGACGTCGCCGCTCGATCCCGTCGACGGGCTGTTCGTGGGGCTCCCCACTCACGGGCAGTCCTGCCCGAGCGTTCGCCGCGATCCACCGATCCGGCAACAGCGGCGTGAGGTCGTCGTCAGAGGGCGAATCGCCCGGTTGTGCCGGACGCGTGGTCACGTCCTTCAGGTACGACCACGGCTCGATCTCGTGCAGCTTGGCGCTGCCGATCAGTGACCGCTCCACCAACCACACCACTCAAGCCCCCAGCGACTGCAGCTCGGCCGTCCACCGGTCCGGGAGCCATCGCTCGAGGTCGGGGCCGCTCGCGTGCGGCACGTGCGTCAACGCCTGCGTCAAAGAACGTTGGGGGTCGACGCCGTGACGCTTGCATGTCGCCGTCAGGCTCAACAGGATTGCTGCCGCCTCGCTGCCGCGTTCGTTGTCCACGAACGAGCTGTTCTTGCGGTTGATCACCGCCAGCAGCGGCACGGTTTCGCGCTGCTTGGCCGCCGTGCGTTCGGCCGCGGCAAGGTGACTGGGCCGGCAGCGACCGTGCCGCGTCACCGCCCGCCATCACCCATCCCGTCCTCACCCATCCCGCACCCGCCCCTCCCAACGGTCCCCTACCCTCCCTCGAATGTCACTTCGTTACAAGTCGCGCCTCCTCACGCACCTCAAGCACGAGGCGTACATGCCCACGCGGCTGGGCGAACTGGCGAAGGACCTCAACATCCCCACCGAGGAACTCGCCGACTTCACCGCCGCCGTGCAGTCCTACGCCCGCGAGGGGCTCCTCGTCGTCGCGAGCAACGGCCATGTGATGCTCCCCACGCTGGCTGACGCGCCAAACGGCGAGATCACCGGCATCTTCCGCAAGAACCCCCGCGGGTTCGGCTTTGTCTCCCCCACCGCCGCGTATCGCGAGGGCTCGGTCTTCATCGGACCCGAAGACGCGGGCGACGCCCTCACCGGCGACACGGTGCGATGCCGCGTGGCTCGCGAACGCGGCGGCGATCGCTTCGCCGGCACCATCATCGAGGTCGTCGAACGCAAGAAGTCGTCGTACACCGGCACGCTCGCCAAGCGCGGCAGCCAGTGGATCGTCATGCCCGACGGCAAGCAGCTCACCTCGCCCATCGTCGTGCGCGACGCCGAGTCCAAGAACGCGCGCGAGGGCGACAAGGTGGTGCTCGAGCTGGTCGTCTACCCCGATGGGGACATGCTCGGCGAGGGCGTCATCGTCCGCGTGCTGGGCGAGGCGGGCCGCCCCGACATCGAGACGCAGGCCGTCATCGCCACGTACAACCTCCCCGGCGAGTTCCCCGAGGCGTGCATCCAGCAGGCCCGCGACGCCGCGGCGCAGTACGACAAGGAGATCGCCGAGTACAAGGCCAACGGCCCCTCCACCCTCCGCAACCGCTTCGACCACACCAACGAGTTCATCCTCACCATCGACCCGCCCGACGCCAAGGACTACGACGACGCCATCAGCATCAAGAAGACGCCCGAGGGCTGGGAACTCTCGGTCTACATCGCCGACGTGGCGCACTTCATCCCGCCGGGCAGCCCGCTCGATATCGAAGCCAAGGATCGCGCCAACTCGTGCTACCTGCCGCGGCTCGTGATTCCGATGCTGCCCGAGATCCTCAGCAACGGCATCTGCTCGCTGCAGGAGAACGTGCCCAGGTATTGCAAGTGCGCGATCATCCGCTACGACCAGCAGGGCAAGGTGATCGGCGAGGCCGTGTGCCAGGCGCTCATCCACAGCCGCAAGCGGCTGACGTACCTCGAGGCCCAGGCGCTGATCGACGGCGACCTCAACGAGGCCCGCCGCCACGCCAAGACGCCCCCCAAGTACACCGACGAACTCCTCGAGACCCTCCGCGAGATGGACCGCTGCGCCAAGGCCATCCAAGGCCGCCGCAACCGCATGGGCATGATCGTGCTCGACCTGCCCGAGTGCGTGCTCATCTACGACGACCACGGCCACGTCGTCGACGCCGAGCGCGAGGACGACGCCTTCACCCACAAGCTCATCGAGATGTTCATGGTGGAGGCCAACGAGGTGGTGGCTCGCCTGGCGGAGAAGATGCAGGTGCCGCTGCTTCGCCGCGTGCACCCAGAGCCCATCCCCGGCGACGTCGACGAGATGCGCAAGGTGGCGATGGTGGCGGGCTTCCGCATCCCGCGCAACCCCACCCGCGAGGAACTCCAGAACCTCCTCAACGCCACGCGGGGCAAGCCCGCCGCCCGCGCCGTGCACATGGCCGTGCTCCGCACGTTGAGCAAGGCCGAATACTCCCCCGCCCTCATCGGCCACTTCGCCCTCGCCAGCGAGGCCTACGCCCACTTCACCAGCCCCATCCGCCGCTACGCCGACCTGACCGTCCACCGCTTCATCGCCGACTACATCGAACAGACCGACAACGGCACGAACCGCCCGCGCACCGACGCCGATCGCCTCGCGCTGGGCGAGGCCATCATGGGCCTCCGCCACACGCCCACCGAGGACGAACTCGTCACCATCGGCCGCCACGCCACCATGCGCGAGGTCAACGCCGAAAGCGCCGAGAAGGAACTGCGGTCGTTCCTGGTGCTGCAGTTGCTCGAGAAGCACATCGGCGAGTCGTTCCGGGGCGTCGTCACCGGCATCAACAACCGCGGCATCTTCGTCCAGATCGACAAGTACCTCGCCGACGGCTTCATCAAGGCCGACGACCTCCCCGGCGACACCACCCGCGGCATGGGCACCCCCATGTGGCGCATCGACCAGAAGTCCGGCGCGCTCGTCGACATTCGCTCGGGTCGCAGCTTCAACTTCGGCGACCTGGTCACCGTCCGCATCGGCGCGGTCGACCTCTCACGCCGCCAGTTGGAACTCTTCATTGACGATGCCGGCGCGAGAGCCGTGGGCAAGACCAAATCGGCCCAACTGGGCCGCAAGGACCCTGCCGCCCAACCCCCCGCCGGCCCCGGCGGCCTCACGCTCGGACAAGGCACCGGCGGCTTCGGCCAAGTCCAAGGGAGCGGCTTCAAGGAGAAGGATGTCCGAACGGGCGCTCAGAAGCGGTCGCAACGCAGCAAGGGCCGCGACCAACGCAAGAAGCACCACCGCCGGGACAAGGACTGATCTCCCGACCCAATCGTGTTGCCCGGCTACACTTCTTTTGATATTTGTTCGCCACGATCGCGGGCAACCAACCCCCCACGAGCCTTATAGCGAACAAAAATGTTTTTCATTGCGGTCAGTCATGTCCCGCCACCGCCAACCTTCGACCTGAAGGGCGTTGTCTCATGGTCTGAAGGAGCGTTCGCTCAGGCCGGCTGGACGGTGCATTGCCTCGTCGATCCGCTCTTTGGTCGCCACGAGCCCTCCCCCTTCGAACTCATCTGCGGCGAGCACGCACCCGGCTCGGGCAAGCGGTTGCCCCTGACCACGATCCGCTTCGATCCCGCGAGACTCCTCATCTCGCTCCGCCGCGAAGCCGACTCGGGTCGTCCCGTCTTCCACCACGTCACGCCGGACGGCACCCTGCTCATCAGCAGCCACCTGTCGATGATGCGTCGATGGGGAATCCCGTGGCGAGAGTCCGCGTCGCTCCTGCCTGAACTGCTCCTGTACCGCCACGCCTGCGCACCCGGCACGCTCATCGACGGCGTTCAACAACTCGTCGCGGGCGATCGCGCCGACGTGCGGCTCGAGGCCGGTCGCTGGGTGCTGCGTCGAACCCCGGATTACACGCCGCCGAGCGTCGATCCTTCGCTCGCGGACTTTCTCTCCAACCAACGCCAGATCTCGCGGCTGTGCGAGGCGATGGAACAGGCCATCAACCGCCCGGGGATCACCCCTTCCACCGTCGGGTGCCTCACGTCCGGCGGCCTTGATTCCTCGATCATCACCTCGGTGCTCCATCGGCAGGGCGTCAACGACACCTTCTCGATCGTCTATCCCTTCGAGGACATCGCCACCGACATCGAGTTCCAGTACGCCACCAGCGCCGCGGCGGCCATCGGTACGCGTCACGAAGTGCACATTCCCTCGACCTGGGACTTCCTGCATGGCACCATCGATGCCGTCGATGCCGCGGAAGAGCCGACGATGCACCTGCAGAGCGTCCTGATCCACCTGCTCTGCAAGGATGTCCTCGCTCGTCGCGGCCACCGCATCGTGCCCTGCGGCGAGGGAGCGGACGGTCTCTTCGGCGGCCGCCTTCAACGCCTGCTGTCGGACTTCGCACAAGCCCCGTGGAAACAAGCCCTGTTGGGCCTCCCCGGCGTCTCGACATCGCTTCGAGCCATCGCCAGGCGAACCAATCGCTGGGGCATGATCGCCGACATCGCCGGTCGCAGCATCTCCACGGCCACCAGCGTCCACGACCCTCGCCACATCCTCTGGTCCTTCGCCATCTTCGGCGATCGCGAGTGGATCCGGCAGCACTGCAACTGCACCGATGCCGCCATGCTCGGCGCTCGCCCCGTCGCGATCGAGCCGCACGGCTCGCGAGACCTTCGCGATTGCGTCTCCATCCTCGCGCTGCTCAGCGAATCATCCGAAACGCAGGCGATCTGGAGCAAACTCGGCGAAGCGCACGGCATGTGCTTCACCTACCCCTACCTCGACAAGGGCGTCAGCGACATCGCCTACTCGATCCCCTGGGAAACCAAGCAGGTGGGCCCCAAGCCGGTGATCCGCGCACTCGCCCGCGCGATCGGTCTTCCCGAGAGCATCGTGGCCCGGCCCAAGGCCTCCTTCGACGTCAAGCCCGAACGCTGGGCGGTGCCGGGCGGCGTCTTCGAACCCCTCGTCGCCGTCGCCGCACCCGCGTTCGACGAACAGGCCCTGCGATCGCTGCAGTCACCCTACGTCTTCAAGGCGCAGATGCTCTGGACCGCCATCAACCTCGCCATCTGGCGACGCCTTCACGTCCAAGGCGAATCCGCCGAACGGCTGCACGCGGAACTCGACCAGTCGATGGATCGCCTGGGCGTCGACGACGCCTATCGCAAGCGAGCCGTCCGCCGCTGACGTGCCTGTTCGCGGCCCGCGGGGAGGTTCATGATCATCGCACCAATGCACAAGGCCCGGACGCGTGGTCCGGGCCCGTGATCCTGTCTGGTTCGAATGGTCACTTCGCCGCGGGCTTCGAGGCGTCCGACGCCGCCTCCGCGGGCTTCTCGTATCCCGAGATCTTTCGCAGCGCCTGCTTGCGATCCTCGAGCGACATCTTCGCCATCGCGGCCTTGGCCGCGGCGAGGCGCTCGGCCTTCGGAGCATCGGCCTTCACGCCCGGCATCTGCTTCGACGCCGCGTCGATCAACTCGTTGTACGTCCACAGGTGCTCAAGGAAGCCCTGCTTGTAGATCGCGCCCATCGACTGCATCGTCGCCTTCTTCGACTCCTCCGGCGACGCGCCCTCCTTCTTCGGAGGCATGCCCGCCTTCGTGTACGCGGTCGTGATGCGAGAGTTGAGACCGAACGCCTTGTCGTCGATGATCTGGCGGTTCTTCAGTTCGCTGGCCAGCGACGGCGCCGTCAGCGGCTTGGTCGTCGCCACCACCTGCCCCACCGACGCCTTGTCGTTGAAGTCCGTCTTCTCGAACAAGCCCTGGTCGATCCGCTCGACCAGGTCCAGGTTCTCGATCACGACCCGCTCCATCGACTTGCGACGCTCCGGGAAGTACGCGTCGATCTTCGACATCACGTCCGCCGTGACCAGCGGGTTGCGGCGGAGCGACGCCAACTCCAGCGGCTCGTTCAACGCCACCAACGCGCCCGAGGCGTCCTTCTCCCACTCCTTGAAGGGCAGGTTCGGGATCGGCTCCTTCGCCGGACGCGCCCGCTCGATCTTCGGCTGCGGCTGAGACGCCGCGGGCGGCGGCGGCGGCGGCACCGGTGCCTTCGGAATGTCCTTCTCGGGATCCGGATTCGTCGCCGGCGGCGGCGTCACGAACTGCCCCATCGCCACGGACGAACCCATGGACGCAACCAGAGACCAAACAAGCACCCGGAAACGGCCATTTGCCTGCGTCTGCATGAATCTCAGTCCTTGCTCGAGCGGTGTGAGACACCCGCCGCCGATCCCACGCGGGATCGACAATCAGGGGGCCGAGAGTATTCGCTCTCGGCCCCCCTTTGTTCGGTCGAAACCAGCCTCGGCCTCCAGAGGCGAACCACCCGCCGATCCCCCGTCCGGGCCCGAACTCAGGACTTGCGCCTGAAGGTGAAGCGGCCGGACGCGAAGTCCACCATCACCGAATCGCCGGCCCCGAACTCGCCCGCCAGAATGCTGCTCGCCAACGGATTCTCGATCCGCTGCTGGATCGTCCGCTTCAGGGGCCTGGCGCCGAACGCCGGATCCCACCCCTCGGTCGCCAACTCCGTCTTGGCCCCGTCGGTCAACTCGAGCGTCATGTCACGGTCGCGGAGCCGATCGCGCAGCCGCTTGAGCTGGATCTCCACGATCCCGCCCAGGTTCTCCTTCCGCAACTGGTGGAAGACCACCACTTCGTCGATCCGGTTCAGCAACTCGGGCCGCATCAAGCCCCCCGCCATCGTCATCGCCGCCTTCGACATCACCTGCGAGACCTTCGGCGGCAACCCCGCGGCCTTGCCCACCTCGTCGGCCATCATCGCCGCCGGACCCCGCTTGAGCATCTCCCGAATCGCCGCCTCGATCTCCCAATCCTCCGCGCCATCCGCGGCAAGCTCCTGGATCTGCGCACTGCCGTAGTTGCTCGTCATCACCACGATCGCATTCTTGAAGTCCACCGTCCGACCCTGACCGTCCGTCAGACGCCCGTCATCGAGCACCTGCAGCAGGATGTTGAAGACATCCGGATGCGCCTTCTCGATCTCGTCGAGCAGCAGCACGCAATACGGGCGGCGACGCACCGCCTCCGTCAACTGCCCGCCCTCGTCGTGACCGACGTAGCCGGGAGGCGCTCCGACCAGGCGAGCCACCGAGTGCTTCTCGCCGTACTCGCTCATGTCGATGCGCACCATCGCCTCTTCCGTGTCGAAGAGGAACTCGGCGAGCGCCTTGCACGTCTCCGTCTTGCCCACGCCCGTCGGACCCAGGAAGAGGAACGAACCGATCGGCCGGTTCGGATCGCCAAGTCCGGCGCGACTCCGACGCACCGCGTCGCTCACCGCCTTCAAGGCATGCGACTGACCGATCACGCGTCGCGACAACTGCGTCTCCATCCGCGTCAACTTCTCCCGCTCGCCTTCGACAAGACGCGACACCGGAATGCCGGTCCAGCGAGCCACCACCCCGGCGATCGACTCGGCATCGACCTCCTCCTTCACCAGCGCATCGCCGGACTTCTCGCGCTTCGCGCTCGCTTCCTCCGCCGCCTTGAGCCTGTTCTCGAGTTCACGGAGTTCGCCGTAGCGGATGCGAGCCGCCGACTCGAGATCGCCCCGACGCTGCGCCTGGTCGAGTTGCACCTGCTTGGCGCCCATCTCCTCCTTGATGCGCTTGATCTCGTCGAGATCCTTCTTCTCCGCCTCCCAACGCGCCGTCAAGGCGCGATTGCTTTCTTGCAGATCACCCAGCTCCTTCTCCACGCGATCGAGTTCACGGGCCGCGCCCGCATCCGCGTTCTTGCCTTCGGACGTCTCGATGCGGAGCGCCTCGCGTTCGATCTCGAGTTGCATGATGCGACGACGCAACTCGTCGAGTTCTCCGGGCATGCTGTCGTTCTCGATGCGCAGCTTCGCCGCCGCCTCGTCGAGCAGGTCGATGGCCTTGTCCGGCAGGAACCGATCGGCGATGTACCGATGGCTCAGTTGTGCCGCGGCGAGAATCGCCCCGTCAAGGATCCGCACGCCGTGATGCGCCTCATACCGCGGCTTGAGCCCGCGAAGGATCGCGACCGTCTCCTCCACCGAGGGCTGATCGACGAAGATGGGCTGGAAGCGACGCTCGAAGGCGGGATCCTTCTCGACATGCTTGCGGTACTCGTCGAGCGTGGTCGCGCCGATGCAGCGAAGCTCGCCGCGAGCCAACGCCGGCTTGAGCAGGTTGCCCGCGCTCACCGCGCCTTCCGCCGCACCCGCGCCGATGATGGTGTGCAACTCGTCGATGAAGAGGATGATTTCGCCCTTGCTGGCCTGGACCTCGCGGAGCACGGCCTTGAGCCGCTCCTCGAACTCGCCGCGAAACTTCGCGCCGGCGAGCAGTTGGCCCACGTCGAGCGCCATGATCCGCTTGTCGCGCATGCCTTCCGGACAGTCGCGGTTGACGATCCGGAGCGCGAGCCCTTCGGCGATGGCGGTCTTGCCGACGCCGGGCTCGCCGATGAGCACCGGGTTGTTCTTCGTGCGCCGACTGAGCACCTGCATGCAGCGGCGGATCTCTTCGTCCCGGCCGATCACGGGGTCGAGTTTGCCCTGCTGCGCCTTCTCGGTCAGGTCGACCGCGTACTTCTTCAACGACTCGAAGGTGCCCTCCGCGTTCTGGTCGGCGATGGTCTCGACGCCGCTGGCTTTGCGGATGGCCTTGACGGCCTCTTCGAGCCGCGATTTCGAGATGCCCAGGAGCGAGAGCACGTCCTTCGCGCCGCCCGCGACGTCGGCGGCGGCCAACATCAGGTGCTCGCTCGAGATGTACGAATCGCCCAGACGCCGCGATTCCGCGTCGGCCTTGGCGAGCAACTCCATGAGGGATCGTCCCGTGGCGCCGGCGTTGGACGAGGTGGTCGGCAGACGCGACAGTTCCGTCTCGACGACCTGCCGCACGCGGGCCGCATCCACTCCGATCTTGCCGAGGATCGAACTGACGGCGGACCCCTTGTCGCGGATCATGGCGGCCATCAGGTGGAGGCCGACGACCTCAGGATGTCCGCGGCGGAGCGCTTCCGACTGGGCATCACTGAGCACTTGCTGAGCGGCGGTGGTGAAGCGATCTGGGTTCATGCCGGTCAGGGTGCAACCGCCGTACCAGTCCGCACGGGCCCGCGGCGGCCGTTCCACGGGCCATCGGCAGGTGCCGCTCCTGAATCGACCCTCCCCCCCACTGCTATTCCGGCAGGATCGCGGCGGAAACCACACATCTACCAAACAGCAATTCGAGCAACCTTGGTTGACCTTTCCCTCGACTCCGTGTACAACCTACGTCCTGTCCCCAATGTGGTGGCCGGGCCGAGGTGGCCGCTTCAGGTAGTTTCATTCATGAACAAGCGCTCCAAGACGTCTCTTCTCCTGCTCGCCGCCGCGGCAACCCTCGGTGGGTGCGCCTCCAGCGATCCGAAGCACGCTTCGGTCGTTCACAACCTGACCCCCGAGCTGCTGTCGCTCAATGAGCGTCCGGCCGATGCCCAAAACACGACTTCGGTGACTTGGAACGCGGGCAACCGGATGATCTGGAACGACATCCAGCGCGCCACGCTGACCGACCGCCCCTCCCGTCTGTCGCGGTACCCGGTCCCCCACTGATTCCATCACCAACTTTGCCAATGAAAAAGCCCGCCTTCTGGCGGGCTTTTCTCATTTGGCAATCAATCCGGCGGGTCAGGCAGTGGTGTAATGACCGTGCGATACCTTCTTGAAGATGTTGCGATGCTTGATGAAGGCCTGGTTGACCATCACGCGGAAATTGGCCGCGTTGGTCTTGTAGCCGCTCTTCTTCACGGCCTCCGCCGCGTTCGACACGGTCAGCGTCTTGCCTTTCAGCACCGCCGCGAGCGCTTCGACAAGACTCGTCTTGTTCTTGGGACGAACCCGGCCGACGCCGCCCCGGGCGACTCGACCCGATTCGGCCGCGACGCCGAAGGCACTCAGTTGATCATCCAACTTCTGAAGCCGCTTGAGCAGCGTCTGCCGCCTGCGCTGCAACGCTCCGACCTGACGTTGACGACGACGAAGTTCCTGCTGCAGGACCTGCGTCGACATGGTGCTGATGCCGATCTTTTTCGCCATGATGCTCTGCCTTTCTCGTGTAAATACGACACAACCGCATGAGCATCCCGCCCCGGGGATCAGTGCATTGAAACTCCGAGTTTACGGAGCAATCCATCGAAATGATCGATGGAATAGAACTCAATACTAAGCTTGCCCTTGGCTCCCGTCCGGTCGGTGGTGATGAGTACTTTGGTCCCCAGATGGTGACCAATTTGTCGCTCGAGGTCCCGAAGGACCGCCTGCCTGGCCTCCACTTCCGCCTTCGGCGGAGCCTTGGTCCCGACATTTTCCGGCTTGATCGCGTGGGCCTGCGCCAGCAGTTCGGTCTTCCTGACGTTCCAACCGCCTACCGAAGCTTCGCGAGCCAAGTTCAACCTCGCCTCGCCGGGCGGAATTGAAAGCAACGCCTTGCCGTGCCCACCCGTGAGTTCACCACGGACGATCATCTCGGCAATCTCGGTCTCGAGTTCCGTCAGGCGAATCAAGTTCGCCACCGTCGAGCGTTCGATCCCGACACGCTCAGCGATTTGGGAATGCGTAATCCCGAATCGTTCCGTCAAAGCCTTGAGCGCCATGCCCCGGTCGATCGGGTTCAGATCCTCCCGCTGCACATTCTCGACCAAAGCCCACTCTGCCGACTGTTCATCTGACAAAAACCTAACAATTGCCGGAATCTGCTGAATTGCGGCGATTTGAGCGGCCCGCCATCGCCGTTCACCGGCAACAAGCTCGTAACCAGAACCCTTCTGACGCACGATGATCGGCTGCATCACACCTGAGTGACGGATCGATTCCGCCAACTGCGTGATCGCCGCCGGATCGAATGTCCGACGCGGCTGGTACGGACTTGGGACGATCGAACCAAGCTCGATATATCGGATGACATCAGAAGGGGCCGACCCAGTCGGCTGCTTTACCTCCACCATGACCGGTTCAACCGGCTTGGTGGGTTGAACAACCGGAACCTCCACCGGCGCCGGCATGGAAATCAAAGCACCAATACCACGCCCGAGCTTGCGAGGAGGATTCTTCGAATCCGATGATCCAGCCATGGGAAGTCCTTTCCGTATTCCCACAGCATAGTGACGACCAAACAATGTGTTCCACGTGGAACACACCAAAAACAAGAACACCACCATGCCTAGCGGTGGACTTCGTGTCGCTTCGTCGTGTTCCACGTGGAACACACCAACCAGATCCTGGGCGTTGGGATGGTCGCTGGCAGCGATTCGCGGCCGGACGGTGGTTTCGGGTCACCCACCATGGTGGTGGGCCTTCGGGACCACGAGCCTTCGGGACCACGAGAGGGATGAACCACTGCTGCCTCGTGTTCACCAGTGATCTGTATCAGTCGTCAACGAGGACGACATCTTCACTCGCCACCCCCACGCTCACAGTCTCTCCTTCGTGGAGCCCTTGCTCGGGAGGGTGCGGGATTGACATGGTCAATGGTGTTTCGCCGACCAGGAGTTTGAGTTGGAGCGACTCACCGAGGTAGATGCGGTCGGTGATGGTCGCGTTGAATCGATTGGTGGCGGCATCGAGTCGAATGGCTTCTGGCCGGATGCTGATGGTGAGTTCCCCGGTACGACCATTCGTGGGGGATGAAGTGCTCCAATCGAGCATGGGGGTTCTGAGGGTGGTGGTGGCGCCAACTGTGCTGGGTTGGCAGCGGAGGAAGTTCGTCTCGCCAAGGAATGATGCGACGAACGAGGTTCTGGGGCGGCGGTAGAGCTCCTGGGCACCTCCCACTTGAACCACTTCACCCCGCCGCAGAATGGCGATGCGGTCGGCCATGCTCAGCGCTTCCTTCTGATCATGGGTCACGTAGAGCGTGGTCATGCCGAACCGCTTGCAGAGGCGCCGAATCTCGCTCCGCAGCTCCACTCGAAGTTTGGCGTCCAGGTTGGAGAGTGGTTCGTCGAGGAGGAGCACGCTCGGACGGACGACGACCGCCCGAGCGAGTGCGACTCGTTGCTGCTGCCCACCTGAAAGTTGGTTTGGTTTACGTTCGCTATACTCACTCATTTGCACCGCGTCGAGGGCTTCCTTGACGCGTTGGGTTTTTTCGTTCCCTTCTATTTTACGAACATCGAGGCCGAAGGCCACGTTTTGGGCGACGGTCATGTGGGGCCAGAGGGCGTAGGACTGGAAGACCATGCCGGTGTTGCGTTGTTCTGGCGGGAGATGGGTCACGTCGTTGGCGGTGCCGCCGTGGACGAACTCGACGCGGCCGCTGGTGGGTTCGATGAAGCCGGCGATCATGCGAAGGAGTGTGGTCTTGCCGCAACCCGAGGGGCCCAGGAGGAAAAAGAGTTCACCGGGCTCGATGGCGAGATTGATGTTGGCGACCGCGGCGGGGGTGTTCTTCCCGCCGGAAACCGCGAAGGACTTGCAGAGGTCGTGAATGCGAATGCCGGTGGCGGTGGGGGATGGGGCCATGCGTGCAGAATGTACGCCGATGTGCCTTGAATCGGCGGCGACACTACCATGAGGGCGAGAGTGATCGCGGGTGGTCGATTCGTGCGGACCACTCGCCGCGACGTGTTCGGTTGGCCGCCCCCAAAGCGTTCAGACGAGGTGCAAACGCGATGCGACGATCCCCAGTCACGATGGAGTTGGAGAAACTCCGGCGGTTCAGGGCGCAGATCGCTCCGGATCTCTCCATCAGGGAGGATGTGTCGCGACTTTACCGCGACTTTGCCAAGCAGCAGAAGGCGGTGGGGGGGCTTGACGACATGTGGCGGGAGATTGCCCCGGCCGAGTTCGTCGAGCGTGCGTCGATCAAGAAACTCTCGACCACCGGCATCCTCACGGTCAAGGCGATGGATGCAGCCGCGGCCTGGGAGTTCGACCAGTGGCTTCGTGGGGGCGGCATGGCCATTCTCCGCAAGAAGTGCAAGACCTCCATCAAGAGCGTCAAGATCGAGCAGTGACCGCGATCACGCGTAGTAGTACTCGTCGAGGATGCTCCGCCATGCCTCAGCGCTGCTCACGTCGATCATGCGACGGCGAATCTCTTCGCCTCGCGGATGATGCTGGGCGAACTTGATGCCGAACTTTCGCATCATGCGGCTCGTCGCCTCCTCGCCGTGGCGAAACCGCCGCGTCACCGCGAGCGAGATGTCGAAGTGCATCAACATGGCCGCTCGCTGCTCGGCGATCGTTGGCGTCGACGGAGGCCGGCCGGCCATCATCTCCCTGGCCTGACGGAAGATCCATGGGTTGCCGATGCAGCCGCGTGCCACGGAGACGGCGTGCACGCCGGCGTACTTGATCATGCGGAAGATCTCGTGGACGTTCCACACGTCGCCGCTGCCGAAGACGATGTTGTTCGGATATCGGCGCACGAGATCTCGCAGGAAGTCCCAGCGACTGGGCCCCATGTACTTCTGCTGCACCGTTCGGGCGTGCACGGTGGCCCAGGCGTAGCCGATCGGCGTCAACGCCTCGAAGACGCGCTCGAAGTTGTCGACCATTTCGGGCGTGTCGTCGAAGCTCCGCCGCAACTTGACGGTGCACGGGATTTCCTTCGGCACCGCTTCCCGCACGGCCTCGAGGATGGCGATGGCGCCCCGCGGCTCGGCGAGCCAGTGACCGCCGCGGGCCTTCTTCTCGATCTTCTTCACCGGGCAGGCGAGGTTGACGTCGATGCATTGAAAGCCCGCCGAGTTGCCGGATTGCTTGGCGGTCATCTCCATCGCCGCGGCGAATCGTCGTTCATCCTCGCTGAAGCCGTCCGGCGGCGGCCACGGGCCCACCTGTCGGCCGCCCGGGTCGCGAAGGTGCTGGATCGGCCGCGAGGATGGATCGTCCGAGGAGAGTGCGAGCAGGCGATACTCGCGATCGCTCCGCAGGCGTTGTTCCACGAGTTTGACCGCGGCGGCCGCCATTTCCCGCGGCTCGCTGCCCATGATCTGCACGCACAGCGGATGGTCGTCGGGACCGCCGGGCACATTGTCGTGCAGGTCGCCCAGGTCTGCCTTGTCGAAGCCACGACCGCCTGCCAGCAAGGTGCGGTCGAGCAGGGCCTCGGTGACGCACATCGGGCATCCGTGACGCCGGGCCACCAGTCGCATCGCCGCGTCGGAGTAACCGGCGAGTCCGGCCTGGAAGAAGGGGGCGTCGAAGCCGGGGATGAGTGCGGAGATGCGGGGGTCGATGCCGCGTTCGCCGATGCCGGCGGCGACCGCGGCGGTATCGATCTCTCCCGCTCCCGGCGCGATGGCGGGCGAAGGGGCGGTGGCGTTGTTGGACTGACAGGACACGCGGTGGAGCGTATGAGCTGAACGGTGAAAGCGGCGGGACAGGGGCGTTGAGGGCCCTTAGACTGTGGACCATGTTCAAGTCCATCACTCACACGCTTCGTGGCGTCTCTGACGCGTACCTGTTCGGCTACTTCGGCACCGGCAAGGGGGAGGGCCTGCCGCTCGACCCGGCCACCAAGGCGACGGTGACTCGCCTTGGCTTTGCCGACGCGGTGAAGGCGGCCTTGGCGCGAACCGAGGCGACGGGCGACGCCACGACGGTCGTCGAGGCCTTTGGTGGCAAGGGCGGCGCGAGGATCCTGCTTGTGGGTCTTGGCGCCAAGGAGCGATTCAAGGCCGACGCATGCCGCGGCATCGCGGCGGCGGCTGGGCGGAAGCTCGCGGCGGTGAAGGGATCCAGTTTGACGGTATGTCTCGAGGGTGTGCTCGCCGCTGCGAAGGTGGACGAGTCGGAGGCGGGCAACGCCTTCGGCGAGGGCATGGGTCTGCTTGGCTGGGTGTGCGACGAGTTCCGCGGCAAGGGATCGCCCGAACCGAAGCGCGTGAAGTTGACCCTGCGTTCCGACACGGCCGACTTTGGCGGGGGCGTCGATCGCGGCCTGGCGCTCGCGATCTCGACCAACTTCGCTCGGACGCTGAGCCAAACGCCGCCGAACATCGCGACCACGGGCTACATGGCCGAGCAGGCGAAGAAGATGGCGCGTCAGGTCGGCTTGTCGTGCAAGGTCTTCGAGGGCGCCGATCTTGAGCGTGAGCGGTTCGAGGGCCTGATCAACGTGGGCAAGGCGAGCGAGAACAAGCCGTGCATGATCCGGCTCGAGTACGTGCCCAAGGGTGGCGCGAAGGGTCGCAAGCCGGTGGTGCTCATCGGCAAGACGATGACGTACGACAGCGGCGGCTTGTCGCTGAAGGTGAACAACGGCATGGTGGGGATGAAGCGCGACAAGGACGGCGGGTGTGCCGTGCTGGGCGCGATGCACGCGATCGCGACGGTGATCAAGCCGCGGGTTCGCGTGGTGGCGTTGCTCGCCGTGGCGGAGAACTCGATCTCCGACGAGGCGTATCGGCCCGACGACGTGATCCGCTATCGCAACGGCGTGACGGTGGAGGTGACGAACACCGACGCCGAGGGACGCCTGGTGCTGGCGGACGCGCTCTGCTGGGCGTGCGAGAAGGAGAACCCCGCGAGCATCATCGATTTGGCGACGCTGACGGGCGGCGTGGTGGTGGCCTTGGGCAGCACCTACTGCGGCATGTTCTGCGAGAACGACAAGCTCCGCGCCGGCATCGAGACGGCCGCGACCAAGAGTGGCGAGCGCGTGTGGCGGCTGCCGATGCACGCCGAGTACCGCGACATGATGAAGAGCCCCGTCGCGGACATTCTCAACAGCAACCCCAACCGCAAGGCGCATCCGATTCAGGGGGCGGCCTTCCTGTCGTACTTCGTCGACGAGAAGGTGCCGTGGTGCCACTTGGACATCGCCGGCGTCCATGTGTCGGAGCGAAACGCGGGCATGTGGGTGGATGGGCCGACGGGCTGGGGTGTTCGGATTCTGTCGGAGTTCCTCGACGCCCAATAAGCCTCGATTCC
>JBAXFU010000035.1:0-29932 GCA_037139735.1 Phycisphaerae bacterium
TCATCAACGCTTGGTCACGGGCAGCCCGCCACGGAGGAAGTACTCCATGAGGTCATGTCCGGGGTCGATCTGAAGATCGCTCTCGTCGGCCGCCTCCTCCGTGAAGGGCCGCTGCACCGCCGAGTGCACGAGGGTGCCGGCGATCAGGAACGGCACTGGCGTGGCGTCGTGCTTGCGGGTGCTGCACAGGGTGTAGTGGTCGGGCATGATGAGGACCCGCCACCCCGATTCGCCGTACGACTCCTCGAGGTGGGCGACCACGGGCCCGACGATCTCGCGATCGATCGATTCGAGTGAGGCGACCTTCGTTCGCCAGTCGGCCTGGTGAGAGGCCTCGTCCGGGGCTTCGACATGGCAGCAGACCAGGTCGTAGGCGTTGACGGCCCGGATGGTCTCGCGTCCCTGAGCCGCGTAATCGGTGTCGTGGTAACTGGTCAGCCCCGGCACGTCGAGGCGATCCCAGCCGATGTACGCGGCGATCCCCGCGAGCAGATCGACGGACGTGATCATCGCCCCGCGAAGCCCGAAACGCTCCCGGAAGAGCGGCACCTCGGGCTTGGTTCCCTGGCCCCAAAGCCATGCCATGGTCGCCGGGCGAAGACCCTGTTCGCGCCGAGCGAGATTCACCTCGTGATCCCGCAGGTAGCCCACGGAAGTGGCCATGAGCCGACGGAGCACCTCCGCCTCGCCGCCGCCCGCGGGAAGGTGCCGGCTCCACGGCTCGCCAGGAATCGCGTGTGGCGGCGTCGTCCGCACGTCGCCGTAGGAGCGCCCCGAGCCGTCGATGAGGATGTTCCTGTAGCTCACGCCCGGCGTGACAGACATGCCACCCACGATGTCCGGACAATCGGCCTGCCAGTGCTCCACCAGTCCTGCGACGATGGCCCGCGCCTCCGAGTTGGTGATCGCGCCCGCCGAGTGGTCGAGCATGAGCCCTGCCTGATCGGTTCCCTCGTCGCCGGTGGTGACCAGGTTGAGTCGAAAGATCCAGTCGCTGGGCCCGGGTCGCAACCCCAAGGCCGCCGCCTCGAGCGGGGCGCGGCCGGTGTGGTAGCGTTTGGGCGAGTACCCCAGCAGGCTCATGGAGCACACGTCGCTGCCGGCCTCGAACCCTTCGGGCGTCGTGTGCGCAGCGCCCACGCGGCCGTACGCCGCCAGGCGCGCGGTGTGGGGCATGTACGCCGCCTCGAAGGGCGTCAGATCCCCGAGTTGCTCGATCGGCAGGTCGGCGCCGCCATCCGGAATGATGATCACGTACTTCACGGCCTGGAGGGTATGAACCCGAACGGATCGTCCGTCCCCCGGAGGGGATCAGAAGTCGAAGATGGTCCTGAAGGCGCGGGTGATCCAGCCGGGCTTGTTGGCCTGGTTCAGTTCGCCCTCGTTGGTGACGGTCAGCGTCATGTCCGCCAACTGGCTGCTGAGCACGGAGTTGGCGTTGGTCACGTCTTCGCGACGACACATGCCGCTGAGAACCACCGTCTGCACTTCGTCGTCCTTGGTGACGGTCCGCCTCGCCTCGAGCACGAGCGTGCCGTTGGGCTTGACGTCGATCACGACGGCGGAGATGCGGTCGGTGAAGCGATCGTTGCGCTCGTACTTGGCGTCGCCCTTGAACTTGTCGCTGCCGCCGACATCGACCGACGCCACCGGCGAACTCGAGCCGTTGGTCAGCTCGGCCTCGAGCAGTTTCGCGACGTTGGGGAACTGCTTCAGCGACGCGTTGAGGCTCGAGTCGGTCTTGGTGTCGAGCTTCTGCTGCGACGACTGCTTGCTGCTCTCGTTGATGATGATCGTCACCAGGTCGTGCACCTCGATGGCCTTGGCCTTGGGCGACTCGACGATGAACTTGCTCACCGCGCGAAGCGAAGCGCGGGTGTCGGGCTTTCCCTCGACGTCGAGCGTCTCCTGCGACTTGAGGCGAAGCTGGGCCTGACCGTGAGCCGTTCCCGCCGCGAGGCAGAGACCGGCGGCGACGATGAGAAGCGTGCGGATGTGCATGATGGGCCTTCCGGAACGTGGTGGCTTCACTTGGCGGTTCGACGGACGCTCTTCTTCAACTCGGCGGGCCCCACGGCCACTCCCTGACCGGGCTTGCCGAGCTTGACGAGGATCCCCCGCCGCCACTCGACGCTCTCGGCCACGATGGTCTCCCCTTGGCGACCCGCGGCGGTGGCGATGGCGGGCGTCCGGAGCAGGATCCCGCCGCTGACACAGTCGACCATGATCTGGTCCCCGGCCTTCGCGACCACTGGGTCCAGCAGGTGCCGGGCCTCGATGACTTCGCCCGCGCCCAAGCGACCCTTCGCCACGCACCCGTCGATCTGGTCGAGGGCGGCGGGCGTGCGGGTCAAGGGCAGCCATTGCTCTTCGACCTGGTAGTCCGAAGCGTTGAGGGCCGCGCTTCGGTCGATGTTGGTCCGGGTCACGGCGCACTGGCGCCGAACGACGACGCCGACCCGCACGTCACCCTGGGCCACGAGCGAGTTCTGCTCGTACATCCGGACGGAAAAGCCCAGCCGCTCGCCCGAGCCGGTCGAGTGGATCGACACGGTGCGACCGCTCGTGGCCTTCTCCAGCAGCGCGTGGTCGCGCTGATCGAAACTGACGCGCATGGCGGCGGCATCGACGCCGGCGATCTCCGCGACCTTCGAGAGGATCATGCTCCGCACGGTCGACCCCTGCGTGGCCGGCGCCTCGGGCGAAGCCATGGTCGCCGCCCGATCCTCGCTCGCGGGACGCTCCTCCATCAGCACCAGCCGGCACGTCGCGCCGCCGATGCTGAGCCCGCCCGAGTCGATCCCTCCCTTCGCGGCCGCCGCTTCGATGGCGGGACGCAGGGTCGTGATGCCGAGGTTCTCGGGACGGCCCGCCATCGGGAGGGCGATGCCCTCGAGCGGGATGCGTCGGAGCTGTTCGGCGCGGGGGCCGCCGACGGTGGCGACATCGCCCAGAAGCACCGGTTGTCCTGCACGGAGCCTCGCCACTGGACGCAGTTGCAGCGTGTCTTGCGCGTAGACCCGCACGGGGATCAGGCAGAGGGACACGAGGGCGATGATGGTGGCGAGGTGCTGTGTCATCCTGACGTCTCCTGGCTGTCGCGGCGGACCTCGTCCTGCCGCGACGAATCGTGCGGTCGTGATCCGACCGCCCGTGGCTGCGGGGCTCCGCCCCGTCCGCCTCAACCCGTCTCAGCCGCCCGAATCAGCGGCGGAGCTGTGCGATGGTCCTGAGCGACTCGTCGGCCGCCTTGATCGACTGGCTGTTCATCTCGTAGGCCCGCTGGGTCCGGATCAACTCGATGAGTTCGCGCGTGGGATCGACGTTGGAGGATTCAAGCTGACCCTGCGCGAGCATGCCGCGGCGATCGGTTCCCGGCACGCCGACGGTGGCGGGTCCGGAAGCGTCCGTGGCGGTGAAGAGGTTCTCGCCCACCTGTCGCAGCCCGGCGGGATTGGCGAACGTGGCGGTCTCGATGCGGCCGGCTTCGGTCATCTCGAGTTCACCCGGCAGCTTGTACTTGACCACGCCGTCGTTGGTGATGGTGACCGACATCGCCTCGGCGGGAATCACGATGGTCGGCACCAGCCGCCTGCCCTGGTCGGAGGCGAGCACGATTTCGCCCTCGGAGTTGAGCGTGAAGTTGCCCGACCGCGTGTAGGCGTCCGTGCCCAGCGCGTCTTCCACTTGCACATGGAAGAACCCCTCACCCTGGACGGCGAGGTCGAGCGGGCGGGAGGTCATCTGCGGCGGGCCCTGCGCGAGGTCGAGCTGCGTGCCCGACACCTTCACGCCAAGGCCGACCGACAGCCCGATGGGCCGCTGATCGTTGTTGGCGTTGAGGCCTCCGGACTGCTCCTTCTCGACGTAGAGCAGGTCCTGGAAGTTGGCCCTGCTGGCCTTGAAGCCCGGCGTGTTGACGTTGGCCAGGTTGTTGGCCGTCACGTCCATCGCCGTGTCCAGGGCGCTCAGGCCCGAAGCCGCCGATTGCATCGCGATGATCGCCATCTCCGCGAACCACCCTTTCGTGCGTCCCCGCTCCTGGGACAAGACCGACGCGAACACCGGGGAGCGAACGACGGATCCTCCGTCGCTCCGGCATCACGCAAGCGGCGTGCCGCTTCAGCTCACTCGTCCGAGCGAGTTGATCGCCCGCTCCATCATCTTGTCGTGGGACTGCATCAACGCCACGTGCGCATCGATTTCGCGCGAAGCGCCCGTCATGTCCATCAGCGTGCGCAGTTCATTCACCCCGGACTGCTCGACCGCGTTCTGCCTGATCCGGCGATCCTCGGCCGCCATGGGCGAGACGCCGCGTGTCGGCGCGGTCATCAGGCCATCCCCGGCCTTGGTGATGCTCGAGGCGTCCGCGACCCGGAACAGGCCGATGGTGCCCACCTGCTTGCCCGCCTGCTTGATCTGGCCCCGGCCGTCGATCTCCACCGATTGACCGTCCTCGAGCGTGATCACCTGATCCGAGTCGTCAAGCACCGGCATGCCATTGGACGCCAGCACCAGTTCGCCCTTTGGGTTGATGGCCAGCCGTCCGTCGCGAGTCAGCGTCGTCGACGTCGTTGTCGGGCCGTTGCGGACCTTCAGGAACCCCTCCGACTGAATGGCGATGGACAGCGGATCGGCCCGCATCTCCACCGGCCCGTTCGACAGGTTGATCACGTTGCGTTCGACCTGCACGCCCCCGCCAAGACGCTCCAGCAGCTTGTCGGAGGGCAGGTTGAAGAGGCCGTCCTCGTGCCTGGCGTCGGCGCGGAACCGCACCGAGGGAATGTCGGGCTTGAATCCAACGGTCCCGGCGTTCACCAGGTTGTTCGAGAGCACGTCCTGCCTGTACATCGCCGCGGCGATGCCTGAAGCCGAGATCTGGAGTCCGTACGACATGGTGGCCTGCACCCCGCAATGAACATGCCACCATGACCGCCCGGCTTCGGGGATCCTCGCCACGCCCATACGCTCGTGCATGGCCTCGCGCAAGCCGAATCGACACAAGCCCGTCACGCAGTGCAAGGTCCGCTTCCAACCCCTGCGACAGGGAGAAGCCGCCGAATCCGTTCGGGCCACTCCCATCACCCGGGGACGCATGCGCATCGACGGCATCCCGCTCGTCGCCCGCGGCGTCTCCTTCCACGATCTGGTTCAGGCCTCGCCCGGGGCCGACTCGCCCATGGTGCACGACTTCTCGCGGGTGATCCAGAAGTCCGGCCACAAGACCGTCCACTTCAACGTCTCGGGCATGAAGGACAAGGCGGTTCGCCTCCCCCGACTGCTCGCCGCCCTGGGGGAACTCGGCTGCGCCCACGACACCCGCGACCAGCGGCTCCACGCGATCAACGTGCCGCCGACCGTCGACCTGCAAGCCGTCACGGCGATGATCGAGGAGTGGCACCTGACCTGGGTGGACGTTGGCTAGCGGTCCCCGGCGGGATCACGCGCCGGGCCGGGTGCACATGCCCGCGCCCTTGCCGCAGGGACAGCACCCGCCGCCCCCGCCGCCGCCCGCGGCTGCGCCGACCCCGCCCGCGCTGAAGACGGAGTGCTTTCGCTTGAAGGTGCGTCCCTTTCCGTCTGGATCCTCCACGGGTTCGTCGGCCTTCGACATCGGGCGGATCAACTCGATGACGGTCCCATCCTCGTTGCACTCGTACTCGTAGACAGGCATGCCCGATTCTAGATCGGTGCCCGCCCTTCGCTTCTTCGCGGGCTCCCTCCGCTGGCCTCCCGGACCGGAGGGGGATATCCTTCCGCCTCTTCGGGCGCGTAGCTCAGTTGGCTAGAGCGCGGCTGTCACATAGCCGAGGTCACAGGTTCGAGCCCTGTTGCGCCCATTCCAGGAGCTTTCGCCCTTCGCGCCCGCTCGGGCTGCAAGGCGAAGACCCAATGCAATCGGGTTCTGTCGACGACGCTGACCGTTAGGGCCGTTCAGGCGCCCTTCGGCAACCGCGGTCCGCGGCGTGGGGATGACCCGCGAGGCTGTGGTTCGAGTGCGGGTGAGGTGAAAGCCCGCTGACACTGTACGAACTTCCGCGATCGATCAATCGTTGACCCGAGGTTCTTGGAACCTTGTCGCGAACGCAACGCACCACGCGCGTGGTCCCGTCTACTTTGGGGTGCCCTGTGGTTCCGGACCCGTGTTCCGGCCCGGCGGCACGGAGAGACGATCATGAACATTCGCGTTGCCCTGTTGTTGTCCGCCGCCGTCGCCTGCTCGGCGCAAGCGATCGATGTCCCCGGGTTGCGGTACGTGGACCGCTACAACCTGCCGTACACCCCGGGCCTGAACGGCACAGTCTTTGGGAACACCCTTTTCGGTGGCATCAGCGGCATGGACTACGACGTGTCCTCCGGCTCGTACTACGCGATCAGCGATGACCGAACCCAGAACGCCCCCGCCGGCGGCAACAACGCCGCTCGCTTCTACAACCTATCGATCAATGTCAATCAGAGCGGCTTCGTCGGCGCCAACCCCGTCGCGATCAACACCAGCACCGCGATGCTCCGGCCCGACGGTACGACATTCCCGACGCTGAGCGTCGACCCCGAGGCGATCCGCGTGCGTCCGAACGGCTCCTCGGTTCCCACCCTGCTGTGGACCAGCGAAGGCGCGGTGGCCGCGACGGGCAACCCCCCGCTCCAAAACTCGGTGATCCGCGAGATGAACGTCACCGGTTCCCACATCCGCGAGTTCGCCGTTCCCGCCAAGACCATTCCCAACGCGGTCGGCGCGGGACAGAACACCGGCGTTCGCAACAATCTTGGATACGAAGGACTGAGCCTCTCGCTCGATGGCACCCGCACCTACGGCGCGATGGAGAGTTCGCTCTTCCAGGACGGACCCCGTTCGACCGCGACCACCGGCAGTGTCAACCGCTTCTTCGAGTTCGACACCGCCACCGGCGCGCCCACCCGCGAGTTCGCCTACATCACGGACCCCATCCAGGCCGTCAACCCCGCGAACGCCAATGACAACGGGGTTTCCGAGATCCTCGCGATCAGCAACGACAGCTTCCTCGTCGTCGAGCGCTCTTTCGCTCTGGGCGGCGAAGGCAACAGCATCCGCATCTACAGCGCGTCGTTCGCCGGCGCGACCGACGTCAGCGGCTTCAACAGCCTTGTCGGCCAGTCCTTTGTGCCGATGACCAAGACGCTGCTGCTCACGCTGAACTCCGCCGCGCTGGGCGGTTCGTTCAACCCCGACAACATCGAGTGCCTCTCGGTGGGACCCGTCCTCCCCAACGGCGAGCAGTCGTTCTTCCTCGTCGCCGACAACAACTTCAGCGCCACCCAGAACACCACCTTCATCATGCTCGCGGTCCCCTCCCCCGCGGGCCTGGGCGTTCTGGGCCTCGGCCTGATTGCCGCCGGCCGCCGCCGGCGCTGAGTCACTCAGCCATCCAGCTCATCGAGAACCCGGAGCGCAAGCTCCGGGCTTTCATTTTGCGAAGCGAGAACGCGCGCTTCGGGCGTGATCGGTTGCGGGCCGTGGCTTGGATCCGTGCACCGGGGGGCTGTCCGGAGCGTGCGCTCCTGATCGTCGGCGATGCCGACACCATCGTGCCGACGGCCTCGAACGGGCAGTTGATGTACAACGCCATCCGATCGCCCCGTCAGGTCGCGAACATCAGGGGCGGTTCTCACTGCGGCTTCATCGATGCCAACGCCATCGGATGCGACGCGGCGTCGCTTGCACGCGCCGATCAACTGCTGGCCGCCAGGCGCTTGCTCACCTCATGGTTCTCGCTGTACCTCAAGGACGCGCATGTGGCATGGCGGTCCATTTGGGGACCCGACTCGCCCATCGACGCCCGCGTCGTCCTGACGTTCGACCCTTGCATGTCGCTCGCCCCACGCACCATGACCGGTGTCGTCCAACCGCAAGATGCCGTTCGATTCGACCTGCAGCTCCGCAACGCCGACGACTCCGCGGCGGACATCATTCTCGCGGTCGAGGACGCCTCGGGGGCGCCCCCGTCGTGGAATGCCACGGTCGTGCCCGCGGTCGTCCGCGCGCTGCCTGCGGGCGCCACCGTGCCCCTGACGCTCGACGTGCGAGCCCCGTCGACGGGAACGACGGACTTGTTCGTCACCGCTCGAACCGCCGCGGACGGCGGCACGATCGCCTGGGCATCGATCACGCTGTCCGTGGCCTGCGCCGCTGACTTCAACCTCGATGGGGGAATCGACGGATCCGACATCGGCGCGTTCTTCCTCGCATGGAGCGGAGGCGACGCCGCGGCGGACGTCAATGCCGACGGCGGCGTCGACGGGGGAGACGTCGAATCCTTCTTCCGCCTCTGGGAAGCGGGCGGCTGCTGAAGGCCGCCAACGCTCACGAGTCCACCCCCAAACGCCCGAAAAACAGGGATCCCACCATTTGGTCGGGAAGGTTGTACTCCCCGATCGGCGGGCGGTATGATCGAGCCGAGTCATCCGGAGCCTCCGGAAGACTCGCAGTCATCGACGAGGTGCCCTCGATGGGCACAAGCTCTTTGCAGCAAAGGACTTCCCTCATGGCCTCCACCCCGAAGCCCGCTCCCGCCAAGCCCGCCCCTTCCAAGGCCGCGCCCGCAAAGAAGGCCGGCGCCAAGGGAACCCCGGCCAAGGCGAGCTCCGGCGGCAGCCCCGAACTGGTCAAGCACCCGATCTTCGACGAGTTGGGCTTCCAGACCGACCCCAACAACCTCTATCGGCAGACGGTCAGCAGCATGCTCGCGGCGGCTGACATCATGAACCTGCCGCACCACCTCAAGATCATCCTCGCCCAGCCCAAGAACGAGATCATGGTCAACTTCCCCGTCCTGATGGACGACGGGGAGTACCGCCTCTTCAAGGGCTATCGCGTGCAGCACAACAACGCACTGGGCCCGTACAAGGGCGGGCTTCGCTTCCATCACGACGTTCACCTCGACGACGTGAAGAGCCTGGCGTTCCTCATGACCATGAAGTGCTCGCTGGTGGGCGTGCCCTTCGGCGGCGGCAAGGGCGGGATCAAGGTCGACCCCTACAAGCACAGCAAGGCCGAGATGGAGCGGATCGTCCGTCGCTTCACGGCCGCCATCGCTCACCAGATCGGCCCCGATTACGACATCCCCGCGCCCGATGTCGGCAGCAACGCCCAGCACATGGCCTGGATCGCCGACACCTACTCGTTCCTGAGTGAGGTCGGCGGTCGCCAGCCCGAGGCCGTCATCACCGGCAAGCCGGTCGCCTATGGAGGTTCGCTCGGCCGCGAGAAGGCCACTGGCCAGGGCGTCGTCGACACCCTCGTCGAGATGCTCCCCGAGATCGGCATCGACATCAAGGGGTGCAAGTTCAGCGTGCTTGGCTTCGGCAACGTCGGGTCGTGGACCGGCCGCATCCTCCAGGACCGCGGCGCCAGGATGATCGCCGTCATGGACCACACCGGCGCGATCCAGAACGACGCCGGCATCGACGCCCACGCCCTCGCCATTCACTGCCAGAAGACGGGCGGCGTCGCCGGATTCAAGGGCGCGGGTCGCATCGACAAGGACGAGTTCTACCAGACCAAGGTCGACGTCTTCGTCCCCGCCGCCCTCGAGCAGATGATCACCGAGAGCGAGGCCCGCATGCTCAACTGCAAGGTCGTGGCCGAAGGCGCCAACGCCCCCACCACCCCCGCGGGCGAGCGAGTCCTCGAATCTCGCGGCATCGAGGTCCTCCCCGCCATCCTCTGCAATGCCGGGGGCGTCACGGTCTCCTACTTCGAGTGGGTCCAGAACAAGACCTGCCAGCAGTGGGAACTCGAACGCGTGGATCGCGAGCTCAACAAGCACATGATCCAGGCCGCCAAGCGCGTCCGCGAGGCCCGCAAGAAGTACAAGTGCAACCTCCGCACCGCCGCGTACGCCGCCGCGCTCGAACGGCTCCAGGCCGCCTACAGCATTCGCGGCCTCTTCCCGTAACCCCGCCGTCCGCCGATCATCCCACCAGGGCGCGAATCACGATTCGCGCCTTGTCCCATGCGCTCACGCGAGGCCGCGTCCACAGCGTGGCGCCTTCGATCGCCCGCACCTTGCGCACCACCGAGCGTCCGCCTTCGGCGAACGCTCGAATCAGCCGCGCATGCGACCGCGGAAGCATGCCGAACAACGCGTCGCCCCGGTCGAAGAGTCGCTCCGTCCGATCGACCAAGGGCAGCAGGATCCGCCCGAACTCGGGACGCGGGGGCGCGGCGAGCCAGGTGCGGAGCGTCGCCTCGTCGAGGTTGCAGTCGGCCAACGGCAGGTAGATGCGATCCCGATCAAGCAGGTCGCGACGCACGTCCTGCCAGAAGTTGATCAACTGCAGCGCGGTGCAGATGTCATCCGACGCCGCGAACATCGCCGCATGATCCGGTCGCTCCGGGGGCGGTCGATGCCCGAGCAGCATGAGCACGAGTCGGCCGACGGGATTCGCGCTCCGCTCGCTGTACGCCAGCAACTCGTCCCACGACCCGTAGCGGGTCTTGGACTGATCAGCCTCGAAGGCGTCCAGCAGCATGTGGAACGGTTCGGGCGGCAACGCCCGCTCGCGGATGGTCCACGCCAGCGCCTTGAACAGCTGTTCCCAGCGAGCGTCGGTCGCGATGCCTGCCGACGCCGGGCTGAACGCGGCACGGAGCCCCTCGCGAAAGACGGCGAGCGATTCGAGCGCCTTGCCGCGAGCCGAGGCATCCGCCCCGACCTCGTCCGCCAGATCGTCCGCCACACGGCAGAACGCGTAGATCGCCGCGAAATGCTCTCGCTCCTCTCGCGGCACCAGGAGACTCAGCACGCTGAAGTTCTCCCTCGCGCCGCCAGTGAATCGCGTCACCCAGGCCCGGGCGGCGGCCAGTTCGGCGTCCCGGGTTGTGGCGTCAGGCTCGCTCATGGCAGCGTCGTCCCATACCATAGACCAGAATGCACCTGATCCTCGCCAACCCCCGCGGCTTCTGCGCCGGCGTGCGCATGGCCATCGACGTCGTCGATCAGGTCATCGACCTCTTCCCCGGCGAGCGGATTCACGTCTACCACGAGATCGTCCACAACAAGCACGTCGTGGGCCGCTTCCGAAACCGAGGCGTGACCTTCGTCGACGACCTCGCCGAGGTGCCCGAGGGTTCGATCGTCGTCTTTTCCGCGCACGGCATCAGCCCGGCGATTCGCCAAGAGGCCAAGACCCGACGCCTCACCGCCATCGACGCCACGTGTCCGCTCGTGACCAAGGTCCACGCCGAGGCGATCCGTTACGCAAGGCAGGGATACCAGATCCTCCTCGTGGGCCATCGCAACCACCAGGAAGTCGTCGGCACCCTCGGCGAGGCCCCCGACTCGACCCAGGTGGTCGAAGCTCCCGAAGACATCCCGGGCCTGGCCATCCGCGACCCGGACAAGCTCGTGTACCTCACGCAGACCACCTTGTCGATCGACGACGCCAACGTCGTCATCGCCGCGCTCAAGAAGGCCTTCCCGAACATCAAGGAGCCTCCCAGCAGCGACATCTGCTACGCGACCACCAACCGCCAGCACGCCGTGCGCCGCATCGCCCCCGAAGTCGATCTCGTGCTCGTCATCGGTTCTCGCAACTCCTCCAACTCGGTGCGACTCACGGAAATCAGCGCCAACAGCGGAACGCCCGCGAGGCTGCTCGACGATGTCGGCGAACTCGACTGGTCGTGGTTCGGCGAAGGTGTCAAGCGGGTCCTCGTCACCGCAGGCGCCTCGGCGCCCGAAGACCTGGTCGCGGCCGTCTGCAAGGCGATCCTCGACCGCTTCGGCGGCACCATCGAGCAGCGAGACATCTTCAACGAGGATGTCGAGTTCGCTCCCCCGGGCGCGCTGCGTCGCATCATGGAACAACGGGGCATCGATCCCGAAACCCGCCGCTTCCGCGCGGTGAGCGCGTCGATCACGCGCGACGCCTACGGCGCCACCCCCCTCACCGTCAGCGCGGCGCGACGCCACTGAACCTGCCCGTCACTTGACCCGCCCTGATTCGGCCGCCTCGAGAAGGCCCCAAAGAAGACACCCTTGCAGCACCCCGCCAACCACATCTTCGAGCACAACCCCGACAGCCTCGCCGACTGGTGCGAATCGGTCCGCATGCCCCGCTTCCGCGCCAGGCAGATCCTCGAGTGGGTCTACGAGAAGGGCGTCACGGACCCCGCGCTCATGACGAGTCTCTCGAAGGCGGACCGCGACCTGCTCCAGTTGCAGGTGACGTTCCTGTCGGGCGAGGTGCTCACGCACCAGTTGGCCAGCGACGGCACGCAGAAGTTGCTTGTCCAGTGGACCGACGGGGCTCGCCGCGACGAAGGGACCATGATCGAACCCGATCGGCCCACCCTCCTTCGGGTGCTTCAACCCGTCGTCAACGACACCCGTCGCCAAACCGAGTGCGTCATGATCCCCACCGAGGATCGCCGCACCGCCTGCATCTCCTCGCAGGTGGGCTGCCCGGTCGGATGCAAGTTCTGCGCGAGCGGCATGGGCGGCCTCGACGCCAGCCTCAGCGCGGGGCGCATCGTCGAGCAGGTCTATCGCCTCGGCCGTCTCCCCGGCGTGCGTCGCATCAGCAATGTCGTCTTCATGGGCATGGGCGAGCCCCTGAGCAACATGCAGAACGTGATCGCCGCCATCCGCACCATTTCCGCGCTGTGGGGCCTTGGCATCAGCGCTCGCAAGATCACCATCTCCACGGTCGGCCTGCCCAAGGCCATCGAGAAGCTCGCCGAGCAACTCGACCTGCCTGTCACCCTCGCCCTCAGCCTGCACGCCCCCAACGACGAACTCCGGCGATCGCTCATCCCCTGGGCCGAGTTCACGACCATCGAGGACCTGCTCGCCGCCTGCCGCAAGTGGTTCGACAAGACCGGTCGCGAGATCACCCTCGAGTACACCCTGCTGCGAGGCGTCAATGATCGCCCCGAGCACGCCGAGCAACTCGCCGGTCTTGCCCGCACGCTCCGGGCCAACATCAACCTCATCCGCTACAACGAGGTCCGCGGAACCCCCTTCAAGCGTCCCGAGACCGACGACGTTCGCGCCTTCCAGCAGATCCTCACGTCCCGCCACATCAACACCCACATTCGCGCCTCGAGGGGACGCGACATCGCCGCCGCCTGCGGCCAGCTTCGTCACGAGCATGCCGCCACCTGACCCTGCGGGGCGGACCCCATGCAGCACTTCGCGCCCTATTCGATGACGCATCTGCTCACGGTCGTCGCGTGCGCCGTCATCTGCCTCGCGATCTGGCGGCTGGCCTCGGCCCCCGACCGCGAACCGGGTGTTCGTCGTTGGTGGATTCGCGGCATCATCGTCGTTCAAGCCGCCAACGCCATCTTCTTCGCCACCCACCAGCCCTTCGACTGGGCCGTCGCGCTCCCCCTTCAGGTCTGCGACATCGTGGGCTGGGTGGCGGCATGGTCGCTCGCCACCGATCGACGACTCCCTCGCACGATCCTCGTCTTCGCCGGCCTGCTCCTGTGCGGCCAAGCCTTCGTCACCCCCACGTTGAGCGAAGGGCCGGCGACGCTCCGCTTCTGGCTCTTCTTCGCGACCCACCTTCAGGTCGTCGCCTCCGCCTTCTACGAAGTGATCATCCGAGGCTACACGCCCTCCCTCCGCGACGCCGCCGCGGCGTGGGGCGTCCTCTTCGCGTATGCCATGCTGATGGTGCCGCTGAATCTCGCCACGGGCTGGAACTACGGGTACGTCGGTCCCGGGCGTCCCGGAGCGTTCACGGCCATCGACGTGCTGGGCCCCTGGCCCTTTCGGCTCCTCGTGATGGGCGTCATCCTCGCGGGAGGCGAGCTCGGGCTGGTGGCGGCGATCCGGTTCGCCCTTCCGCTTCTGCATCGACGTCCCGTCCACGGCCCTTCTACGCTCACGCCGTGACCTGGCTTTGTCTCAGTCTGGTCGGCTTCTCGCTGGCCCTCGCAGTGCCGCTCACGTGGCTCGTGCGCGGTCTCAGCGCCCGCATGGCGGCCTTCGACACCCCGCCGCTGCCGGGCCAAGTCAAGGCGCCCGCCCGAGCCGTGCCCAACACCGGCGGCATCGCCATCTTCTGGGCGTTCTGCCTGCCCGTCGTCGCGTTGCTCATCACCGTCCGTGCCGCCCCGGACCAGTTGGCGACCTTGGTTCCGGCCATCAAGCCCCACCTTCAGGGTTTGGCGTCTCAGACCCCCATCGCCATCACCCTGCTCGCGGGGATGACCTTGCTGCACGTGCTCGGCCTCATCGATGATCGAAAGCCGCTGGGCCCCTGGCTCAAGTTGACGATCATGGCCGCGCCCGCCATCGCGGCCGCCACCGTCGGGCAGACCCGGCTGCTCACCTACCTCGACGAACCCGGGTCGTTCCCCCTCTGGTCCACCACCGTCACCGTCCTTTGGTTTCTGGTCGTCACCAACGCGATGAACTTCATCGACAACATGGACGGCCTCGCCGGCGGCTGCGCCGCCACGGCGTGCTCCCTGTTCCTTGTCGGCACGCTCGCCGGCGGGCAATGGTTCATCGCCGCCTGCCTCGCGCTGCTGCTGGGGGCCTTGCTGGGCTTTCTCGCCTTCAACCGTCCGCCCGCCACGATCTTCATGGGCGACGGCGGATCGCTGGTCATCGGCTTTCTGCTCGCCTTTCTGACCACCCGCACCACGTACGTGCAGCCAGGCGTCACCTCCAACTGGTTCGCCGTGCTGACCCCGTTGGTCGTGCTGGCGCTGCCGCTCTACGACTTCACGTCCGTCACGCTCATTCGCCTGCGGGCCGGCAAGTCGCCCTTTGTGGGCGATCTGAACCACCTCTCGCACCGCCTGACCCGCCGCGGCATGTCAAAGGCCGCGGCCGTCGGCACCATCTGCGGCCTCACCGCCGTGACCGGCGTCTCGGGCCTGCTCCTTCGTTCCGCGGACACCGCAGAGACCATCCTCATCGCCTTGCAGGTCGGCACGTTGCTGCTCGTCGTCGCCTGCGTCGAGTTCGCCACCACGCCGGAGCCATCGCCATGATGCGAGACGGCTCGCCCCCGGCGACGGCACCGATGGCGCTCACGGCGTGCCTGCTCGTCCTTCTCGCCATCGCCTGCATCCGCGCCACGTGCTCGCACGATCCCTTCCCGGGATGGTCCGGGGACCCATTCGAGGTGATCAATCCGATCCTTGGCATCACGCCCAGGGTCGGACTCATGCTCGACATCGTCGCACTGCTGGCTGCCGGCGCCACGCTCGTGCTCGAGCGTGCACGTCCGCTCGCCTTGGGCTGCCTCATCGTCGCCTCGGCCTCCGTGCTCTTTCACGCGCTCGCCCCTTCGGCCAATCGTCTCGAAGACGCGATGCTCGGCTTCACATGGCTGTCGGGCCTGGCCTCCGCGGCAGCGGTGATGACCTCGTGCCGACGCCCTGAACTCCGCGGGCTGGCCATGGCGTGCCTAGCCGGCATCCTCCCGCTGCTGGCCTTCAAGGGATTGCACCAGTACTTTGTCGAGCATCGCGAGACCCTCGATGCGTTCCTCGCCGACAGGGAGCGGTTTCTTGCCGCCCAAGGGTGGGCCCCTGGTTCCCCCATGGCTCTGGGCTACGAGCGACGAATCAGCCAACCCGAAGCCACCGGATGGTTCGGGCTCGCCAATGTCTACGCCACCATGGGAGCCGCCTCGCTCGTGGTGGGACTGGGCATCCTCGTGCCTGCCTTCATCCGGCCCAGCAGCGTGAGCAAGCGTTCAGGTGCGGTGCTCCTTGCGGTCCTCGGCGGGGCGATGCTCGGGGCCTCTGGCGCCAAGGGCGGCTATGCGGCCGCCCTCGTGGGCGCCTTGGTGCTTGCCGGATCGGCTTTCGCTCGAGGCCGGCCCGCCACCACTCGGCAGCGAATGCTCATCGCCGCCGCGCTCGGCCTAGTCTGCGTGCTCGGTCCCTTGGTGCTCGTTGTCGCCAGAGGCCTCATCGGCACGGCTTCGGGCGAACTGAGCATCCTGTTTCGGTGGTACTACCTCGAGGGAGCCGCCACGATCATCCGCGAGCACTGGGTGCTGGGCACCGGACCTGCCGGCTTTCGCGACGCGTACATGCTCGCGAAGCCCCCGCTGGCCCCGGAAGACGTCACCAGCCCGCACAGCGTGATCTTCGACCATGCCGCGTGCCTGGGCCTTGGAGGCATCGCCGCAGGCGCCTTCTTCTTCTCGTTGGTGCTCGGAGCGGCCCGCGGGTGTCTTCTGCCCGCCACCACGGGCGCCGGGCCCGACGCGTCGCTGCGAACTCACCTCCGTCTCGCAGCGATCCCCCTGATCGCCGCCGTCATGCTCGGGGCCGTCCTCGAGCAACCCATCCAAACGCCCGCGATGACCGTGCTTCGAATCATGGCGATGGGTTGCGGCATCCTCGTCGCGGCGACGGTTCTTTCCGTCACCCGTCATGCCATCTCGTCGCTCGGGGTCGCATTCGCGGCGGCCTCGCTCGCGCTTGCCTCGCACGCACAGATCGAGATGACCCTCGTGAACCCGGGCAGCGTCGCGTGGGTGCTGTGCCTGCTCGGTGCCGCCGCATCAAGCCCCGAAACCGAGGAGGGCTTCCCGACGACGCCCTCCTTGGCCTCGCGTCTTACGGCTCTTTCGCCGGTCATCGCCGCGCTCGTCGCGGCCACGCTCCTCCCGCGAACGCTGGACTGGGAACACCACCTCCGCGCGGCCTACGCCGATGCGATTCCGGTCGCCGAGTTCCAATCGCGAGCCGCGTCGATGGAGCGCTCCATGGCCGCCCGCGAGGATTCGCCGGCGCAACTCGTCAATGACCTCTCGGCCGTGCTTGCGACCCCCGTGTCCGCCACGTCGGAAGGATTCGCCGCGGGCATGACCCTGCTGCGGGAACACAAGGCCGCCGCATGCCTCGCCGAACTCGATGCCGCGGCACGCGCGTGGCCGCACCACTTCTCGACCGATCGGGTGCTCGCTCGCCTCCTGTTGGCCCGGGGACTCGGCCCGGGGCCCGGCTCGGAAGATTCGCGTCGAGCGATTGATCTGGCACGCCAGGGCGCGGAACGCGCCGACACGTCTGTCGCGTGGAGTTGGTACGCCACGTGCCTTCTTGCCGCCGATCCGCAAGGCCGCCGTTCCGAGGCGGTCGAATCGCTCGGGCGGGCGGCCGAACTGGCGCCTCGCGAACCCTCTCACGCGGTTCGCCTTGCGAGGCTCCTCGAGCCTGTCGACCGATCGCAGTCGGCGGCGTGGGCCGCCCGGGCCCTGGCCTGTGACGACAACCTCCGTCTCGACCCGCTGCTACGCCTGCCCGCGTCGGAGCGTGAAGCGATGCAGGCCTTGGCATCAGGCCGCTGAACGAAGGTGGAATCGACCAGATCCGCTCACATCGACGCGTCGGTGCCCGCCTTGTGGGCCCCGGCGCCAAAGGTGATGACGTTCTTGCCGGCCCGCTTCGAGTCGCGAGCAAGAATGTCCGCGCGAGTCAGCAACTCCGCGGGTGTGGCGCCATCCCATGGGAACGATGCCATGCCGCCCGAAATCGTCAGCGTTCCCCTCGCGTTTGATCCGAGTTTGGGGAACTTGTGCTCGTGCACCTGCCGACGGAACCTGTTGGCGAGTTCCACCACCGACACGGCGTTGCTGCTGCCCTCGGTCCGCGGCCCCTCCGGGTCGTGGAAGATGACGGCGAACTCGTCGCCGCCGATGCGGCACACCCGATCGCTCGGCCGAATGACGCTTCGCATCAACTTCACGGTTTCGACGAGAATCTCGTCGCCCGCGTCGTGCCCGTACTCATCGTTGTACCGCTTGAAGTCGTCGATGTCGAAGAGCAGCACCGTGACGTGACGACGGTGGGCCCGCGCGTTCTCCATCGCGACCTTCAGGAAGCGGTCGAAGTATCGCCGGTTCCATGCGCCCGTCAGCGGATCCGTCATCGCGACGTGACGCAACCGGGCCTGGGAACGCTGGAGCAGGAGCCATCCCGCCAGCCAACGCGCGTGCGGCGAAAGGCGTGCCGGGTCGATCGACCCGCACAGATGGCCGAGCACCTGATCGCCCGCCACCACGCGCACGCTCGGTCCCATGGGTGGCGATTCACCCGCCGCCAGGTACCGCACCGACGCGCCGACTCTGGTCGAAATCAGCCGCACGCCCGCCTCGATCAGCGCGGCTTCGCGATGCAGGTGTTCGAGCATCGATTCGTCGCCCACGTCTGGGTTCAACGCGGGCGCCGCCATCGGAACCGGTGCCGCGACGGCCGGCGTCGCCTCGCCGCGGATCGCCCGCTCGATCGCGGCGACATCCGCTCCCGTGGGAATCGATGCATCGAAGCCCGCCCCCCCGGTGTTCGAGGCGACATCGGATCCTCCACCCACGCGAACCACTCGCACGCTCGAATCGACCGTGCGCAGACCGGAAATGAACCTCGAGAGATTGCTGGAGCGAGCGGCGGCGGGCCCATCTTCCCGGTCGATGCGCAGCAGTGGTCGCTCATCCAGATTCGAATCGGACCCCACCAGCACCACGCACCTCGACGGCAAGGCGTTGGACCGACGAGAGACATGCCCGATCGCCTCGAGCGGCGACTTGGCGCGGACCACCTCCATGGCGTCTGACCGCTGGAGCCGTCCATCGACCCCCGTGTCGCCGACCAAGATGACCCTCATCGCTTCAGACACGCTCGCGACTCCTGCTCGTGACCCAAGCCCCCTTCGGAGGGTATCGGCCCCCACCGAACAACCGCTTGATTCGAAGGCCTCGTCAAGTGCTACCGTCCGTCCCATCCCCCGGTTCGCGGGAATCCGGCGCCAACAGCATCCTCAACTCCTCATCGCTCAGCAGTCGGGGCGTCGCCTCTCCCTCCGACCACACGGGCGTTTCCGTTGGGGGAGACGCAGCGAGTTTGGGAGGTCGCGGCGTTCGGAACTCCTCCATCACCCTGATTTCCGGCCTCGCCGGCCGCTCGTCATGCCCATCGTTGCCCGGGCAGATCCGCAACTCGAGTTTCCATCGCTCGACATCAGCCGGACGCAACACCCGAAGGCGGTGCATGCCATCCATCTGTTGAAACACCCAGAACTCGACCTCTGCGGCAAACCGCTGCAACACTTCCACCACCTCGAGACACCGATCGAGCGTTGAGGGTTCCACCAACACCAGCACCACAGGCGAGCGTCGACGCTGCTCGTTCCGATGGCGGTGCGCCAGCAACGCCGCCGCCGCCGCGTCGAGCGCATGGGTCACCACGGTGCTCGAAATGCCCGGCTGGCGAAGCGCAGCGACAAGCTCGGACCGCACGATCGTGCCCTCCGAACGCCACACCACGCAATCGACAGACTGGGGCTCCCACCGGGGCAACCCATCTCGTTCCTCCATGGCACATTCAGTGTACGCCACCGCCCCGCGCAAGTGTTTGTGCTGTAGACGGTTCCGAGCACCCTCCGGTTGAAACGGACGATGGTGCGGTCTGCACCACCCGTCATGACATTTTATGAGACGTCCCTCTCCGGTACGCCCCACAGGCGGGCCACCGCGTGTGCCACCACACGTGCACCCTCCGGCGGCCCATGCTCCGACAACCGCTGGGCCATGGCGTGCCTGCGTTCCGGATCGCGGATCAGCGTCGCAAGCGTTTCCCCCGCCGCCGCGAGATTGGCCGCGGGATCGACCAGGTCTCGCTCGATGACCGCCGCTCCCAACTCCTGCAGCGGCAGGGCATTGAGTCGCTGATGCTCATCCTTGTGATGTGGATAGGGCAGGAAGAGTGTCGGGACCCGATTCGCCCACGCCTCGGCAACACTTCCAGCCCCTGAGCGACTCACGGCGACATCTGCCGCGCCCCACGCCGCACCCATGCTCTCAAGAAAGGGCACCACCACCGCGGGCACTCCTGCTCGCTCGTACACCTGCCTCAGGGCAGCGTGCTCTCCCTGACCGGTCTGGTGGATCACCTGCCACCCGCGGAGGAGTGCGCCATGACGGTCGACCCATGCCCCGAGGAAGTCGTTGATCGTGCGGGCCCCCAAACTGGCCCCGGTGACCAGCATGGTCGTTCGAGCGGGATCCAGATGGAGCAGGCGGCGGCACGCCTCGCGATCGCCGGGAGCCATCGCCGATCGTCGGATGATCGGCCGTGCGTATTCCCAGTTGATGCCGGGGACCTTGGCGGCGGTCAAGACACGCTGCGCATGACGGGCGATCCAACGGTTGGCCCGCCCCGGCACGGCATCGAGATTGACCAGGACGATGGGAACGCCCTCGGCGCGTGCCGCCTGAGCCGCGGGAGCGGCGACAAAGCCCCCCATCGCGACCATCACCACCGGACCGTTGCTCCGCTTGCTTGCGATGATGCTTCGAACGGCCCGCACGCTCGCGCCCCACGACCCCAGGAACCGCAGGAGCGTCCGGGGTCGGAGGCCGAATGGCTGGGCCGGAATCGAGGTGAAAGGACGGCCGGAGGCCTGCAGCATGGTGCCATCGCCCGGACGTTCGCTGCAAACAAAGTGCAGGTCGCAACCCGGTGCGAGCGGCTGAAGTTGCTCGGCGATCGCCACCCCCGGGAAGATGTGCCCACCGGTTCCGCCGCCCGCGAAGATCGCGCATGGGCGACTCATGCCGCCACGAGGGGAGTCGGAGCCTGCTCGGGAGCAATCTCGGTGGCCGCTCGCGTGCGATCGATGGCGATGAGAACGCCGATCGAGAAGCCGGTCAGGATCCACCCGGTGCCGCCATAGCTGATGAACGGCAGGGCGATGCCCTTGGCCGGCGCCAACCCGGTCACGACGAGCAGGTTCATGACGGCCTGCATGCCGATGGTGGCGATGATGCCCAAGCTCCAAAGCCGCAGGAACGGATCACGCTCGGAGCGGGCGATGCTCATGCCCGACCACAGCAGCCCGAGGAAGAGCGTCAGCACCACGGCGGCGCCGACGATGCCCGTCTCCTCGCAGATGACGGCAAAGATGTAATCGGTGCGATCCTCGGGGAGGTAGCCACGCTTCTGGATGCCTTCGCCCAACCCTGTGCCGGTGCCTCGGCCGTTGTAGATGGCCAGCAATGACTGGATGGTGTGGAAGCCGATTCCTTCGGGTTCCCGGTACGGGTCGAGAAAGGCCTTCACGCGGTTCTGGCGGTACTCGCTGCTCAAGATCGCCGCCACCACGCCCCCCGCGGCCAGCACGCCGGGAATGGCGAACTGCCACCATCGAGCGCCCGCGGCCACCAGCACCACGCACGCGGCGACGCCGATGAGCACGCCGGTGCCCAAGTCTTCGAGGAGCACGAACCCGGCCACGCCTCCGACGGCGATCATGGCGGGCACGAGTCCCGTCAGAAAGGATGGGAGTCGAGACGCTCTGACCGTGCAGTACCACGCCAAGAGCGGGATGAAGACCCACTTGGCGACTTCGCTGGGTTGCATCGAGAGTTCTCTCGAACCCAGCAGGATCCAACGGTGTGAACCATTTCGCGGATCACCGATCCCTGGCACGTAGGCCAGGGCGCAGAAGGCGATGATGGCGACGGACGCCAGCAAGAGCAGAGGCAGCACCCCCATGCCGCGGAAGGTGCCCGAGCGGGCCACGGCGCTGATCGCCCTGACGGGCAAGAGCAAGGAGCCGGCCACGAGGGCCAGCAGGGCCATGCCCATGTACATGGCGGCACGGCTGGCGAGGATGGTGCCCAGCGTCATGGGGGGGACCACGTCGGAGCCTTCCTGCACCCGGGTCACCATCATGTCGGCTGAGTTCACCATGAGCACGCCCGTGCAAAGCAAGGCAAAGGCGCACAACCCGACGACCTGTCCTGGTCTGATGTCCATCGGCCAAGAGTATCGGCAGCCATCCCCTATTTCGATGAGCGGCGGCCGATTCGATCGGCAAGTCGCCGTGGGTCGGCCGCTACCATCGCCGCTGCATGCCAGCCCTTGTCGTCAAGACCCAGGAGATCGACGCCGCGTACGACGCCGCCCAGAAGGTCGTCGAGGTCCACCGCCGTCTGGCGGCATGGCTCCGGCCGGGCCAGACCCTCGCGGCGGTCGACCAGTGGGTCGGCAAGACGCTGTCCGACCTCGACTGCGTCTCGTGCTTCCGCAACTACGTGACGCCGGGCCATCCCCCGTTCCCCTCCCACGCCTGCCTGAGCGTCAACGACTGCATCGTCCATGGCCATGCGTTGTACCGCACCCAACCCCTCGTCGCCGGCGACCTCATCAAGGTCGACATCGGCGTGACCTACCGGGGTTGGATCGGCGATGCCGGCTGGACCTACTGCCTAGGCCAACCGACCGACCTGCAAGCCCGACTCATGGCCTGCGGCAAGGAGTCCCTCCGCCGCGGCATCGCCACCATCGGTCCCGGCTCCCAACTCCAGGCCTTCGCGATCGCCGTTCAGGAGCACGTGGAGCGAACGTGCGGCTTTCACTGCGTCAAGGGCTTGGGCGGCCACGGCTACGGGCGGACGCTGCATGCCGCCCCCTTTGTCGCCAACGCCATGCCCGGCATGCTCGACGCCCCATGGCCGGAGGCCAAGCAATCATGGGTGCCTGGCACCCTGGTGGCGGTCGAGCCCATGATCGGCGTGGGAACGGGCAAGACGCGGGAGAATTCCCACCCATACAACCGCAAGTGGACTGACTGGCCGATCTACACGGCGGACGGGTCGCTGAGCGTACATCATGAGCACGACGTGCTGGTGACCGAGGGCGGCCACCGAGTCCTCACGGAAGGGCTTGACGAGATCGCCGACGTCCTGCCTGCTTAAACCTCTGTGCACAATCTGTCGTTTGAAACACGCTGAAGGCCAGTCCGGGCGACGTGGAACACCCAAGGCGGCTCCGGCGACGCAGGGTGCTCGCCCGGAGTGACGGCGGGCCACCGTCACGCTATATTTTGCGGACCCGTCCTGTTGAATCGAGATACGTGTGTGCGGCCGATGCGTCGTCGGCGTCGCTGGTGGTGCCTGTTGGCAGCCGCCGCAACCAAGTGCATGCATGCGTCACGGTTCGGACGTCGTCGATTGGGAAATCCATGAGCATCACGACCAATGGCACGAACGGAAAGGCCTCCCACACCCTGCACGCCTATCGCGTCGAGGGCCAGGGTCAGCGCCAGTCCAACTCGCACCAGGAACGCGTCGAGGAGATCTTCGGCGCCGACGTCTTCAGCGAGCGCGTGATGCAGCAACGCCTGCCCAAGGACGTCTTCAAGCGCCTGCAGCGGACCATCCTCCACGGTGAACCCATCGACGCGGCGCTGGCCGACATCGTCGCCGCCTCCATGAAGGAGTGGGCCCTCGAGCGTGGCGCGACCCACTACACCCACTGGTTCCAGCCCCTGACCGGCCTGACCGCCGAGAAGCACGACAGCTTCCTCACCCCGGACGGCCACGGCGGGGCCATCACGGAGTTCAGCGGCGGCGCGCTCGTTCAGGGCGAGCCCGACGCCAGCAGCTTCCCCTCCGGCGGCCTTCGCGCGACCTTCGAGGCTCGCGGCTACACCGCCTGGGACGCCACCAGCCCCGTCTTCATCAACCGCAACGGCGGCACCGCCACCCTCTGCATCCCCACCGCCTTCGTCTCGTGGACCGGCGTGGCCCTCGACACCAAGGTGCCCCTCCTCCGCTCGATGGACGCGGTCTCCGAGCAGGCCCTCCGCATCCTCAAGATCTTCGGCACCGATCAGGGCGTGACCCGCGTGTTGGCCACGGCCGGCTGCGAGCAGGAGTACTTCCTCGTCGACCGGGCGCACTACTTCGCTCGCGAGGACCTGCTCGCCTGCGATCGCACGCTCTTTGGCGCCAAGCCCCCCAAGGGCCAGCAGCTCGAGGACCACTACTTCGGCTCCATCCCCACCCGCGTCATCGCCTTCATGAGCGAGGCCGAACGCGAGCTCTACCGCCTGGGCGTGCCGATCAAGACCCGCCACAACGAAGTGGCCCCCGGCCAGTTCGAGATCGCCCCGATCTTCGAGACCGCCAACGTCGCCAGCGACCACCAGATGCTGGTCATGGAGACCCTCCGCCGCGTCGCCGCCCGCCATGGTCTCGCCTGCATTCTCCACGAGAAGCCCTTCAAGGGCATCAACGGCAGCGGCAAGCACCTCAACTGGTCGCTGAGCACCAACACGGGCGTCAACCTGCTCGACCCCCGCGACGAGACGCACACCAACATGCAGTTCCTGGTCTTCCTCTGCGCGGTGATCCGTGCGGTGGACACGCACGCCGACCTGCTCCGCGCGTCGGTGGCCTCGGCCGCCAACGATCACCGCCTGGGCGCCAACGAGGCCCCGCCGGCGATCATCTCGATCTATCTGGGCGACATGCTCTCGAACATTGTCGAGCAGCTCGAGAAGGGCGGCGCGAAGAGCACGATCAAGGGCGGCAAGCTCGATCTTGGGGCTCATGCCCTGCCGCAGATCCCCCGCCACACGGGCGACCGCAACCGGACGAGTCCCTTCGCCTTCACGGGCAACAAGTTCGAGTTCCGCGCGGTGGGCTCGTCGCAGACGGTGGGCTGGCCCGCGACGATCCTCAACACGATCGTGGCCGACAGCCTCGACTTCTGCGCCACGCAACTCGAGAAGAAGGTCGGCGCCAAGCCCAACGAGGCCCGCCTTCAGGCCGCCGTTCGCGCCCTGCTCCAGCAGATCGTGAAGAAGCACAAGCGGGTGATCTTCGACGGCGACGGCTACACCGAGGAGTGGCACAAGGAGGCCGCCAAGCGTGGCCTGCCCAACTTCCGCGAGTCGGTGGCCGCCCTCGCCACGCTGGCGACCAAGAAGAACACCGACCTCTTCAAGCGCTTCCGGGTGCTGACCAAGCAGGAGGTCGAGAGCCGCGAGCACATCCTGCTCGAGAAGTACATCAAGCAGGTGATGATCGAGGCCGAGACCGCGCTGGTGATGGGCAAGACCCAGATCCTGCCCGCGGCGATCCGTCAGCAGACGGAACTCGCCGAGGCCGTCGCCGCCACCGCGGCGGCCGACGCCGACGCCAGCGAGGCTCGCAACGCCCTCGACGCGTACATCCAGACCGTGAACAACCTCCGCAACGCCATCGCGACGCTCGAGGAAGCGGTCAACGGCGACCACGACGGGGCGATCCTGGTGCACGCCAAGCACGTCCGCGACCACGTCCGCCCGGCGATGAACGCTCTCCGCGACGCGGCCGACGCCGTCGAATCGTGCGTGGCGGCCGACCTCTGGCCGCTGCCCACGTATCGCGCCATGCTCTCGATCAAGTGAGCAAGGCGACCACGCGGTAACATCCAACGGCGTCGCGAGCAAACACGGCACCAGCCGACATGCTCGCGACGCCGTTGTTCATCGAGGCCAGGCCGGAACGAATCGTGCCGGGCGTCGCTTCAGTCCACCCAGTCGCCAGCCCGGAGGGCGCCCATGGCCGAGCCGTGGGGTGCAACTCGGCCTTGCGAGCAAGCCCTCGCCGTGGGTGGGCAAAATGCCGCCCTTGCGGGTGCGTGCCCGCAAGGAGTCAACAATGGTCCATGAGCGATGTCACCGTGGACGACCTGGTGCACGCGCCCCCGTTCGCATGGGAAGCGTTGCAGCATGATGCCGCGAGGCCTCCCTCCGCCGCCGGTTGCTACGCATGGTGGTTCCGCGAGTCCCCCGGCGCGACACCGATCGGCCAAGCAGTCACTCGACATGGGCTGGTGCTTCTGTATGTGGGCATTTCGCCACGGAGCCGGCCTTCCGACGTCAAGCCTTCCAAGCAGCACCTTCGCAGCCGAATCAGGTATCACTATCGAGGCAACGCTGAGGGATCAACGCTCAGACTGAGTCTGGGCTGTCTGCTGTCGGAGCAACTTGGCATCCACCTCCGTCGCGTGGGGTCAGGCTCTCGACTGACTTTCAACGCGGGCGAGCCAGTCCTGTCGAACTGGATGAGGCAAAACGCCCTGGTCGGCTGGATCGAACACGCTCGGCCCGAGGAGTTGGAAGAGGCGGCCATCGCTCGTTTGGATCTCCCGCTGAACCTCGAACACAACAAGAAGCACGACTTTTACGGGCAGCTTTCGTCACTCCGCGCGGCGGCCAAGCAGCGGGCGAAGGCGTTGCCCGTGTGGGCGCCATGAGTTGTTGGTCCGCTCGAGCGACGACCCCTGAGGTCACCGTGAAGCGGTCCCCCACCCCATGCCGGGAGCTCACTCGAGGCCTCGCTGCACAACCGGCTCGACCATGGGTTGCCGTGGCTGCATCGCTGGCACGACCAATGGGCCCTGCTGGATTCGAACCAGCGACCGCGTCCATTATGAGTGGAGCGCTCTAACCGCTGAGCTAAGGGCCCGGTAGCGTCAGGATAGCGCGCACAAGCGTCGCACCCGAACCTCTCGGGAACGACGCTCGTGCGTGTGTCATCTGGCTTGCTTGGGATCGTGGCGGCAACGCGGGAACGCGATGCTGGCGCTCAACCGCTCTCAGTCGGCCGCCTCGTTGTCGGGAGTCTGGTCCTGGGAGGAACGGGTCTCGATCAGCTTTCGAAGGTACTCGTTCTCGCGGCGGGTGGCCTCGAGGTCGAACACCAAGTACTTCACGCTCAGCCGCAGGTAGTCGAGCGACTCCTGCAGTTCGCCCACCGTCTTTTTCATCTTCTCGTGACGCTCGCGGGTCTCGGCCGCAAGCTTCTCAAGGGGGCCGCGTTCGCTGGGGGGAAGGTTCTCGATCTGCTTCATGAGTTCACCGAGCTTGTTCTGGAAATCCTGCTCGTTCATGGTCTCTTCTCCTCTTGGTGTGCAGCGAGGGCCCGCTCCACGCCGCGAACGACAACATGTCGCCGCGTCAGACAGGCCGACAAGAAGGGGATTACGAACGGCATGCCAGATCCAGCCGGCAGGCGCTGCGAAGTCGACGCCCAATAAACAGGCCTGTGGAAAGACCCGGCGGGGATGCAAGCCGCCTCGCCTCAGCCGTGCCGCGGCGTGCCGCCCGTCGAGCGTGCCGGATGTGGCGAAAACTCAACGACCGAAGTCGATTCGACGCAGCGCGTGTTTCGCGGAGGCACCCGCCGACGCCGCGGCAAGGTCCACGGCCTTGGGATCCGCCTTCCGCAGTTCCCTCGCCAGCCTCTTCAACTGGTCGTCGGCCTCGATCTTGAACCGCGTGAACCACTGCTCCAGTTCGTGACGATTGAATCGCGTGAGCGGGTCCTTCAGCCCCGTCTGGATGCTCGCCCAGTCGAGCAGCGAGGCCGGCGTGTCGCCGAATCGGTACAGGTCGAGCGTCGCCTGGAACCGCTTGGCCAGTGACAGAAACGGGTCCGTCGCCGCATCCGGGAGCTTGGTCATCAGTTCCTTCAGTTCCGTGGGCGTTGGGGCGAAACTGAACACCTGTCCCTCCTCCGTGAGCGTCGTGCGGCGCAGAGGCATGTCGCCCAAGGGCTTGAACTCGGCGAACTCGGTCGAAATGGCCTTGGTGCCCGCCCGCTCGAAGCGAATGGTTAGCCGCTGGGCGTCCGTCGCTGGTGCCCCGGCCGACTTGACCCCCGCGGCGGCTGGCTCTGCCGCCAGCACCTCGCCCACGCCCCACTCCGGCTTGGAGGCGTGCATCACGCGATCACCCTTGGCCCATGTCATGCGTCGTCGTCCCATCGAGTGCATCGGGCTGGCGAGGGACCGGCAAGGGGAAGCGTCTCACGCCCCGCCCGACCGCCCTGCGTGCCCCCGAAGGCACCCGGCGTTGAAATGAACGAATACCGAACACCAGGACCCGCAACGCTCGCCCAAACAAGCCGGCGAGGGGTGTGGCGGCACACCCGGCGGCAATCCGCTCTCCACGCGACAGAATCACGTGGACGCTGTTTCCCGACAATCAATGTTGGCGACCGCATTGGTCGCTCCACCCCGGACAAAGCGGCCTTAAGCCCTTGGCACCGGCGGCACGGGCCAATCGCCCGCAGGCCGCCCGGAACGCCCATGGCAGGCCGCTGTCGGGGGACGGGGATATCATACCAGTCACCGACGGATGCGCCTACCTCTCCGTCGCGGATTTGACGCTTCTTCGCGCTCGTCCCGAGGCGGTCACAAGCCCCTCGTCACGACGCTCACGATCGTCTCGCCCGCGACCGGTATCGCACCCGATCCACGCGGCGACATCTTTACTTCGGCGGCGACAGGTCTCGGAGTTTCAGGTTCACCATGATCGAAGCACTCAAGAGCGATTTCATCGTCAACAAGGTCGGCGGCCGCTTCAAGCTGTGCACGCTGATCCAGCGTCGGCTCGTGCAGCTCATGGAAGGCGCCCGACCCCTCGTCGCCCGCGACGGCCGCTCCGACCTCGAACTCGTCATCGAGGAGATCCTGCAGGACAAGATCACCCTCGACTTCGACGGCTCGGCCTTCGAGGTCACGCAGTACGTCTGACGCCCGCCACGCCGCGGCATCGGCACCTCCATGTCCACCTCGCGCGAATCATCGGCCCCCGCTCTTGCCGCCGACCCGGTCATGTTGCGCCCCGATGTCGAGGGCCGTGAGATCCTCGTCTGCATCGGCGGGGGTATCGCCGCCTACAAGACCGCCACGGTCGTCAGTCGCCTCGCCCAGGCGGGCGCCCGCGTCACCGTTGCCATGACCGAAGCGGCCACGCGGTTCGTCGCTCCGCTCACGTTTCAGGCCCTGTCCGCCCGGCCGGTGCACGTGAGCTCGTGGGACCACCTCGACGCGATGGACCCGCAGCACATCGCCCTGGCCAATCGGCTCGACGCGGCCTTGGTCGCCCCGTGCACGATGGACTGCCTGGCGCGTCTGGCCACGGGGCGGGCCGACGACGTGGTCTCCCTCGTTCTCAGCGCGGTGGACCGGGCCAAGACGCCCGTGCTGTTGGCCCCGGCCATGAACGTGGTGATGTGGAACCAACCGGCGACGCGACGCAACCTCACGACCTTGGAGGCGGACGGCTTTGCGTTGGTGGGACCGGGCTCGGGCTGGCAGGCCTGCCGCGAAGTGGGTGAGGGCCGGATGAGCGAACCGGAAGAACTGCTGGCGGCGGTGGCAAAGGCCTGCCGCGGGCGGCTTCGGAGCTGAAAGCCCGCCGCGGACCAAGCCGGGCACGAATCCGACCAAGATCCCCGATGGGGGTGGGCCCCCACTGGCTTCCTGTCATCGGCCTGCAATAATCCCCCCCGCGGCACACACGCCGCTCCGGCTCCATGACCGATGGATCCGGAACCTCACGGAGAGGTGGCAGAGTGGTTGAACGCGCTGGTCTCGAAAACCAGTATACAGCTCGTCTGTATCGGGGGTTCGAATCCCCCCCTCTCCGCTTCCAACAGCCCTTGCTCACGCAAGGGCTGTTTTCGTAGGGGTCTCCCGACCGAGCCTGCACGAACCCGCCCCGAATGCCCCGGAACTGCCCCGGTCGCTTTCGTGCCTTCTTTTCCCCCGCGGTGGTTGTCCGAGGCTGCGATACAGTTTTGTCATGGCCAGCTTCTTTACAGAGGTACACCAGAAGCCCACCTGTTCCCCGCCGCACGCCGCGAGTTCGAGTTCGTGCTGCGAAGGAGGGCGGCATGATCATGGTCATAGGTACTGTCCTCGATAAACAGCCCTAAAGACAGCCTCGATGGAGGCAGGGTCAAACGAGGCAGACTTGGAGAACAACACCTTTGAGCGGGGCGGCGATGAGCCGCCCTGCTTCGTTTCCACAATCAGGATCTGGCTGGCGCCAGCACCGCGCCGCTGCTGTATCAGCCACTCGCCAGCCGCATCTGGGGCGACCGCCTCCGATCGGCGGAACACCATGACGTCCCCGCGGGCATGCCGTGATGATGCTGGCAGTTCGACGGCGATCGACTCTGCGATGTCGTCGAGGCTGACGGTAACAAAACCCGCTGGCTCAAGCTGACTCGGCGCGGCATCAAGCGAGAAGTCGTCGCGCCAGCGGTAGACGGCGAGCGTGACGGCGCGCGACGCGGCATGTGACGCCAGCGGGGCCGAGCCGCGCCGAGCCGCCTTGTGTTCGTTCAG
>JBAXFU010000036.1:0-29785 GCA_037139735.1 Phycisphaerae bacterium
GTGGTGGAGCCCCTGGCCTGACGACGCGAAAGGAGCGAGCCCGATGCTCATCTTCAACGACCTGGCCAACGCCGGCGCCGCGCCGGTCCTCGAGCAGGTGCTCCGCTTCGCGGGCGCCCGCCAGCGGCTGCTCGCGCACAACATCGCGAACATCGACACGCCCGACTTCCGGCCCGTCGACGTCTCTCCGGCGGCCTTCCGCGAGCAGCTCGACCGCGCGGTCCGCAAGCGCCGCGAGGAGCGGGGGGGGCAGTCGGGCGAGCTCGAGTTCGAGGACACCGAGGAGGTTTCCTTCGCCCGGGGCGCCTCGGGGTCGCTCACGCTCAAGCCCGCGAGCCCCTCGCGCAACGTCCTCTACCACGATCGCAACAACCGCGATCTCGAGCGGCTGATGCAGTCGGTCTCCGAGAACCAGCTCATGTACAGGACGGCAGCGGACTTGCTCAGGCGGGAGAACGACCTGCTCCGCTCGGCCATCAGCCAACGCGTCTGACGATCAGGCAATCCCCCGCATCCCCTGAACGGGGCGGGTCACGGGAGGCATCATGTACGGCATCCTCGACATCTCGACCAGCGGCATGATCGCGCAGCGGACGCGATTGACGGCGATCTCGGCCAACCTCGCCAACCAGAACTCGATCATGCCCGACGGCACGCCCTACCGCGCCCGGCAGGTCATGTTCTCCGCCGGCGATCCCGGCGCGATCGATCCGGCCTCGCGGGCGCTCGGCGCGCACGTCTCGGCCATCGAGCTCGACCAGCGTCCCTTCGGCCTCCGCTGGGATCCGGGCAACCCGCGGGCGATCAAGCAGGGGCCGCAGAAGGGGTACGTGCAGGTCAGCAACGTGAATCCCCTGGTCGAGCAGATCAACGCCATGCAGGCCACCCGCTCCTACGAGGCTAACGCCGCGGCGGCCGAAGCGACGAAGAACATGATGGCACAAGCGTTGCGATTGCTCGCCTGACGCACGGCCCCGGCACCCCTCGACGGGGGATGCCGGGCGCGTGGCTTGGAGGTTGTCGGACCATGGCTGATCCGCTTGGATTCATCAACGCGGCGAACCGGGAGCCGGGGCTCAAGGGGCTTTCGGGCCTCCGCGCGGGCGGAGCCCGCGATGTCGGCGAGGCGGCTGGCGAGGCCTCGGGCGCGAGCTTCAGGGACGTGCTCAAGGCGGGCGTGGAGGAGGTCAATCGCGCGCAGCAGGAGGCGACGCGCGCGGTCGAGGACCTGGCCACGGGTCGCAGGGGCGACATCGAGTCGGTGGTCGTCGCCACCCAGAAGGCCGACAACGCGTTCCGCATGCTCCAGCAGCTGCGCAACCGCATGGTCGAGGCCTACGACGAAATCAAGCAGATGAGGGTCTAAGCGTCCCCCTGCCCGCCGCGCGTGGTGTTCGCGCGGGCGGGGGCGACGCCGCGCGCACGCCGGCCCTGCGCCCCTTCTCGGGGGATGCGACGGCGGTTCCTGCGCGGCATGCGCATTTCAAGCGCGGTCGGCGCAGGGTCCGAATGACATCCAGAGCCGGTGCTACGCGGGTCGATGGATCGACTCTCGCCCCAGGGGCCCAAAGGCCGGGGCGGGCACGGCGGCATGGAGGCCGCGGCGATGGAGTTCCTCAGGCGCACGCTCGCCACCATCCAGAAGCAGCTCGGGCCGCTCAGCGCGACCCACAAGCTCCTCATCGGCACGGTCCTGATCGTGCTGCTGATGACGCTCTTCATCGTCTCGCAGTACGCCGGCAAGCAAAGCACCGAGGAGGTGCTCCCGGGGGCGACGCCCGCGCAGCTCGACGCCGCGGCGGCGCAGCTCGAGGCGGCTGGCATCCAGACCACGCGGTTGGGCAACAAGCTGATGGTCGAGGCGGGCATGCGAGGCCGCGCGATCTCCGCGCTGGGCGAGCGGGGCCTGCTCCCCAACGACAAGGCCATCATGTTCGAGAACATCCTGTCGAAGGCGAACTGGATGAACTCGAGGCAGCAGAACGAGCAGACGTACATCAACGCGCTGGCCAACGAGCTGGCGGCCCGCATCGCCGACTTCCGGGGCGTCAAGTCCGCCGCGGTTTTCCTCGACATTCCCGAGCCCACGGGCTTTGGCGCCCAGCTCCGCAAGCCCAGCGCGTCGGTGACGGTGACGACCGACACGGGGCAGGCGCTGTCGCAGGCGATGGTGGACGCGGTCGCGGGCTTCGTCGCGGGCAGCCGCTCGGGACTGACCATCGATCGCGTCAGCATCATCGACGCGGGCAGCGGTCGGCAGCGCAAGGCCACCAGCGAGGACGAGGCGCTCCCGGCGACCTTCATGGAGCACGCGAACTTCGTCGAGGCACAGACCCGCGAGAAGCTGCTGGGGCTGCTCTCGTACATCCCGGGCGTCTCGGTGGCCGTCACCGCCCACGTCGACGTGACGCGGTCGCGGGCCGAGGTGCGGACCAACATGCCCGAGAAGCAGGGCACGGTCTCGCTGCGTCGCAAGGAGACCGAGACGGTTGACTCGAGCACGCAGGCGGGCCAGGGCGCCGAGCCGGGCTTCGGGGCCAACCAGACCGCCGACATCAACCGCGGCCCCGTCGCCGCCGCCGGCAACAAGAGCGACACCAACTCGACCACCACCGAATACGAGAACCACGTCGGCACCCGCACCGAGACGATCATCGACCCCAAGGGGCATGCCACGCGCGTCGCCATCTCCGTGGTCGTCCCGCAGGGGTACGTCGCGAGGTTGGTGCAGGCCGCCAAGGGCGGCGGCAAGGAGAAGGCCACTGAGGCCGACAAGGCCGTCCCCTCCGACGAGGAGCTCGGCCAACGGTTCGCCGTCGAGAAGAAGCGGATCATCGACAGCATCACCCCGCACGTCAAGGCGATGATCGCCAAGACGGACGACACGATGACCGAGGAGTCCCTCCGTCTCATCGTCGCCGACAGCATCGACGTGGCGATGGTGCCCGTCGACGTCCCGGCCGGCCTCGAGGTGAGCGCGGCGGGAATGTTCGGCGGCCTGCGATCGACCGGCGGCACCACGGGCGGCGGCATCGGCGAGTTCATCGGCGGAGGTCTCTTCGACAAGGCCGTGCTGGCCCTGCTCTCCGTGGCCGCCCTCTTCATGATGGCGATGATGGTCCGCAAGGTCTCCGTCCGCCGCGAGATGCCCACCGCCGAGGAGCTCGTCGGACTGCCCCAGACGCTCGAGACCGAGACCGACCTGGTGGGCGAGGCCGAGGAGGTCGAGGCCGCCCTCGCGGGCATCGAGGTGGGCGAGCAGGAGATGCAGGACAAGAAGATCCTCGAGCAGGTCGAGGCGCTGGTGGAGTCCGAGCCCGAGGCATCGGCCAAGCTGCTCGCCCGCTGGGTCGAGATGCAGACCTGACGAACCGACACGCCACGGACCAATCCCATGCCACGTCGCCCCAACCAAGCGTTGCCCAACTCCATCGACGAGCTCGAGGGCATCACCAAGGCCGCCATCCTGCTGCTGGCCGTCGGCACCGAGCGCGCCGCCAAGATGCTCAAGTACATGGACACCAAGGCCGTGGAGGAGGTCACGCGCGAGCTGGCGGGCCTGGGGCGAGTCCCCGCCTCGCTCCACGCGGAGGTGATCGCCGACTTCTACGCCAACAACATCTCGAGCAAGTACGCCGGCGAGGGCGGGCTCGACTACGCCAAGAAGATCCTCGAGGCCTCGCTCGATCCCAAGTCCGCCGAGCGGATGCTCGGGCAGATCCAGACGCAGGTCCAGAAGACGCCCTTCTCCTTCCTGCAGCGGGCCGAGAGCGAGAGTCTCCTGACCTTCATCCAGGACGAGCACCCCCAGACCATCGCGCTCATCCTCTGCCACCTCGCGCACCACAAGGCCAGCGAGATCATCGGCGGCCTTCCCATCGCCAAGCAGATCGAGGTCATCAAGCGCGTCGCCAACATGGAGCAGACCAACCCCGAGGTCATCCGCGAGGTCGAAAAGGGCCTCGAGAGCCGACTCTCGAGCATGCTCGGCCAGTCCATGGAGAAGGCTGGCGGCATCGAGACCGTCGCCGAGATCCTCAACCTCGCCGACCGCTCCACCGAGAAGTCGATCATGGAGGGGCTCGAGTCCGAGGACCCCGACCTGGTCGAGCAGATCCGCCGCCTCATGTTCGTCTTCGAGGACATCCTCAAGGTCAACGACAAGGGCATCCAGTCCGTCCTCAAGGAGATCGAGAACAGCGACCTCAGCCTGGCGCTCAAGACCGCCAGCGAACCGCTCAAGGAGAAGATCTTCAAGAACATGTCCGAACGCGCCGCCGCGCTCATCAAGGAGGACATGCAGTACATGGGACCCGTCAAGGTCTCCGATGTCGAGGCGGCGCAGCAGCGCGTCGTCGACATCGTCCGCCGCCTCGAGGAGTCCGGCGACGTCGTCGTCGAGGGCCGCGGCGGCGACACCGACCAGATGGTCTGATCGCCCGGCACGAGTCCCCGCCCGCCACCACCACCACCCATGGCCGTCATCCGCGACTCCAACACCGACTCCGCCCGCGGCGCGGTCGTCCTCGACCTGAGCGACCTGGCCGCCCAGGCCAAGCGGCTGCGCGAGGCGGCCGAGAAGCAGGCCCGCGAGATCGTCGAGGCGTCCCTCGTGCAGCGAAAGAAGCTCATCGACACCGCCACCGAGGAGGGGCTCGAGCGAGGGCACGCGCAGGGGTACGCCGACGGCTATCGCGACGGACGCGAACTGGGCACCACCGAGGCCATCGCCCGCGTCGGCGAGGACGTCCAGCAGCTCAACGCCACCCTGCACGACCTGCTGGCCCAGTTCTCCTCGCGTCGAGAGGAACTGCTGGTCTCGGCGAGGGAGGACGTGGTCCGCATCGCCATCCTCTTCGCCCAGCGGCTGGTCGCCCGCGTCATCGAGATCGACCCCGGCGTCGCCGCGCGACGCTTCGAGCAGATCCTGCCCCTGGTGCTCCGCCCCTCGCGGCTGAGCGTTCGCGTGCACCCCGACGACCAGATGGCCCTGCAGGCCGTCCTTCCCGACCTCTCCCTGCAGTTCGAGCAGGCCCGCGACTCGCAGATCATCGCCGATCCTTCGCTGCAGCGGGGGTCGTGCGTCGTGAGCAGCGCGGGCGGCGCGGTGATCGATGCGTCGATCGCCACGCAGATGGAGGAACTCGCCTGCGCCCTGCTGCCCGACGCCGAGCGGGGCGATGCCCTCGGGAGGGGCGCATGAGCTCGCTCGCGCAATCCGCGGAGGCCGCCATCGACGCCGCCATCGGCATCCGCATCGTCGGACGCGTCGCGGCGGTGCGGGGTCTGGTGGTCATGGTCGACGACCTGCCGCTCCCGGTGGGCTCGATGGTCCGCATCGGCGACATGGGCGCCAGGACGCGCGCCTCGGGCCGGCGCACGGGCCTGCTGGGCGAGGTGGTCGCCATCGATCGCCAGCAGAGCGTCGTCATGGTGCTGGGGCAGACCGACGGCATCCGGGCGGGCGATCCCGTCACCGGCGTCGAGGCCTCCCAGACCGGTCGCGTCGGCCCGTCGCTCCTGGGTCGCGTGCTCGACGGACTGGGGCGTCCCATCGACGGACGGCCGCATCCGCTCGATCTTCGCGCCGCTCGACTCAACCCGCCGCCGGTGCCCGCGCTCGGCCGCGAACGCGTCACGCGACAACTCGTCACCGGCGTTCGCGTCGTCGATCTCATGACGCCCCTGGGCAAGGGCCAGCGTCTGGGTCTCTTCGCGGGCCCGGGCGTGGGCAAGTCCACCCTCCTGGGCACCATCGCGCAGCGGGCCTCCTCCGACGTCAACGTCATCGCCCTCATCGGCGAACGCGGCCGCGAGGTCCGCGACTTCATCGAGCACAGCCTGGGGCCCGCGGGCCTTGCGCGCAGCGTCGTCATCGTCGCCACCGGCGACGAGCCGCCCCTGATGCGCATCCGCGCCGCCAAGCTCGCCTGCTGCGTCGCCGAGCACTTTCGCGACGCGGGGCAGGACGTGCTGCTGATGATGGACTCGGTCACGCGATTCGCGCACGCGCAGCGACAGGTCGGCCTCTCCGCGGGCGAGCCGCCCACCACCAAGGGCTACACGCCCAGCGTCTTCGCCTCCCTGGGCCTGCTGCTCGAGCGGGCCGGTTCCCTCCGCGCCGCCGACGGCGCGGAGAAGGGCGGCTCGATCACCGGGCTCTACACGATCCTGGTCGAGGGCGACGACATGACCGAGCCCATCGCCGACGCCGCCAGGGGCATCCTCGACGGGCACCTCATCCTCTCGCGTCGACTCGCCCAGCGAGGCCACTTCCCCGCCGTCGACGTCCTGGATTCGGTCTCCCGCGTCGCGGGCGACATCACCGACGAACGCAGCGGGAAGGCCCGCCGCCAGCTCCTGCGGCTGCTCGCGTCCTACCGCGACGTCGAGGATCTCATCCAGATCGGCGCGTACGCCAAGGGCGCCAAGCCGGAGTCCGACATCGCCGTCGAGGCCAATCCCGCCATCATCGACCTGCTCCGTCAGTCGGGCGACGACCGCGAGGCCTTCGGACAGGCCCACGCCCGCTTCCTCAAGATCGCCGAGGAGACCGCGCGTCGCCTCGCACCCCCGTCTCGCACCGCCGCACGCTGATGGCGCCCCGTTCGACGACCCCCGCACCACCTGACCCGCCATGGCCAAGTTCGTCTTCAAGCTCGCCCCGGTCCTCATGCAGCGCCTTGCCGCGGAACGTCAGCGCCAGGCTGCCGTGGCCGTGCTCGAATCGCGCCGGGTCGAACTCGAGGATCAGCTCCGTGCCTTCCAGCGCGGGCTGGAGGAGGCCCGGGAGGCGTGGCGAGAGATGCTCTCCGGCGGCAGCGTCGGGGCCGCCGACATTCGCGGCGCGGGCATGCAGGCCGTCGCCTCGCTCGCGGGCCAGGCCCGCGCCCAGCGGGTGGTCGTGCAGCTCGCGGGCGTGCACGCCAACCTGGCCAAGGCCCGCGCCGAACTCGCGCAGGCGATGAAGGCGCGTCGGGCCATCGAGCTGCTCCGCGAGAAGCAGTACGAGGAGTGGCGAGCCGACGAACGCCGTCGCGACGCCGCCGCCATGGACGAGATCGCCGCTCGCATGATGCTGTCGAGAAACCCGTTGACCGCCGCCCCTGACGCGGGGAGCACCCCATGAAAGCACTCTTCATCGCGCTGATCGTCGTGGCCGTCGCCAACTTCATCGCCACGCTGGGCTTCGTCGGCTGGCTCGTGCAGTCCGACCGCCTCGACATGGAGCGGATCCGCGAGCTTCGCACGCGGCTGACCGTGACCATCACGCAGCAGAAGGCCGCGGCGGACGCCGACGCCAAGAAGGCCGAGGAGGCCGCCAAGGCCGCCGAAGCCGCCGCCAAGGCCGCCAAGCCGCCCCTCACCGCCTCCGAGCAGCTCGCCGCACGCCTCGAGGCGACCGAACTCGACAAGGAACGTCTCGCCCGCCTCCGCCGCGACGTCGAGAGCCTGCAGAAGCGTCTGGCCGACCAGACCGCGCAGCTCGCCAAGGAACGCGCCGACCTCGCCGAGGAGCGTCGCGTGCTCGCCGGCATGAACTCGCAGAGCGTCGACAAGGTGGCGCAGGAGCAGTTCGTCAAGTCGCTCAACGTGCTCTCGTCCATGAAGCCCGCGGCGGCCAAGTCCATCCTCTCGCAGATGCTCTCGGGTCAGGCCCCCGACCCCGCCGCGGCCGCCCCGATCGCCGCCGCGCCGTCCGCCAACGGGCGTCCCCCCGCGACGGGGCAGGCGCCGGTCGATGCCAAGGCGCAGGCCGAACGCATGCGCAAGGTCGTGCAGTATCTCGACGCCATGGAGGATCGCGTGCGCACCAACATCCTCGGCGAGTTCGCCAAGGACGATGCGGCGATGGCAAGCCAGTTGCTGGAGCATCTCCGCGACAAAGGCAAGCCGCAGGGACCCGCCGCACCGACGAGGACCGCGTCGGGCTCCCCCTGATCGGGTCGGATTCCCGGTCGGGTGCGGCGTCGTTCCTGCCTGAAGTCGCTCAGGAGTCGAACCGCCGTGCAGACCGAACCCGTCGCCTCGCTCCGTCAGGCCGCCTCGGGGCCCGCCCTCGCCAATCTCGACCTCGCGCTGGCCTTCCCGCTGGCCGACAACGCGCCCTCGTTCCTCGACCGACTCGAAGCCGCCTCCTCGTCGAGGCAGGCCGAGGCCTCCTCCGAGGAGAAGTCGCGCCGCGCCGAAAAAGAGCAGGACCAACGCTCGTCGCGAAGCCAGTCCAAGAAGTCCAAGGCCGAGTCTGACGACAAGGCGGCGATGCAGCACGGGCGCGATCCCGCCACGCTCGCGGACCATCCCTCCCTGCACGAGATGCAGTCGGCCCGGCGAGCCGATCAGGCGCCCGCGACCGGAAGCTCCTCGACGGACTCCCCCGCGACCGACTCCGTCGCCCACGACGCCGGCGAGCACGCGGGCGAGCAGGCCGGCGAGGCCCGCGCCAATCGCGGCGCCAATGACGATCGTCGCGCGGCCAAGCCCGCTCGCGCCGAGGAGCGGTCGGCGGAATCGGCGCCTGCCGAACCTTCCATGCGGCAGACTCGCCTCGAGGCGGAGTCCTCGCGGCGCGTCGAGTTGCGCGACCAGACGAGCCCTCCGGGCGATGCGCCGAGCGGCGATGCAGGGACCGACGGTCGCCAGTCGGCGGCCGGAGGCGGCGCGTGGCAGGCCCAGCAGATCCAGCGACAGGCCCCCGCCGAGGCGGTCGGCCGCGATGGGGGCGCCATCAAGGCGACCGGGGCCGTTCGCGAGACGCAGGGTCCCGCGACAGGCCCGGTCGACCCTCGTGTCGGCCACGGCCGGAGCGACTCGCCCCAGGCGGGTCGGGCCAAGGAAGTCAAGCGCCAGGCACCGCGGTTCCCCGCGCCCCAGGCGCAGGAATCGACGATGGTGCTTCGCACGGGCAAGGCGCTCGCCGCCGCGTTGCGAGGCGCGGGCGATGTCCGCCTCAACCTCTCTCCCGAGGAACTCGGCCGCGTGCAGGTCCGCATGCACAGCGATCAGGAGGGCGTGAGCGTGGTCCTGGGATGCGAGCGACCCGACACCGTCGCATCGCTCGAGTCGGGCGTCGCCCAGCTTCGTCGTTCGCTCGAGGAGCAGGGCGTTCGCGTGAAGGACATCGTGGTCGAGGGACCTCGCTCGCCGGACGCCGCACGGCCATCGGATGCGTCGCTGGAGAGCGCTTCGCATGATCGACCCGCCAGCGGCTTCGACCAGGGCGCACGCGACGACGGGCGTCAGGAACTTCCTGCGCGTCGAGGGGGCATGATCGCCCCCGGGCACGGGGATGTGGATGCCCAGAGCGACACCGTCGCGGTGGACGCTTCGGTCGGCACGCTGCTTGCGTCGTTGGGTGCCGCGGGAGTCTCGACCGCGATCGACACCGTGATCTGACGCGGCGGCCCGAACCGAATCCCGACGATGGAGTGAACCCATGTCCCAGATCGACGCCATCAACGCCGGCTTCTCCCCGCCCCTCCGCACCCGCGGCATGGGTGATCTCACCTCCTCCGACTTCTCGAAGATCATCTTTACCGAACTGGGCAACCAGGACCCCATGAGCCCCAACGACACCAACGCCCTGCTGCAGCAGATCTCGACGCTCCGCAGCATCCAGGCGGACGCGGACCTGAGCGATCAGCTCCAGTCGCTGGTGAACCAGAACCAGTTCACCTCCGGCGCGTCGCTGCTGGGTCGCCGAGTCAGCGGCATCTCCGAGGCCAACCAACGCGTTCAAGGGACCGTCCGCTCGGTGAGCAACACCCCCTACGGAGCCGTCGTCAGTCTCGACAACGGCGCGCGTGTCTTCCTGTCGCAGGTCGACGAGCTCCTCGCCCCGTCCAACTGATCCGCGCCGCGACACCACGCCACCAGGACCAGCCATGAACACCGATCCGCTTCTGAAGTCACTCGGGGTCCTCCCCGCCTCCTCGGGCATCCGCTCCCGCCTTGGCGCCGTCGGCGAGGATCCGGCGACGTCGTTCGACGACCTGCTCGAGCAGGCTCGCGCGGGCGCGGCGGGCCCGGGCGCGCCGATCCGCATCGCCAAGGGGCTTGATCTCAAGCTCTCGCCGGACCAGCTTCAGCGGGCCTCGGCGGCCGCGGACGTCGCCGAGGCCAACGGCGCGTCGCGAGCCATGGTGCTGCTCGACGGCGTGGCGTACCGGCTCGACGTGGCGACCCGGACGATCATCGGCGAGGTTCGGGGTCAGTCGGCCGCCGGCATGGCGGACGTCGACGCCGTGGTGTCGGCGCCCGCCTCGGCGGAGGAACTCGCCACGCGGCCCGTCAAGATCCCGCCGCCGCCCGCGGGCCCCTTGGCGATCTCCAACACGTCGCTCCGCGAGCTGTTGGATCGCTCGGCGTCGACCGATCGGTGAACTCGTGCGGCCACGGCCGCGATCCGTCTCCTTGCTCTCGTCCTGAGGTGAATGCATGTCTTCGACGACCGCGATCTTCACGGGCCTTTCGGGCCTGAACGCCAACGCTCACAGCATCGACGTCATCGGCAACAACGTCGCCAACGTCAACACGACGGCGTACAAGTCCAGCCGCGTGCTCTTCTCGACCACGATGTCGAGGACCTACTCCGACGGCACCTCGCCCACGCAGTCGCTGGGCGGCACCAACCCCAACCAGATCGGCAACGGCGTCAACATCGCGGGCACCCAGCGCAACTTCAGCTCGGGCGTCCCCAGCAGCACCGGCGACGGTCGCGACCTGGCGATCGAGGGCTCGGGCTTCTTTCTGGTGCGGAGCGGTCAGGAGACCCTCTACACCCGCGCCGGCAGTTTCCGGCCCAACGCCGTCCACCAGCTCACCAACATCTCGGGCGAGCGTCTGCAGGGCTACGGCGTCGACCAGAACTACAACATCGTCCCCGGCAAGCTCGTCGACCTCGACGCGCCCGTCGGCGAGCTCAAGGTCGCCCAGGCCACCACCACGGTGCGATTCGCGGGCAACCTCAAGGCCAGCGGCACGATTCCGACTCGCGGCGCGTCGATCGGGCTCGGCTCGGCCATCGGCGTGGGCTTCCGCACCATCGCCGGCGCCACTCCGCCCGCGCCCGCCCTGCTCCTGCCGACCACCACGCTCGTCTCGATCGAGGACCCCTCCCAGCCGGGCAGCAACGTGCCGCTCGTGAGTGCGGGCCAATCGATCCAGATCCGCGGCGCCGACAAGGGCGGCAAGTCGGTGCCCGTCTCCTCCCTCAACATCACGGCCACGACGACCGTGGCAGACCTCATGAACTTCTACGGGCAAGCCCTTGGCATCGACGCCACGGTCGGTGCCAACCCCGACGGCGTCACGCCCGGCGTCACGCTCAATCCCGCGACGGGCATCATCTCCGTCGTCGGCAACACCGGCAGTGCCAACGACATCGACATCCAATCGACCGACATCCGCCTGATGTCGGCCACGGGCGACTTCGTCAAGGCGCCCTTCGTCTCCAACAAGGCGGCTGCGGCCGACGGCGAGAGCATCCGAACCACGTTCGCGGCCTTCGACTCGCTGGGCACCGAAGTCGACATCGACGTCACCCTCGTGCTCGAAGGGCGAGATTCCAACGGCACCCGATGGCGGTACTTCGTCGAATCCGCGGACGACACCGACATCTCCACCCAGCTCGCCACCGGCGTCGTTCGCTTCGACAACGACGGACAGCCCATCAACCCCGCGCCCACCATCATCAACGTCGACCGCGTCGGCACGGGTGCCGGCACGCCCCTGCCCATCTCCCTGGACTTCTTCTCGGGTGAACGCGGCCTCACGTCGCTCGCCGCCGAACGCTCCGAAATCGTCGCCACGTACCGCGACGGCGCGGCCGTCGGAACGCTCGTGGGCTATTCGATCAGCACCGAAGGGCTCGTGACCGGCACCTTCAGCAACGGTCTCTCCCGAACCCTCGGCCAAGTCGCCGTGGCCACCTTCAACAACCCCGAAGGCCTCGAGGAGGTCGGCAACAACCTCTTCCGTGCCGCGCCCAACAGCGGCACCGCCCTGGTGACCGAGCCCGGATCCTTCGGCACGGGCGCGCTCGTTCCCGGCGCGCTCGAGTCGTCCAACGTCGACCTCGGCGACGAGTTCACCAAGATGATCCTCGCCTCCACCGGGTACTCGGCCTCGTCGCGCGTCATCAAGACCGCCGACGAGCTCCTCCAACAGCTCCTGGTCCTCGGACGCTGATCCCCTCCGGTCAGGCGGGGCGCGGATTGCAGTCGCTCCGCGTCCCCGGTCGATCTGCTTGCTCGTTCGTCGCGACGATGCGACGTGCAGATCGTCCGAAAGGAAGCTCATGTCCGACTCCACGAATCCCCCCAGGCTCGCCCTCGCTCGCACCCCGCGCGATCGCTTCGTCGTCAGGCCGCTCTGGGCGTTGGTCAGCCTTGCGGCCATTTCCTTCGCCGCCGCGGCCGTCGCGGGGTTCATCCCCGGTTCGTGGGTGGTGGGGACCTTCCTCGGCCCGATCGTCGCCGCGGCGTGGTGCACCGGCGCGTTCGCCTTCGCCTGCGCCGTCGGCCCCGACAGCCTTCCCGCCGAACTGGCCATCAAGCATCATCGCGCACGACGCGAAGAGGCCCGCGCCGAACGCCGCCGGGCGGCCTGATGCCGCCTGGGCCTTCCGTGACGCGTGTGACGATCGCCTCGTCGCGGCGACTCCTCGTCCCCAAGCCGGGCCTGCAGTCGTCCCCCTGAGCGGTCGATGCTCTGCGAGCCGACACGATGTCGCGTGCGTGCCGTTCCGGCCCGCTCGTCGATGTCGCCGCGCGAGGACTCGCTCCCATGCCCGACGCCAAGCCCGAAGCCAAGAACGACCCGAGCCAGGCCGCCGGCACGCCCTCCAAGGGCTCGTTGCCCCTCAAGGCCATCGTCGCCGTCGTGATCCTCATGCTCGTCGAGGCCGCCGGTGTCTACCTCTTCGTCGGCAAGACGGGCCCCAAGCCCGTCGAGGCCGCCGTCGAGGGCAAGGAAGAGACCAATCACGACTCGGTGGTCGAGGTTCCCCTCATCGAGGACAAGTTCCAGAACATGCAGACCGGCCGCGTCTGGGTCTGGGATACCGAGGTGGTGCTCAAGGTCCGCTCCAAGAACGAGGAGTACGTGACCAAGCAACTCGAGGATCGTGCCGCGGAGGTCAAGGAGGGCATCTCCCTCATCTTCCGCCGCGCCCAGCACGCCCAGCTCAAGGAGCCGGGTCTCGAGACCATCAACCGCCAGATCGCCTCCTTCACCTCGCAGCTCCTGGGCAAGGACGGCGAAGGCAAGGATCGTCTCGAGCGGGTCGTCATCCCCAAGTGCAAGGGCTTCCCGGCCGACTGATCGCCTCCAAAGCACCTGCTCCCCTTCATCGGGGCCCTTGAAGGCACTTCCTGCGCGTCATTATAGGACGTTATGCGCAACGGGCGCAAATGTCGCTCGGTGGGTCGTGTCGCGTCCGATGCACCCGGCGAGCGCGAGGCGGCGGCATGGTCATTCCCTTGTTGAGGGGAGCGTGCCGCCAACGGGAGTTGGCTCCCCTCGCGCCGCAGGAGCCCAGACGCCATGACGCAGGATCAGCCCACCCCCGAAGACGCGCTCGCCGACGCCAACGCGCAGGTCAACGCGATGGTGGACCAGGTTCGGGCGGCCGCCCGGGCCGATGCGCCCAAGGACGACGGCGCCGCGGCGGTGCAGATGCCCGTCTTCGACACCACCGCCTTCGCCAAGCAGGCCCGGACCATCGACCTGCTCTCCGACGTCAACCTCAACGTCAAGATCGAGTTGGGCCGCACGAGGCTGCTCGTCGAGGACGTGCTCAAGCTCGCGGCGGGCGCGATCGTCGAGCTCGACAAGCTCGCGGGCGATCCCGTCGACGTCTTCGTCAACGACCGCCACGTGGCCCGGGGCGAAGTCCTGGTGCTCAACGACAACTTCTGCGTCCGCATCAACGAGATCCTCGCGCCGCTGCCCGAAGGGGCCGTCGCCGCCTGAGACGACCGCACTCGCGCCGGAGGCGCGACGACGAAAGGCCAGGAAGGCCCATGCCACGAACCGTCACGATCATCGCGCTGGCCGCCGCGCTCTGCAGCACCCTCCAGGCCGCGGCCATCGGGCCGACCGTCGAGGAGCCGACGCCGGCCGCGCCGGCCGCGGAGACGGTCGCCACGCCGCCGCATGTCGCTGCGCCGCCTGCCCCAACGCCAGCCCCAACGCCTGCTCCAACGACCGTCCCAACGACCGTCCCAACGATCGGGCCGACGGCCGCGGCATTGACATCACCGTCCACACTGGCCCGCCGCACGCCCGACTCGATGCGGCCGCTGGGCAAGCCGGGTCCGATGTCGCCGGCGACACCCGCGGGCGACGCCGCAGAGGCCGCGCCAGGCGCCTCCTCGGCTGCAGGCTCGATGCCCGCATGGCTGAACCAGGTGTTGGCCCTGGCGGGCGTGGTGGCGTTGATCTTCATCGTGGGTTCGCTCGTGCGACGCCTGACGCCGGCCGCCGGGCTGATGGGGGCGTTGGGCCCTCGCGGCCGCGCTCCCAGCGGCGTGCTGGAAGTGCTCGGACGCTTCCCCGTCTCGCGACAGGGCATGCTGGTGCTCCTCAAGGTCGACCGTCGCGTGCTGCTGGTCAGCCAGACGACGGGTCGGGCGGGGCATCGCATGGAAACCCTGACCGAGATCACCGATCCGGCCGAGGTCGCATCGCTGGTGGCCAAGACCGCCGATCGCGAGGCGCCAAGCCGTCTCTTCGAGCGGGCGATGGATCGCCTTGGCGCGGACGCCTGCCCGGCGCCGGTGCCGTCGCCCGAGCCCGCGTCTCGTCCGGCCTCTCGTCCGGCCTCTCGTCCGGCGTCTCATCTGGCGTCTCATTCGGCGTCGCAGCCCCGTGCGGCGGCAACGCCGGCGGCGGAGATCGACGGTTCGGTCGCGGCCCGCACGCTCCGGGCGCGTCTGGCGACCATGCAGGCGGCACCGTCGCCGTCGACGACCGCGCGTCCGTCGCGGGAGTTCACGGCATGAGCCGCCTGATCCTGATCCTCATCGCGGCACACGCGCTGGTCTTCGCGGCCCAGGCGCGGGTGGTGGGCCCGCCGCTGGACGACGCGGCTCCTGCGCCGACGATTTTGCTCGAGAACGCCCTGACGGGCCCGCCCTCGCCGGCCTCCTCGATGAATCCGCTGCGGTCGATGGCCGCGGCGGGCGACGCGGTGGCGCCGGGCAAGGGCGGGGGGCTGTCGACCGCGCTCAACATCATGCTGGTGCTGACGGTGATCTCGCTGGCGCCGTCCATCATCCTGATGATGACGTGCTTCGCGAGGATCCTGATCGTGCTCGGGGTGCTCAAGCAGGCCCTGGGCACGGCGAGCGTGCCTCCGCCGCAGGTCATCACGGCGCTCGCGCTCTTCAGCACGCTGGTGGTGATGTCGCCGACGCTCGATCGGATCAACGCGGAGGCCGTCGAGCCCTGGCGTCGCGGGGAGGTCGTCGACTACGACCAACTCTGGACCAAGGCCCGCCAGCCGATGCGAGACTTCATGTTCGACCAGATCGAGGCCTCGGGGAACTGGTCGAGCGTCTACATGGTCCTCTCGCGTCGAGGGGTCGACGTGAGCGAGCCCGAGCGACTGACGCGCGAGGACGTGGACATGCTGACGCTCGTGCCCGCGTACATGCTCAGCGAGCTCAAGGTGGCCTTCCTGCTGGCCTTCAAGGTGTACCTGCCCTTCCTGGTGATCGACATGGTGGTGAGCACGATGCTGATCTCGATGGGCATGATGATGCTCCCGCCGGTGATGGTCAGCCTGCCGTTCAAGATCCTGCTCTTCGTGCTCGTCGACGGCTGGACGCTGGTGGTGGCGGGGCTCATGCGGAGCGTCGCGCAGCACGGCGACCTCGCGGCGGCGGCGTCCGTCCTTCCCTGGCTCGCGTGACCGAGGAGACCTTGCATGCTTGACGACATGACGATCGACATGGTCCGGACGGCGCTGGTGATGTCGATCAAGATCGGCGCGCCCATCCTCGCCGCGGGCATCGTGGTGGGGCTGGTGATCAGTCTCCTGCAGTCGATCACCTCCATCCAGGACCAGACGCTGGCGACGGTCCCCAAGATCATCGTGATGGTCGTCGCGGCCATCGCCGTGCTGCCGTGGGTGGTGCAGCGTCTCATCGAATACGCCGGGGACCTGCTGCGGATCGTCTGATCGAGCGCCGGCACGCGCGGTTGCGTCATGGAGAAGACCTCGCCCGCCATCCTCGAGCTGCTGTCGCAGCTGGCTCCCTTCCTGCTCACCGTCTTCCGGCTGGCGGGCCTCTTCGTCTTCGCGCCCGTCCTGGCGAGCTCGATGGTCCCCGCGAGGCACCGCGTGCTGCTGGTCCTCATGCTCGGCGTCGCCATCCACCCGACCGTCACCCCGGCGATGGCCGCCGGCGCGCTGCCGATCGACGTCGTGGGCGCGGTGCCCCTGCTGCTCCGCGAGGCCCTGATCGGGTTCGTCGTCGGCGTCATCGCGGCGATCCCGATGCTCAGTCTCGAAATGAGCGGCGTGATCGCCGGCCAGCAGATGGGCCTTGGGCTCGCCCGCGTCTACAACCCCGACACGGACACCGATTCCGACGTGCTCGGACAGATGCTCTACACGATCGCGCTGGGCGGGTTCATGGCCTGCGGCGGCCTCGAATCCCTCGCCGGATGCGTCATGGACTCCTTCCGCACCGTCCCCCTCGGGGGCGTCGAGCTCGCCCGTCTCCCGGTCGACGTGATCGCCGGCGCGCTGGGCAGCGGATTCGAGCTGGCCATCCGCGTGACCACCCCCGTGTCGGGCGCGGTCCTGCTGATGACGATCCTGCTGGGCGTGGTCGGCAAGACCATGCCGCAGATCAACATCATGAGCGTCGGGTTCACCTTCAAGATCATCGTCGGGCTCGGCGCGCTCGTGGCGGGCATCTACGCCATCGGCGACGCCACCGGCGGAGCGATGGACGAGGCGCTGCGGACCGCGCAGGCGTGGGTCGCCTCGGGCGCCGGGGGAGGGTCGACCGATGGCCGATGACATGGGCGACAAGACGGAAGACCCGACCGGGCGACGCCTGAGCGAGGCCCGCAACCAGGGCAACGTCGCGAGGAGCCAGGACCTGGCGGCGGCCATCGAGCTCTCGGGCGCGTTCATCCTGCTGCTGGTCTTCGGGGCGGCGATGGCCCGGGCCTCCTTCATCCTGATGCGGGAATCGCTCGAATCGCAGGAGAAGCCCTCGACCTCGTCGCTCTTCGAGCTGCTGCGGGCCGCGGGGCTCCACATGGGCTCGGCGATCGTCCCGTTCCTGCTTCTGGCGTGCGTCATCGCCGCCCTGGCCTACGTGGTGCAGTTCGGTTTCATCTGGAACGTGGGGGCGCTGCAGCCCAAGTTCGATCGGCTCAATCCGACGAGCGGCCTGGCGAGGCTGGTGAACAAGCAGAACCTCGTCAAGACCCTGGTCAACTCGCTCAAGCTCGTCGTCGTCTCCATTGTCGGCTGGATGTTCCTGAGCGGATGCGTCCGCGAGATCGCGGGCCTTCCCTCGCTGACGGCGGTGGCGGCGTGGGGCGTCATCGGCCGCAAGGCGCTGGCCCTCGCGGCGTGGCTCTTCGTGATCATGCTGCTGATGGGCGTGGCGGACTTTCTCTTCCAGAAGTGGAACCACCTGCAGGGTCTCAAGATGACCAAGCAGGAGGTCAAGGACGAACGCCGCAGCATGGAGGGCGACCCGCAGATCAAGGGCAAGCGATTCCGCATGGCCCGAGAGATCATCCGCCAGCGGATCGGCGCGGCGGTGCCCAAGGCCGACGTCGTGGTCACCAACCCGACCCACTTCTCGGTGGCCATCGCCTACGACCCCGAGACCATGGACGCGCCGCGGGTGGTCGCCAAGGGCGCCGACGAGCTCGCCATGTCCATCCGACACGTCGCCAAGGCGCACGGCGTGCCCATCCTCGAGCGTCCTCCGCTCGCGCGGGCGCTCTATCGCCACGTCGACGTCGGCGAGCAGATCCACCCCAGGTACTACGAGGCCGTCGCCGAGGTCCTCGCCTTCGTCTATCGCCTCGATCGCGAGGCCGCCGCCGCCAACGCGACGGCCGCCGCGCCCGAACCCGCCCCCTCCGCCGCCTGATTCCCCCGACGACGCTGAGACTCCACGGACCCGACCATGAGCACCGCCACCGCATCGCCGGCAACCCTCCCCGTCCCCCGCGGCGGCCTCGTCCTTCCCGAGTGGATCCTGCGGCTGCGCAAGTACCGCGGCTACATCGTCCCGATCAGCTTCGTGGCGATGATGGTCGTGCTGCTGGTGCCGGTCCCGCCGCTGGTGATGGACGTCTTCATCGCGCTCAACATCGCGCTGTCGATCATCATCCTGATGACGACGATCTACATGGACCATCCGCTCGACTTCTCCGTCTTCCCGTCGCTGCTGCTGGCCACGACCCTCTTCCGGCTCGTCCTCAACGTCGCCTCGACCCGGCTCATCCTCACCGCCGACGCCAGCACCCCGGAGGAGGCCGCGAGCGTCGCGGGTCACGTCATCATGGCCTTCGGCGACTTCGTCGCCGGCTCGTCCCTCTTCGTCGGCATCGTCATCTTCCTCATCCTGGTCATCGTCCAGTTCATGGTCATCACCAAGGGCGCCACGCGCATCAGCGAAGTGGCCGCCAGGTTCACCCTGGATGCCATGCCCGGCAAGCAGATGGCCATCGACGCCGACCTGAGCGCCGGCAACATCACCGAGGCGCAGGCCCGCGTCCGCCGCGAACGCATCAGCCAGGAAGCCGACTTCTTCGGCGCCATGGACGGTGCCTCGAAGTTCGTCCGGGGCGACGCCGTCGCCGGCCTCATCATCACCGCCGTCAACGTGATCGGCGGCTTCGCCGTCGGCATCATCGCCCGCGGGTGGGACGCCGGCCAGACCGCCTCGGTCTTCACCAAGCTCACCATCGGCGACGGTCTCTCCTCGCAGATCCCTTCCTTCGTCATCTCGATCGCCTCGGCGCTCATCGTCACTCGCTCGGGCTCCAAGGCGCAGCTGGGCGACGAGCTCGCCGATCAGGTCGTCAGCCAGCCCAAGGGCCTCTTCATCACCGCGGGCTTCCTGGTGCTGCTGTCGTTCACGCCCCTGCCCACGATTCCGCTGCTCATCACCGCCGCCGTGCTCGTCATGCTCGGCTACTCGATCAAGCAATCCGCGGCGGCCCCCAAGTCGGGACCGGCGGCCGAGCAGGCCGAGGGGGCCGCGGCCGGCGCGGCCGAACCGCCCGCCATCGAGTCGCTCCTCAAGGTCGACACGCTGGAGCTCGAGGTGGGCTATTCGCTGGTGCCGCTGGTCGACAAGGCCAGGGGCGGCGACCTGCTCGACAAGATCTCGGCGATCCGCCGCCAACTCGCGGTGGAGATCGGGCTGGTCATGCCCCCGGTGCGCATCCGCGACAACATCCACGTGGCCGCCACCGAATATCGCGTGAAGGTGCGGGGCAACCCGGTCACGACGGGGCTGCTGCGGCCCGGCGCGCTGCTGGCGATGGATTCGGGCATCGCCGCGGGCCCCATCGAGGGCGAATCGACGCGGGAGCCCGCCTTCGGCCTCGCCGCGTGGTGGATCGATCCCAAGCTGCGCGATCGCGCCGAGACGCTCAACTACACCGTCGTCGCGCCCACGGAGGTGCTGGCGACGCACCTGACGGAGATCGTCCGCCGGCACGCCGACGAACTCCTCACGCGCGACGAGGTCAACAACCTGCTCGAGCAGCTCAAGCAGAAGGCGCCCAAGCTCGTCGAGGACACCGTCCCCGCCGTCGTCAAGCCCGTCGAGCTGCAGAAGATCCTGCAGAACCTCCTCAAGGAACGCGTCTCGATCCGCGATCTCGAGACCATCCTCGAGACGCTCGCAGAGTGGGGCGGCAAGACCAAGGACCTCGAGGTGCTCACCGAGTACGTCCGCAACGCCCTGCGTCGGGGCATCTGCCAGCAGTACGCGACGCCCGGCGACAAGGGATCGCTGCGACTGGTCTGCGTCACGCTCGATCCCACGCTCGAGGACCACATCGCCTCGTTCGTCGATCGCGGCGCGGCGGGCACGACCGTCAACATGCCCGCGAGGATCGCCTCGCGCATCGCCAGGCAGATCGTCGACGCGCTCGCGCCGGCCATCGCCGCCGCGCATCAGCCCGTCGTCATCGCCTCGCCGCAGGTCCGGGCGGTCGTGCGGCAGATCGTCGAGCCGCACCTTCCCGCCGTCGCCGTGCTGGGGTACAACGAGGTGGTGTCGGGCATCGACGTCGAGTCCGTCGGGCTCGTCATGCCGCCCGTCGACGAACGCGCGGGCGAGACGCGCGCGGCGGCGTGAGCCCGACGGCGATGCCGCCCGAAGCCCGAACGCCCGGGCCGATCAAATAGGGATTTCGCCCCGCTGCGCCGTGGCGTGGCTCTCGAGTATTCTCTTCTGCGGGCCCCGTGGGAGCACTTGGTGCAATCCCTCGTTCGGGCGCGTGCGGGCGGCATGGCCGTTGCGGTCGTCACCGTCCGCGCCATCCTCACGGGACTCATGCGCGTCGCGAACGGCGCGACGATTGCGATCATCGTCGGATTCGGGTGAAGTGCCGATCGACGTCGGCCGATGAGAGGAGGTTGCGGATCGAGCCCCGGGCCCCTCGCGGTTCGGGAACAACGCACGCGTCGGAGGAGCCGCCCCTTGGAGCAGACTTCGCCACAGGCCGACGAATCGACCAGTCAGCATCTCGGCCGGGTCATCGCGGTCGTCTTCGCCCTGTGCGGATTCGCGTTGGCCGCCGTCTCGGGACTGCTGGCCTCCAACCCCGCCGGCGACGTCGTGTTGCGCAGCATCATCGCGATGTTCGTCTGCAACCTCGTGGGCCACGGCGCCGCCCGCTGCATCTCGCACGTGCTCGACGAACATGTCGCCGGCTACAAGCGGGCCAGGCCCATTCCGGAAGTCCGGCAGGATGACGAGTGAGACGCGTCCCGATGCGCGAAACGGCCGTGAGACGATCGACGACTTGAGAACGACGGTGAGAAAACAACGTGGGTGGGCCTGTCGGCTCCACCGTGCAGGGGAGTGGACATTTTTTTCGGGAAAATCGGTCGACGAGGTATTGGCGATGTCGCGAGTCCATGTATACTCACGCCTGCCTGCTCATGGATGAGCGGCGTCGCACTCGGTCGCTCGTCGCGTTCGCGGCGCGTGGATCGAGCGGGAGCGGGGCTCGTGCCCGATCTCGAACGGTGACGAACGGAAGCGGCGATCGGAGCATCGCCACCGCAACCGGTCGTCATGAACGGGGCGTTTCCTGGAAGGGAATCGTCCCAAGCGTCAGGATTCGTCATGGGTCTCCGGCTGAGCCGGCGGCCCAGACGAAAGGGTCACGGAGCAGACCATATGTCAAGCATCAGGAGTTTGTCGCGTCGCGGGGGTTCCTCTCGCATGTCCAACCGCTTCGCGGTGCGTCATGCCGAGCCTTCGAAGGCTCCCTCTCCGCTGGACGCGGTCCCGATCAACGAGGTGTGGGTCAACTATCAGGCCAAGCCTGACGAGTCCACCCGCAACTACCTCATGGAGAAGTTCCTGCCCCTCGTGCGGTACAACGCCGAGCGGATCTACGCCCGTCTCCCCGACGAGGTGGACATCGAGGACCTGATGTCCGCCGGCCTCTTCGGCCTGATGGACGCCATCGACGCCTTCGATCTCTCCCGCAAGGTCAAGTTCGAGACCTATTGCGCCCCCCGCATTCGCGGCGCGATCCTCGACGAGCTCCGCTCGATGGACTGGGTGCCGCGTCTGGTCCGCAGCCGCACCAACAAGGTCGAGCAGGCCCGTCAGTCCATCGAGAAGGCCACCGGCCAGCCCGCCACCGACGAGCAGGTCGCCGACATGCTCAAGGTCGACGACGAGGAGTTCGACAAGCTCCGTCGCGACAGTTCGGCCGTCATGACCCGCAGTCTCACGCAGCGGTGCTTCGGCGGCGGCGACGGCGGGGGTCGCGAGGTTCGGGAACTCGACGTCGTCAAGGATGACGGCCAGTGCAACCCCGTCTCCGACATCCAGCGCCGCGACCTCAAGGACCTCATCACCAAGGGCCTTTCCCGCGCCGAACGCCTCATCGTCGTCCTCTACTACTACGAGGGCATGACGATGAAGGAAATCGGTGCCACGCTCGATCTCTCCGAGTCGCGCGTCAGCCAGATGCACTCCTCCATCCTCGCCCGCCTCAAGAGCCAGATGCAGCACCGCGAGAAGGAACTCGAGCCCGTGGACTGAATCTCGGGATCTTGTTTCGGGCCCAACGTGAGGGACCAAACGTTCGGGCCCAACGTTCGGGCCCTCTTCGCCGGCTCCATCCACATCATCACGACCGCACCAGGAGCCGGGCCTTTCGCCCGGCTCCTGTCGTTGGATCGTCCAGCGACTCGCGGTGGACCAAGCGAGCGGCGCATCGACGCACCCGCGGGGCGGGTCCGCGAAATCGCCCCGCGGCGATCACTTGGGCTGGCAGCTGAACTTCTGGCCGCCCAGGGAGGCCTCGTACATGAGGCCCGATTCGGCCATCGTGAAGACGGCGACGCCGTCGGCGTACTTGGCGTTGGCCCCGGCGCCCGACTTGAGGGCCACGGCCGTGGCCTGGGCGCTGAAGGCGAAGTTGCCGGACTTGAAACGGCCCAGCGAGCCGACGGTCTCGAAGGCGATGATCTCGCTGTAGGCCTGGCCTCCGAGTTGCAGCCCGATCGAGGCCTGGGTGAGATCGCAGTAGGCGATCACCTTGCCGCCCTCGTAGAGCACGCCTTTGCCGTACGCGCCGCCGATGCCGATGGCGCCCTTGCCGACGGTCGGGAAGACCGCGTAGCCCTTCGCGTCGCTCAGGAGCTTCTTGAGCGAAGGGTCGTTCTTCGTGGCGGTCTCGATCGCCTGGGCGGCACGGTCCTCGAGTTGGTCCTTGCCGACCTGGCTCTCCGGGGCGGTGGTGCAGGCGGTCGTGGCGGCGAGCCCGGCGACGATGCAGAGGGCGAGTGCGGCTCGGGCGAAGACGGTCATCATGGTTCCACTCCTTTGGGCCCATGATACGCCCGGGCCGCGAAGCCCTCGGGGGCGAAGCGACTAGGATTCTCGCGTGAGTTCACTGCTCGAAACGCTCGGCCGCTGGAAGCCCTTCACCGCCCTGGTGGTGGGCGACTTCATGCTCGACCAGATGGTCTACGGCGACGCCGAACGCCTGAGCGCCGACGCGCCCGTCCCCGTCATGCTCGTGCGGCGCACCGAGAATCGCCCGGGCGGTTCGGCGAACGTCTGCCTCGACCTGGCCGCCCTGGGCGGTCGAGTCTTGGCCTTCGGCGTCGTCGGCCACGACTCGCACGGCGACCTGCTCCGCAAGGAACTCGCCGCCGGCGGGATCGACGCCTCGGGCCTGGTCGTCGACGCCGCTCGTCCCACGACCGTCAAGCAGAACCTCATCGGGCTCGCGCAGGCCCGCCACCCGCAGAAGATGTTCCGGCTGGACCACGAGTCTCGCGAGCCGCTGCCCGAGCACGTCATGCGAGAACTCCTCGGCCGCCTCACGGGCGCCCTCGCCCAGGCCGACGTGGTGTGCATCGAGGATTACGCCAAGGGCGTCTGCACCCCCGACCTCTGCCAGGGCGTCATCAAGGCCGCCCGCGAGGCGGGCAAGCCCGTCTTCGTCGATCCCGCCCGGCTCGCCGATTACGCGAGGTACAAGGGCGCCTCGGCCATCACGCCCAACCGCACCGAGGCCGAGACCGCCGCGGGCATGCCCACCTGCGCCGAGAACTCCCTCTCGCACAACAGCTCGCTGGCCAGGACGCTCCGCGACCAGCTCGATCTCGACGCCTGCGTGCTGACGCTCGACCGTCACGGCGCGCTCCTGCTCGGGCGAGACGGCCATGCGGTGAGCGTGCCCACGCAGGCCCGGCAGGTCTACGACGTCACCGGCGCGGGCGACATGTTCCTCGCCGCGCTCGCCGCGGCACGGGCCAACGGCTGCTCCTGGCTCGACGCGGTGCACTTCGCCAACGCGGCGGCCGGGCTCGAGGTCGAGGTCTTCGGCGTGCAGCCCATCGCCTTCGAGCGGATCCATCACCACGTGCTCATTTCGCAGACGGGCGCGACGGGGAAGTACAGGACCCGCGAACAGTTGCGGCTGGAAGTGGCCGCCCGCCGGAAGGAAGGCCGTCGCATCGTGCTGACCAACGGGTGCTTCGACGTGCTGCACGCCGGGCACGTCTGGCTGCTCGATCAGGCCCGCGCACAGGGGGACTTCCTGATCGTCGCGACCAACACCGACGAGAAGGTCCGGGCCTTCAAGGGACCCAGCCGCCCGGTCAACGCGCTCGAGGACCGCGTCCGCGTGCTGAGCGGACTGGCGAGCGTGGACGTCGTCGTCGTCTTCGAGGAGGACACGCCGGCCCAACTCATCGAGGAGATCTCGCCCGACGTGCTGGCCAAGGGCGAGGAGTACGCGGAGGAGAACATTCCCGGCGCCTCGTTCGTGCGAAGCCGCGGCGGGCAGGTGGTGCGAATCCCGATGATGCCCGGCCGCAGCACCACCGCCACGTTGACGCGTGCGGGCGATCCCAGGGCGCAGGTGACCAAGCCCGCCGACGCGCACGAGCGATTCATCCGCGACGCCGGAGCCGCGTCCAAGACGTGAATGAGCGCGGCCCCAAGGGCCATGACGGCAACCTCGTCGAAGTGTCCGGCCCCCGAGCCCGGGTCAGTACGAACCGACGATGAGCGTCACGTTGTGGCCGCCGAAGCCGAAGGTGTTGTTCATCGCGTAGCGGATCTTCTTCTCGCGGGCGACGTTGGGCACCAGATCGATGTCGAAGCCGGGCTCGGGGTTGTCGAGGTTGACGGTGGGGGCGATGACGCCCTCGCGAACGGCGTGGATGCAGGCGATGAGTTCGACCGCGCCGCTGGCGCCCAGGCAGTGGCCGTGGACGCTCTTGGTGCTGCTCATCAGCAGCTGACCGCCCGCCGACTTGCGGGCGTGGTCGCCGAACAGGCGGGTGACGGCCGCGAGTTCGGCCTTGTCGCCAAGGGGCGTGCTGGTGCCGTGGGAGTTGATGTACCCGATGTCGGTGGTCGAAAGGCGGGCCTCCGCGAGCGCGGCCTTCATGGACCGCATCGCGCCGTCGCCGTTGGGGTCGGGCGCGGTGATGTGCGAGGCGTCGCACGAGTTGCCGGTGCCGACGAGCTCGGCGTAGATCGTCGCGCCGCGGGCCTTGGCGTGCTCCTCGGTCTCGAGGACGTACATCGCCGCGCCTTCGGAGAGGACGAAGCCGTCGCGGCCGGTGTCGAAGGGACGGCTGGCCTTGGTGGGGGCGTCGTTGCGGGTCGAGAGCGCCTTCATCACCATGAAGGCGCCGATGCACAGCGGGGTGCACGCGGCTTCCGCGCCGCCCGAGATCATCACGTCGCAGTCGCCTCGCTGGATGATGTGCATGGCGTCGGCCAGGGCGTGGCCGGAGCTGGCGCACGCCGTGGCGTGGGCCGCTGCCGGTCCGCGCAGGCCGTACTTGATCGAGATGTTGCCGGTGCCCGCGTTGACCATCAGTCGCGGCACGGTGAAGGGGTTGATCCGCGATGGGGACTTGTCCCGCATCGTGTTCACGCCCTCCTCGATCGTGCGAATGCCGCCGATGCCCGAGCCCACGACCACGCCGCAACGCTCGGAGTTCTCCTTGGAGAAGTCGATGCCGGAGTGGTTGACCGCCTCGACGGCGGCGGCGAGGGCGAGTTGGCAGAAGCGGTCGAGCCGCTTGGCCTCGCGGAACTCGATCACCGACGTGGGGTCCCACCCCTTGATCTGGCCCGCGATGGTGACGTCCCACGCGCCCGCAAAGGCCTTGAACTCGTCTCCCTCGATCGTGCTGATGCCGCTGCGGCCTTCGCGCATGCCGGCCCAGGTGGCGGCTGCATTCGTGCCGAGATTGGTCAACGCGCCGAAGCCCGTGATCACCACGCGGCGACGGCCTGAGGGATGGGTCTGCGAGCTCACGAGGGGTTCTCCGACGGGACGCGGGCGGGGTCGAACTGCGGGTGGGGCACGAGCCGGGAAGCAATGCGGCCGAAGGGGGTCCTCCGGCCGCGTGCGTTCGGTCTGGTTGGCGGCCGACGAGCAGGAGCGGCGGGGGCCGGTCCTGTGCCGGACCTCAGGCGCCGGCCTGGGCCTTCTTGATGAAGGTGATGGCGTCGGCGACGGTCTTGATCTTCTCGGCGTCGCTGTCGGGGATGTCGGTCTCGAAGGCTTCCTCGAGTTCCATCATCAACTCGACCTGGTCGAGGCTGTCCGCGTTGAGGTCCTCGCCGAAGCTCATCTCCGGCTTGATCTTGTCCTTGTCGTGACCCATCTGCTGGGCGATGATCTCGATCACCTTGGCTTCGATCTCTTGGTCGGTCACGCGCTGTCTCCGTGTGGTGGAATCGTGAATGATCGGCCGCACTGAACAGAACCCGCACGCGTGAAGGCGCGAGAGGTTTCCGGGCCGTGGGCGGAGTATACGCCCTCCCCTGCCGAAGGTCGAAGGTCCCGCGTTCATCCGGTGGCGGGGGCCGCCGCGGGGTCCGCCGCGGGGTCCGCCGCGGGCCCGCCCGCGGTCCCGTCAGGGGTTCTCGGTCGCCGCGTTCCGGGGAAGGGCCGCGGGTTCCGGGCGCGGAGGGGGGCGGCCGTGTGGATCCTGCGGATCGTGCCGCGTGGTGTCGGCGGATGTGTTGAGGCGGGACAGGACTGGCGCACCATGGATTCCGATGGAAAGGGCCGAATCGTGACGTCGTTGACGGAAGGACGGGTGGTTCCCGTCGCGGGGGGGATGACCCACCCGATCCGGCGCGTCGCCGTGCGTGTCCCATGGAAGGGGTCGTCGATGGGCGTGATGCCAAGAGAACCGGAAGCCTTCGCCGAATCGGTGGCCAACCTCCTCAGGCGGATGCAGCCTGACTACTCGATCGACCTGGTGAGCCCCAAGGAGCTCCTGGTCAACGGGCGGCGGCTCGACCTCGAGAACCTCTTCCGCATGGTGAGCCACGAGCCCAGCCGCGGCACGGAGATCGTCGAGCACTACCTCGAGCAGCTCTTCACCGGCGACACGGTGCAGATGATGACGATGACCCTCGAGTTCGCCCGCTCGCGGATCATGCCCCGCATCCAGCCCGAGAGCATCTTCACGCACCTCTCGCGGGAGCAGGTGGCCCACATTCCCTTCGTCAACGGCACGGTGATCGTCTTCGTCACCGACATGCCCCACATGACGGTGAGCATCACCACCGAGCAGCAACTGCGGTGGAACCTCTCGCTCGACGAGATGGAGGAGATCGCCCGCACCAACCTCAACGCCTATGCGCCCGACCTCGAGGTGCAGTTGGTCGAGAGCAAGGAAGGGGGCAAGGCGGCCATCATCAGTCAGCACGACGGGTATGACGCCGCCCGGCTGCTCCTGGGCGGCCTTCACCAGCGCCTGGCGGCCCAGCTCGGGGGCGACTTCTACGTCGCCACGCCCGCTCGCGACATGTTCGTGGCCCTGTCGACGGGACCGCAGACCTTCGTCAACCGCATTGAGGATCGGGTCCTGCAGGACTTCCGCCGGCTCCCCTATCCCATCTCCCCGGACTTCTTCCTCGTCACCCGCGACGGCATCGCCGGCACCCGCGAGGAACCGTACGAGGGCCGTCGCGCCGCGTGAGCGGAAGGCGCCCCGGCCGATCACCGGGGCGACGGCGGTCCGGTGAACTCCTCGGCGGTGACGACGGCGCGAAGGCGATCGCGGTCGGCCTCGGGGAGTTGCGCGTCGAATCGCGACAACAGGGCGTGGGCGACGGCCGGCGCGCTGGAGGTGCCGCGGGCCAGTTCGAAGCCCCGGAGCCATGCCGCCAACGGCGCCTCGAGCGTGCGGGTCTGCTCGACCTTTCCCGTGGCCAACAACGACGTGACGCGAAGGGAGGCGGCCCGGGTCGCCATCGGCGAGGCGTCGATGAAGGGCGCCGCATCGAGCGCCGCCAGGGCGGCGGCTGCATCGCCGAGGGAGAGGTCGTTCTCGGCGGCCATGATCACGCCCTTCACGATGGCGTCGAGTGCTTCGGGGTCGGCCCGCTCGGAGAGGGCGCGGGATGGGCTGGCCAGCGAAGCCATCAGCACGGAGCGCAAGGCGGGGTCGTTGCACGCCTCGATGACGGCGAGGAGGTCCGTCGCGGGCGTGGATGAGGCGAGCATGGCGATGGAGGCTCGACCCGCTTCGGGCGTGACGGCCCGTGCCCGCATCACGCGGATCACCTCCGGGGCTCGCGGGCCGTGGACGACGAGCGCCTTGGCGGCCACGGGCACCAGTTCAGGCGTCGACTCGGCCGCCTCGACGATGGCCGACGCATGATCGGGATGCCACAAGAGCGCCTCGCCCACGGCGATCCGCACCGACACGCTCCCGTGCGTCAGCAGCGGCGCGATCCGCAGACGGTCCTGTTCGTCGCCCTGATCCGCCATCAGCGTGGCGGCGGCAGGGGTGTATTCCGCCAGCGGGATGCTCCGCACCGCCTCGAGCATCGCGTCGCGGTCGGCGTTGGCGATGGTCACGGTGCGAGTGATCTGCAGGCAGGCCTCGATGGCCGCCTGACGGGTCTGGCCTCCGCGAGCGAGCCACGACAGCACCGCGCTCACCGACGCCGGGGTGGGCCACCGCGTGGCCGCCAACAGGAGGTTCGATGCCGCCTGCGGGTCCGTTTCCTTCGCGAGCGCGGCCGCCACCGCCTCGGCGGCATTGGACGGGGCGATCTGGCGGACCAGCAACGCCGCCTGCCCTCGAGCGAAGGCGTCGGGGCTCGAGAGCAGGTCGACGGCCGCCGCACCGACGGCGGCATCGATGCTCCCGTTGTTGGCCAACTCGCGTGCGGCGAGTTCGAAGCCCAGATCCCGCAGCGCCGGCTGGGGATCCTTCATGAGGTCGACGAGCAAGGCAGGCCGCTTGTCGACCGGGGCCACCAGGTGCAGCCGCCGCGTGGTCTCGATGAGTCGACCCGTCAGCAGGGCGGCATCGGACTGATCGCGAGCGACGCGTCGGGCCAGGTTGGTCGAGATCATCCGCTGCCACTCGAGTTCGTTGAGGTCGTCCAGGGAACGGATCCACGCCTCGAGCGCCGCGTGATCGCGGGGCAGGTCGTTTCGCCCCGTGAGCGTGGCGAGCGCCTCCAAGGCGGCCTCGGTCACGACCTGGGGTCGACCGGGCGACGCGAATCGAACGAGCACGTGGGCGGCGTATCTGGAGCGGAAGACCGACACCGTCCGGAGCGCCGAGGCGCACTCCTCGGGCGTGGTCGCCGCATCGGCACGGGCCTCGAGGGCGAGGAGCAAGGGCTGGGGCGGGTCGTCGGCGGTCGCGATGGCGTTCAGGACCGCCGAAGCGGCCGATCCCGCGGCGAGGGGGCCGGCGATGACGCGGTCGAGCACGTCGAGGGCCGCGAGATCGGTCGACGCGATGGCGAGCAGTCGAGCGGCGGCGTTGCGACGGGCGGCTGCGTCGGCCTCGGCGCTCTCGAGCCTGGCCGCGAGCGAGGGCACGTCGGCGGGCGTGGGCTCGTCACCACGCTGCGCAGGGGCGAGGGACGACGCGAGGAAGATCGCGATCGCACCTGCGTGCAGTTGGCGCGTGACGAACGCGGGCACTGGGGGTTCTCCCACGGTGAACGGACGATCCAAAGTCCGTGCCGGACTTGACGATGATCAAACGATGATCAGACGATGATCAGACGATGATCAGACG
>JBAXFU010000037.1:0-29471 GCA_037139735.1 Phycisphaerae bacterium
AGGAATAGAGTTCAACCTCTCACTCGAGATGGCTCAGGAAACCCAGGCACGTCAGCATCGCTTCTGGAGGCCAGGAACTGACCGGTAAATGACAACCCCCGAGTCTCGCGACCCGGGGGGTTTTCGTTGTTCAATAGAGGACGGGGGGTGGTCTGACGACCCGCTATTCGGAGACTCAGAGACGCCACATCGCTCTCGGCCGCCCGGCAACGCCTGAACGGCGTCCCGGGTCAGCCAGCACCGTTCCCAGACAACTTGGGGTGGACCGATGCAAGGGGAGGGACGAAGATCCTCAGCATGGAGCCCGTCTTCACCGCCATCAGCAACGGGAATGATGGAGGGAATGATGTCGTCACCGGCAAGCCGAACGCGATCATCAACGACCCGTCGCATCCGGAAGGAGTAGGAATGAGTACGAAGTCGGTTACCGGCAGGGGACAAGTTCAAGTGCGAGGCCGAGTTGACGTGCAGTCTTGGGGCTTTTCTTCTGAGCGACTGTGGGCGAACCCAACCGCCCGGAAGCTGGAAGTCGTCCTCGACAGCATCCCCGCTTTCACCGACGGTCTAGCGCTCGGCGACACAGTCCGGATTCAGAATGACCCTGAGATGTTCATTGAATCGGTGGTTCGGAGGAGCGGGCACTCCACATTCCGTTTGGTGTTCGAAGCGGGACTACCGACCGGAGTCACCCTTGACATGTTCTTCTCCCCGTTTGCGGCGCTGGGATGCCGCTACGAGGGCGCTCCATCCAAGGGCGTCATGGGACTGGATTGTCCGCCGCAAGCTGGCGCGGAGAGAGTCTTTCGGTTGCTCAGCGAGGGCGAGACCGTCCACCGATACGTCTTCGAGGATGCCTACTTCCACACCCCCTGACACGCCCCATCGATGGCACCGTTCGTTGCAGGCCGCCCACCAATAACGATAACCCCCGCGTCTTGCGACACGGGGGTTTATCAAATAGCGGGGGCTGGATTTGAACCAGCGACCTTCGGGTTATGAGCCCGACGAGCTACCGGGCTGCTCCACCCCGCAATCTAGGGCCACCATTCTAGCCGACCCTCCCGCCCCGATCAACCCGCGGCATGCCTCCAAAATCATACTGTGCCGCGTCTCACTGTGGCAAGCGAACATACCGTTCTGTATGACCAGTGCCGCCGACATGCCCGCCAAGGCCAAGGATCGACTCCTCGCTGCCGCCAGCGACCTCTTTCTCGCCAGGGGCATTCATGCCGTCGGCGTCGACGCCGTTGTCGCGGCCTCGGGCGTGGCCAAGATGACCCTGTACAAGCACTTCGGGAGCAAGGACGCCCTGGTCGCCGCGTGCCTCCGCAAGGCCAGTGAAGACTGGCGGGCCGGGTTCGAGCGGGCGCTCTCCCGCGTGGCGCCCGCCCCGGCCTCGCGGCTCGCCGCTTTCTTCGATGTCTTCGCCGAGTGGTTCGCCGACCCCTCGTTCCGCGGCTGTCCGCTCCTCAACGCCCTCTGCGAACTCTCTGATGCCGCCCATCCAGCCCGGCCCATCATCCTCGAACACCGGCGGCTCATGCTCGATCTCTTGACCCGCCTCGCCTGGGATGCCGGTGTCCGCGACCACCAGGCCCTCGCCAAGTCCTTGTCGTTGCTGGCGGATGGGGCCGTGGTCGCCGCCATGGCCGAGGGGTCTCCCGAGCCCGCCCGCCACGCGGCGGTTGCCGCGAGGGCTATCATCAACGCCGCTCAGAAGTGAGCCAGTAGACAGACCGGTACGTAAAATCAAAGGAGCGATCATGCCTCGCCTGAATGTCGTCGATCCCGCCCACGCCGCCCCGGCCGCCAAGGCCATCTTCGACGGGCCCCTCAAGGGCAAGCACTTCAACATCTTCAAGGGGCTGGCCAACAGCCCCGCGGCGTTGCAGGCCTACTTGAGTCTCTCCGGCGCGCTCGGCGGCGGCATGCTCACGGCCCAGGAACGCGAACTCATCGCCCTGTGCGTGGGCCAGGCCAACAACTGCGGCTATTGCCTGGCCGCCCACACGGCCATCGGCGCGGGGGCGGGCCTGACGTCCGACCAGATCATCGCCGCCCGTCGGGGCGGGTCGCAGGACGCCAAGCACGACGCGCTCGTGAAGTTCACGCTCGCGGTGCACGAGAAGCGCGGGTTCGTGAGCGAGGCGGATCTCGCCGCGTTCCGCCAGGTCGGCTACACGGACGGCCACGTGGCCGAGGTGGTGGCCTGCTACGCCCTCAACGTCTTCACCAACTACTTCAACCACGTGAACGACACGGCGGTCGATTTCCCCGAGGCGCCGGTGCTCTGAGACCCTCTTCGAGGACGTGACGGCTCCGCGGGGCACGCCAGATCGCCGCCCCTATTCTGTGGCATGCCCAGCACGCACCTGGCCATCTACCCCGGGTCCTTCGACCCCATCACCTACGGCCACCTCGACGTGGTCGCCCGCGCCCGCGGCCTCTTCGACGAGCTCATCGTCGCCGTCGGCCGCAACCCCGGCAAGGATTCCCTTTTCTCCGCCGACGAACGCGTCGAGATGGCCAAGACCCTCGTGGCCGAGCTTGTGCGCTCCCATCCGGCCGGCGCGCCCGTCCGCGTCAAGTCCTTCTCCGGCCTCACCGTCGACTTCGCCAAGGCCAACAACGCTTCCGCCCTCCTCCGAGGCGTGCGCAACCTCTCCGACCTCCAATACGAAGTCCAACAAGCCGTCACCAACCGCGAGGTCGCCGGCATCGAGACGGCCTTCATCGTCGCCGGCCAGAGCTTCGCCTACACGAGCTCGTCGCTCATCCGCCAGATCGCGGCCATGAGCACCGACCTCTCCAAGCTCGAGACGATGGTCCCGCCCGTCGTCATCGAGATGCTCAAGGCCAAGAAGGCCCAGAAGCACCCCGCGCTCATGCGGCTGCTCCAGCCCGCCGACGAGGGATGATTCCCGCTGCGGCGCCCGCTCAGGGCCCCTGCAGCTTGCGACGGGTCTCCTGCGCCCCCTGCACGTCGCCGATCTCCACTTGCAGCGCCGCCAGACGCTCGATCCACCCCTTGTTCGTCGGCTCCATCGACACGGCTTTCTTCATCGTCTCGACCGCCAGCCGCGGGTCCTTGGCGTAGAACTGCGCCGTCGCGAGTCCCGCGTGATAGATCGCCACCTCTGGCGACCTCGCCACCGCGCGCTCCATCGCCTCCAAGGCGTGGTTCTGCATGCCGCATTGGATCAGCAGTTCCGTCGCCTTGACGTACTGCGTGGGCGTGGGAGGCTCCTCGGTGTCGGCGATCAGTTCCTGCACCTGCTCGGCGGCGAGCATGCCGTCGTTGGTCATGAGGAGCAGCTGCGCGAGCGCGAGCCGCACCTCGTGCAGGTGGGGGTGACGTTCAAGCGTCCGCTCGTAGAGATCTCGTCCCGTCGTCGCGGGCTTGTCCTGCAGCATGTAGAGGCGAGCAAGGCCGAAGACCCAGTCGGGCGAAGGATCGCCTTCCTCGATGGCCTGCGCGAGATACCTCTCCGCGTTGGGGAGGTCCTTGGCCACGGCGTGCAGCCACGAACGCCGCACGAGCGTCTTGGGCAGGTGCTTCCACCCCAGCCCCCCTTCGGCGACGGGCCCGCCCGCCACGATGTGCCCGATGGCCCGTTCCGCGCGGGCCTTGTCGTCTGGGTCAGGCACGTAGTCGGGGCTGAAGACGGTGGCGAACGGCGTCTTGATGGAGGAGTCGATCAGGTCCGCCTGCCAGCGGTGCCACTTGACGACGTTGCCCCACGCCGCGACGCCCACGTACGCGACCGTGAAGAGCGCGAAGAGCCACCCCGTCGCGGTCAGTCGTCCCTTGATCTTGGCCTGCAGGTTCTGGATGCGCACCGAAGGATGCGCCACGAGTTGCCACGTCTTGGCGATGGCGAAGACGCCGATGCCCGCCAGGCCGCCCGCCATGAGCAGGGGCACCTGATCGAGCAGCCCGCGGAACCCGACGAAGAGCGCGATGCCGACGACGAGCAGCAGGGCGTCCTGCGCGAGCGTGAGGTCGTAGGGGGGACGCGACGCGGGCGCGACCTTCGCCTCGCCCCGCGGCTTGGCGAGGATCGCGGGCATGGCGAACCCGAACGACAACGCCCCGTTGGGGCACACGCTGACGCAGTCCATGCACTTCATGCACCCGGGATCGACCACCATGCCGTAGTCGCGGACCTCCTGATGCACCCGCACGTTGCTGGTGCACGCGGCGGTGCAGTGTCCGCACTGGTGGCACGAGTCGTTCACCACGATGCGACCCACCGCCAACCTGTCCGCCGGCGCGAAGAAGCCCCCGTACGGGCATCCGTACGTGCAGAAGCCCTTCGAGCCCAGGAAGTAGACGCACGCGAACCCGCACGTCAGCAGGAAGGGGATGGCCACGTACCACGGCGGGAAGGTGGCCCAGAAGTCCTCGACCATCAGGTGGTTCGAGAAGCCCGGGAAGGGGACCGGCGGATCGAGCCACGCCGGGTGGGCGATCTTCATCGCGTCCAGGGCGGGGAAGAGGGCGGCCCGCTTGAACGTGGGCCACGCGAACATGTAGAGGGCGAGCAGCAGGGGGCCGAGCAGGAGCAGCCGCGTGCGGAAGGGCTTGGGGCGGATGCCGACCTTGCCCAGCATCCACGTGCACAGGTCCTGGAGCGCCACGACGTGGCAGCCCCAGCCGCAGAAGAAGCGCCCGAAGACGAGCGTCGAGAGGATGGCCAGCACGAAGAAGATGAAGCCCGCGTTGACCTTGCCGAACTCCAGCGTGTACATCGATTCGCTGGGTTCGATGGGCGAGAGGGTCATGCCGTGCACCAGCCACTGCACGATGTGCACCGCGATCAGCGTGTTGATGAGGATGAGCACCACGGCCCGGCGGCGGGCGTTGCGCGACGCCCTGGGCGTGCGAGCGTCGAGAACCGGCAGGGAAATCGGCTTGGACACGGGCGCATCGTAGGGATGAGTCGGTTCCGTGCCGACGACGGTTCGCTCGTGCGCCGACGCGTGCGGGCCCAAAAGGAACACCGGGCGACCCCCTCGCGGATCGCCCGGCGCCCGAAGTGTGCATCAAGGAGTCGTGTCAGGCCGCGACGCGGCTGACGGCTTCGATCTTCTCGACGACGTCGCGAACCTGGAAGGGCTTGCGGAGGAAGTCGTCGAAACCCGAAAGGCGGAGCGTCTGGGCCTGACCGTCGGTGACCTTGCCGCTCATCGCGACGATCTTGGTGAACTGCAGCTGCTCGTTGCGGCGCACGTTCTCGGCGAAGGCCTTGGCGTCGGCGTCCGAGAGGTGGATGTCGAGGAGCACCACGTGCGGCTTGAACTTCTCGCACTCCATGCCGGCCTGGAAGGCGGTGGTCGCGGTGTGGATCTCGTAGCTGGTCTGCTCGGTGAGGATGCGATTGAGCGTGTCGACCACGTCCTTCTCGCCATCGACGATGAGCACGCGGGTGCGGCCGCTGGTCATGCCCTCGAGGGGAATGCCGTGGGCACGCATGAACTTCATGAGTTCGTTGGCGGGGATCCGCCGGTCACGCGAGCCGGGGATTCGATACCCCCGGAGCGCTCCCGTGTCGAACCACTTGGAGACGGTGCGCGGGGCCACGTTGCAGATCTTGGCCACTTCGCCCGTCGTCAGGACTTCCTTGTCGAATGCCATGCAGCACCTCGGTAACACGACCAGGTCCGGCGATCCGAGTTGCCTCGGGGCGGAAAACACACGCCTGCCGTGGCAGAGGAATCGGCATTCGCCCTTCGCGTATTCAGCCGAGGCGTCAGAGTCGCGCCGACATTCCCGGTCCGTGCATGTGAAACTGTGCCGGTCGTGACGCCCCCGACGCACAAAAGGCCGCTGCACAGACGCCAATGGCCGTGCACGCCGCCCCCTCGACACGGGGGGCGGCTCGACTTGGCCCGCGGATTGCACTGGCCGCGCCGGTCACCAGCGGATCACGATCTTCCCGTATTGCTCCGCCGCCTCCAGCCGCGAGAAGGCCTTGGCGCCCTCCTCCGCCGCGAACGTCTGGTCCACCGGCAGCGACACCTTCCCCGCCCGGAAGAGGGAGACCACCTCCCGAAACTCCTCGTTGCTCCCCATCGTCGAGCCCAGCACTCGCAGTTGATTCCAGAAGATGCGGGCCAGGTCCGTCGTCGCGTCCGGCCCCGACGTGTTCCCCGGCGTCACGTACGCGCCGCCCCTGGCCAGCGACTTGATGCAGTTGAGGTGTGTGGCCTTGCCGGTCGAGTCGACCGCCATGTCCACGCCGCGTTTGCCCGTCCACGCCCGGACTTCCTTGCTCCAGTCCTGCCCCTGGTCCAGCACGCACAGGTCCGCCCCCAGCGCCTTCGCGCGGTCGAGCTTCCATTGGTGGCGGCTCGTCACTGCGACAGGGCACGCCATGTGCCTGGCCAGCGTCAACGCCGCCGACGCCACGCCCCCGCCGATGCCGGTGATCAGCACCGATTGCCCCGGACGCAGCCGCCCCTTGCTCATCATCATGGAATACGCCGTCAGCGAGCAGAGCCCGAACGCCGCCGCCGTCGCCGGGTCGCACGCATCGCCCACCGGGGCGAGGTTCTCCACCGGCGCGTTGAACCGCTCCATCAACATGCCGTGGTGATGCTCGCCGATCAACTCGTACTGCGGCGAAAGCGTCGAGGCCGGCGGATCGTTCGGTCGCGAGGGCGTCGCGATGCGGATCGCCGCGTTCACGATCACCCGCTGCCCCATCCATGCAGGATCCACTCCCGCGCCCACGGCTTCGATCACGCCGCAGGCGTCGCACCCGCTCACCCTGGGGTAGGTCAGGGGCACGCCCGGAATGCCCATGCCCACCCACAGGTCCATGTGATTGAGCGCGGTGGCGAGGGTTCGGATCGTCGCTTCGCCCGCCCCCGGAGACGGCGGCTCGGGCCAATCGGTTCGGAACTCGACGTTCTGGGCGACGGGCGCGCCCTGACGGGTGGTGACAATGGCTCGCATGGCGACGATGGTAAGGCCGCCGCCGTCGATTCCCCAATGAACAGCGAGGCGCCAAGGGCGCCTCGCTGAGGGATCAATCAACTGAAATGCCGAAACGGTGCCGAAAGGGCGCGGCCTCAGGCCTGCACGTGCTTCAGGCCGCGACGCTTGTCGCGGAGGCGGCGAGACTTGCCCGTCCGCTCGCGGAGGAAGTAGAGCTTCGCGCGACGGGCGTCGCCGCGACGGACCATCTCGATCTCGGCGACCATCGGGCTGTTGAGCGGGAAGATGCGCTCGACGCCGATCTCCTCGACGATCTTGCGGACCGTCACCATCTCGCCGATGCCCCGGCCCTTGCGGGAGATCACCACGCCCTGGAAGACCTGCTGGCGCTCCTTGTCGCCTTCCACGATGCGGAACGAGACGCTGATGGTGTCCCCCACGCCGAAGTTCACGAACTTCTTGCTGGAGACGAGTTCGGCGTTGAGCGATTCGAGCAGTTGCTGGGACATGATGCTACCTCGGATTGGCCGCCGACGAACCGTGGCGGGTCGTGATGATAGCCGTCGCCCCCGCTCGTGTCACGCCCCTTTGGCCATGCCTTCGGCTGGCCTGAATCCGTTCAGGGTCCTAACAGGTCGGGGCGGCGGGCCCGGGTTCGGGCCATTTTCTGCTCCAGACGCCACTGCGCGACCTTCCCGTGGTCCCCGCTCATCAGGATGTCGGGCACCTCGCGACCCATCCATTCCCGAGGGCGGGTGTAGTGGGGGCAGTCCAGCAACCGGCGGCCGTCCGCCTCTTGGCTGAAACTGTCCTGAAGATTGCTCTCCTGGTCCCCAAGAACGCCCGGGATCAGCCGGACCACCGCGTCGATCAGCACCATCGCCGCCAGTTCGCCCCCCGATAGCACGTAATCCCCGATGCTGATCTCCTGGGGAGCCAACGCGTCGATCACCCGCTCGTCGATGCCTTCATAATGGCCCGCGATCAGCAGCAGCCGGGGCAGCGTCGCCAACTCCTCCACCATGCGTTGGGTCAGCGGCGCGCCCTGCGGGGTCAGCAAGATCCGCCTCGCCGGCCGCGGGTCCATCGCCTCCACCCCCTGCACCGCGTCCCACAACGGCTGGCACATCATCACCATCCCCGGTCCGCCTCCGAACGGGCGGTCGTCCGTCTTGCGGTGACGGTTCGTCGTGTAGGTGCGGATGTCCGTGGCGTGGATCTCGACCAGCCCCGCCGCCGCCGCCCGCCCGGGGATGCTCACGCCCAGCGCGGCTGGCGGCTGCGTGGCGAACATCTCCGGGAATGTCGTGAGCATGTCGATCCGCATGCGTTCACCAGAGCGTATCCGCCACTCCCAACAGCCCCAACACGCAGCTCACCACGCCGTTGACCGTGAAGAAGGCCATGTCCAACCCCGCCTCGCCCCGCTTGGCCACGATCGCGTGCTCGAACGCGAGCAATCCGCCCACCAGCACCACCGCTCCCCCGAAGATCCACGAGAATCGAAGGTCGCTCCGAAGGGCCATGACGAGGCACGAATAGCCGCAGACATGCAGCCCGCGGCTGGCCCACAGTGCGCCTCGGGTCCCCAGGCGTGCCGGAATGCTCGACAATCCCGCGCCCCGGTCGAAGGCCTGGTCCGCGAGCGCGTAGATCACGTCGAACCCCGCGACCCAGCAGAGCACGAACCCCGCCAGCCACGGGACCACCCGGGACGAGGCCAGGAAGGAAGGGTCGATCGCGATCGCCGCCGCCACCGGGCTGGCGGCGAGCGCGCCGCCCAGGAAGACATGGCAAAGCGAGGTGAACCGCTTGGTCAACGAGTAGAAGGCGATCCACGCCAGCACCGGCACGCTGAGCCGCAGGGGCCAGGGGTTGGAGAAGAACGCAAGGAAGAGCGATGTGGCGCCCACGAAGGCCAGGGCGCACCCGATGGCCACGGCCCACCCGGTGCGGGCGTCGAGTCTGCCCGAGGCGAAGACCCGGCGGGCCGTGCGGGGGTTGCCCGCATCGAAGCGGCGGTCCGCCAAGCGGTTGAAGAGCATCGCCCAGGTGCGTGCCAGCACCATGCACGCGACGACCAACGCCAGTTTGCCAAGGAAGGCCGGCCAGGTGGCGCGGTCGAGCGTGCCCGCCGCCAGGAAACTCGCCAAGACCGCGAAGGGAAGCGCGAAGATCGAGTGCGAGAGCTTGATGTCGGTGGCGATGAGCCGCGCGGCTGCGAGCATCGGGGAGTCTATCGCCCCCAAGGCAAGCCGCGGCCGACCGCATGCCGGCGCGATGGCGGGTGTGCCCGCGACGCGATAGACTCCAGATGATGTCCGAACCGTCGACCACGCGTCCCCCCGAGGCCAAGGCGCCCATCATCGCGCCCGAGGGGATTCCGATCGTCCTGGCCTTCTTCATCGTGTCGGACGTGCTCGGCGTCCTGGCGTGGTTCTTCCTGCCGCTCGTCGGGTTCGCCGTCGTCGTCGGCCTCTGCGCCGTCCTGACCCTCTGGTGCGTCTGGTTCTTCCGCGACCCCCAGCGGGTCATCCCGCAGGAGGCCGACGCGGTGATCTGCCCGGCTGACGGACGCGTCGTCATCGTCGACACGGCCTCGCCGCCCCCCGAACTCGGTCTTGGCGCGGAGCGCATGCAGCGCATCTGCATCTTCATGAACGTCTTCAACGTGCACGTCAATCGCTCGCCGGTCGACGGCACGGTGGAACGCATCGCCTATCGGCCCGGCACGTTCCTCAACGCCTCCTTCGACAAGGCCAGCGAGCTCAACGAGCGATGCTCCCTGCTGCTGCGACTGCGCGACGGTCGGCCCGTCGTGTGCGTGCAGATCGCCGGGCTGGTGGCCCGTCGCATCGTCTGTCGCGTCAAGGAAGGGTCGTCCCTGAGCGGCGGCCAGCGGTTCGGGCTGATCCGCTTCGGGTCGCGCGTGGACGTCTACCTGCCGCGGGGCACCGTGCCCGCGGTGGCGGTGGGGCAGGTGACGGCGGCGGGCGAGACGGTGATCGCCCGACTGAAGGCCTGAGGCCGGAGAGGACCGCGAGCCATGTTCATCCGGATCGGACCCAAGCAAACCGAGATCCCCGTCGCCGTCCTGGTGCCCAACTTCATCACGACGCTCTCGATGTGCAGCGGGCTGGCGTCGATCCACTTTTCGCTGATGGGCAAGTGGGAGCATGCGGTAGCGGCCATCGCCCTGGCGATGATCTTCGACGCCCTCGACGGACGGGCCGCCCGGTTGCTCCACGTCTCGTCCAAGTTCGGCGCGGTGCTCGACTCGCTCTCCGACTTCGTCTCCTTCGGCGTCGCCCCGGCCATCATCCTCCATCAGTGGCTGCTCAAGCCCGCCGTCACGCCCGTCGAACTCGGTGCCGTGATGGTCTTCGCCCTCTGCGCCGGGCTGCGGCTCGCACGTTTCACCGCGGCGGTGCCCGGCGCGAAGCCCGCCCCCGCCGCGTCCTCCGGTCAACCATCGTCAGCCGCCCCCTCGAACTACTTCACCGGCATGCCCACGCCCGCCGCCGCCGCCACGGTGATGATCCCCGCGATGCACGACTTGGCCGACTGGACGACGTGGAAGTTTCCCCAGTGGGCCATCGCGGGCCTGGCATTCGCCACCGGCCTGCTTATGGTGAGCACGCTTCCCACCTTCGCCTTCAAGAAGCTCTCGATCCGCAGGCCCTTGGTGATCCCCGCCATGATCCTCCTGGGCTTCGTGGCCGTCTCGCTCGTCACGCACCTGTGGCTGACGCTGATGATCATCGCCTCGGTCAACCTGGCGCTCGTGCCGTGGAGTTGGTTCGTCCGCCGCAAGGCTCGGCTTGCGGCTCCCAAGCCGGCGTCGGCTTCCTGAACGGCGCCTGAACGACACCTGATCGACATCGGAACGACGGCCGACGGGCGCCGCACCGACGCGTGGTCCCCGGCGACGATTCACGCTCTGGGATGGTGTTTGCGGTGCACGCTCCGCAGCCTCGCCTTGTCGACGTGCGTGTAGATCTGCGTCGTCGAGATGTCGGCGTGCCCGAGCAGTTCCTGCACGATGCGAAGGTCCGCCCCGCCCATCACCAGGTGCGTGGCGAAGGAGTGGCGCAACTGGTGCGGGTGGAGTTCCGGCAGGCCCGCCGCCGCGGCGTTGCGACGTACGATCTGCCAGATCGCGATCCGCGTCAGGGGCAGTCCCCGGCCCGAGACGAAGAGCCGCCCCTTGTCGCGGAAGGTCGCGATCTTCGGGCGGCCCTCGGCCAGCCACGTCTCGATCGCCCGCTGCGCGGGGTCGCCCATGGGCACGAGCCGCTGCTTGTCGCCCTTGCCGATCACCCGCACGACGCCGAGTTCGCGAAGGAAGTCCTTGAGACTCACGGTGCAGCACTCGGTGGCCCGCAGGCCGCTGGCGTACATCAGTTCCAGCAACGCCGCGTCCCGTTGGCGAAGCGCGAGGCGTCCCTTGTACAGGTCGTGCCTCATCGGGGCGGCGAGCAGGTCGCGAAGTTGGCCCGGCGAGAGGGCGTCGGGCAGTCGTCGCCACCGCGTCGGCCGCATCAGGATGCTCGTGGGGTCCTCGGCCGTGCGCAACGTCGTGCGGGCCCACTTCCAGAAGACGCGAATGCTCGCGATCTGGCGGATCACGGACTCGCCGGTCATCCCCCGCACTGACTTGAGCGACTGTACGTGCTCGACCAGCGTGCGGGGCGTGATGCCCTCCAGCGTGTCGACCCCGGCTCCCTGGGCCGACTGGAAGACGTAGAGGAGGTCCCGCCCGTACGCCTCGATGGTGTGGGGCGAGAGGCCGCATTCCACCCGCAAGTACGCCCCGAAGTCGCGCAGCAGGCCGCCGAAGGCCGGCGGCAACTCCGTCGCGGCACGCGCAAGGGCGGAAGGACGCTTCGGGGGGCTCTTGCGGGTGGTGGCCATGCGGCAGACGACAGAAGGCGACGGACGATCGACGGATCATTGATATCGGCACGAGGGTTCCTCCGTCCGCACCGTCGCTATCCTCGAGGCGACCATGCGAATCACGGTGCTCTTGTTCGGGGCCGAACGCGATGCCGCCGGCACGTCGAAGGCGTTGGTGGAGCTGTCGCACGACCCGACCTGCGCCACGCTCCGGGCGGCCCTGGGCAAGGCCATTCCCCCCCTTCAGGACGCCCTGCTCGCGGCACGCTTTGCCGTCAACGGCGAGTTCGCCGACGACGCCCGCGTGTTGGCTGAAGGCGATGAAGTGGCCCTGATCGGCCCGGTGGGAGGGGGCTGATGCACCGGGTGCACGTGATGGAGGGGCCGCTGGCCCCGTGGGAGCCCATGGCCTTTCCCGAGGCGGGCGCTGTGGTGGCCTTCGACGGCGTCGTCAGGCCGCTGGAGGATGGGCGGGTCCTCGAGGCCCTTGCGTACGAGGCCTACCGACCGATGGCGGATCGTCAGTTGGAGCACTTGGCGGCCGAGGCGGTGACGCGTCAGGGGCTGATCGCGTGCCTGGTCTGGCACAGCGTGGGCCGGGTGGCGGTGGGGGAGACGTCGTTCCGGCTGGTGGTGGCCTCGGCCCACCGGCGCGAGGCGCTGGCGGCGATGGACTGGTTCATCGACGTCATGAAGAAGGATGTGCCGATCTGGAAGCGTCCGGTTTGGCGGGCGTGAGAAGGGCGCGAGAAGGGCGCGAGAAGGGCCGGAACTCAGCCACCGATGGCGGACATGGGCCGGTCGGGCTGCCGGAAGTCGGGCGCATCGATGCCGTGCCCCTGCTGCTTGCTCCACGCGCTGTCGAGCAGGAAGTCTCTCAAGGCCCCATCGGACGCGCCGGCCCGCATGAGCGAGCCGATGTCCCATTCCTCGAGACTGAAGAGGCACGGGCGGACCTTGCCCTCGGCGGTGATGCGAAGCCGCGAGCACGCGCCGCAGAAGGGGCGGGTCACGGGGGCGATGAGGCCGATGCGGCCGGGCGTGCCGTCGGCGAAGGCGTACTCGAGGGCGGTGCTGTGCTCGTGGTCCTTGCCCTGGGGGACGAGCGGGAACTCGCGAGCGATGGCGTCGACGATCTCGGCGGCGGGCACCAGCTTGGCCGGGTCCCACGCCCGCCCGCTGTCGAGGGGCATGTACTCGATGAACCGCATCTCGATGGCGAGGTCGCGGGCCAGGCGTGCCAGCGGCACGACCTGATGCTCGTTGCGGCCCCGCATGACCACCGCGTTGACCTTGACCGGGCCGAGGCCTTCGGCGACGGCGACGCGGATGGCCTCGACCACGCTTGTGCTCGTGCATGACGAACGGGTCATGGCGGCGAAGGTCGCATCATCAAGACTGTCGAGACTGAAGGTGAGCCGCGTGAGTCCGGCCTGCTTCCATCGGCGGGCCGCGGCGGGCGTCACGAGCGAGCCGTTGGTGGTCATCGCCAGATCGTCCGGGTTGGTGGCGGCGACGGCCTCGATGATCTCGATGAGGTCGGAGCGAACGGTGGGCTCCCCGCCGGTGAGGCGAACCCGGCGGACGCCCAGCGAGCGGCAGAGCCCTGCGAGGCGGGCGAGTTCGGTCACGGAGAGAAGCTGCTCGCGAGGCAGGAATCGCACCTCCGGCTCCATGCAATAGAGGCAGCGGAAGTTGCAGCGGTCGGTGATGGAGAGGCGGAGGTCACGGATGACGCGGCCGTGCGAGTCGACGAGCGTGTCGCCGCGTGTGGAAGCGACGGGAGGCGTCTGCGCGGGGTGGAGGAGCGGAAGTCGCACGCGTCGAGGGGAGGGTATGGGGTCGACGGGGAGCCACGCCCAGGAATGGGGAAATGCAAGGCGAATCCCGCGTTTTCGGCGAAATCGCGCAGGTGGCGTTCCGCGAGGGCGTTGCGGACGGAAAAAGCGGAAAAGGCCGCACAGGCGGTTGGCAATCCCCAAAACGCGTGGCATGTTGTGGGTGGGTCTGGAACGAGTGTTCGTTCTATAGCGTTTAGTGGGTCTGGGTGCGTCACGCATCCTTCAGTTGTTTCGAGGAGTCATTCGTGAAGAACATCATCGCCTCTATCGTCGCGGCCGCCGGCATCGCCTCCATGGCGAACGCCCAGATCACCCAGATGGATGTCGAGACGTCGCTCGACGGCGTCAACTGGGCGGGTGGCAACCGGAACGTCAACCCCGGCACCACCGTCCAGTTTCGCTACAAGGTCTCGTTCAACCTGAACGGCACCACGGCCACCCCGACGGGCTTCGCCAGCCTGACCTTCCAGCCGACGGTCAGCAACTGGGGCGGCACCGACACCCTCAACGCCTTCGCCACCAGCGGCAACAACACCAACGGCGGCGCGGTGACCGAGGCCTCGGGCCAGTTCGGTCGCATCATCCCCTTCGCCTCGACGGGCGCCACGACCTCCGACCCCTACCGGGGCCACACGCAGACGGTCAGCGGCACCAACTTCCTCCGCATCGCTCGCACGACGATCACCAACTGGGTCGGCCAGGGCCTGACCTCGGGCACCTCGGCGGCGAACAACTTCAACGGCGCGGGTGGTCTGGCCTGCGTGCAGAAGGCCTTCTCGCTCGTCGTCCCGGGCACCGACCCGGCCTTCAACTCCGCGATCTCGAACGTCGTGATCGCCAAGTTCTCGATGACCCTCGGTGGTGACGCGGCCGCCCGCGTGCTGACGGTCAGCGCTCCCACCGACGGCATGAGCCGCAACACCACGACGGGCGCCCGCGAGGCCTCGTGGTTCACGAGCAACTCGGACAACTTCGGTGCTCTCAAGGGCACCGTGCAGGTGGCCGACGCGACGCTGACGATCGTGCCTGCTCCGGGCGCGATGGCTCTCCTGGGCATGGGTGGCTTGGTCGCCCTCCGTCGCCGCCGCTGATTCGTCCGCCTCGCGGGCTGATCCCCGCGAGATGGATGAGCGGAATCGGGTGAATCCTCGATCCCGCTACTCGCAAGACTCGCCCCTCCCCGGACCACCGGGGAGGGGTTTTCGCTGCGGGCCTTCATGGGTTTCGAGGGCCTCCAGCGATCAAGGTGCCGATAACCGGCGTCCGGGTCGACGACATCCAAACGACGCACGTACAAAACGTGCAGAACTGGGCAAACTGGGGGCACCCCCCACGGTTTGTCCTTGTCGTTTTGGACAAATACTCTTGCATTTGTTTCCGCCACGATGTATCCTCCACCTGTCCGCGGGGAGGGCATTGGCTCCATGCCCGTGGATGTTTCCAGTGCAGTCAGAGTTTCTGGGCCTGAGTACCAGGCCCGCATATAGAGGAGATCGAGATGAAGAATGTGATTGGTTCTCTTATCGCCGTGGCTGGACTTGCTGCTGCTGCCAACGCTCAGCAGAGCCAGTTGGACATCAAGGTTAGCAAGGATGGCGTGAACTGGTCGTCCAGCGTCACGGTCAACCAGAACGCTGGTGACTCGGGTCGCGTGTACGTCGGCTACTTCATCACGTACGTCGGCGGCGTGGCTCCCAACGCCTTCGCCTCGCTCACGTTCCAGCCGACCTTCTCGAACGTCCGCTTCGGCACCGACACGATCGCTGCCTTCGCCAACCAGGGCAACAACACCAACGGTGGTGCGATCGACCCCCGCGCCAACTACAGCGCTGCGGGTGGCTTCGGCCGCCTGAAGCCCTGGGCTGCCACGGGTCCCTCGACCTCGCAGACCTACGCCGTTCACCAGCACGCGGGCGGCAGCGGCGGCGCGCCGGCCACCGGCAACTTCTACCGCATCGCCCGTAACGACGTGACCCGCTGGATGGGCACGGGTGCGACGAGCGGCACCGCGGCCGTGAACAACTTCAACGGTGCGGGTGGCGTGGTCTCCGGCCAGAAGCAGTCCCCGACGACCGCCGATCCGGCTCGCGTCGCCGGTCACGAGAACCTTCTCCTGATGGTCCTCGCCATGGACACGGGCGCCGTCGCCCCGGGCGTCACCCAGACGATCCTCGCTCAGGCCCCCACGGACGGCATGAGCCGCAACTCGACCACCGGCGCTCGTGAGGCCTCGTGGTACGCCAACACGAGCGAGAACGCTCCCTCGATCAAGGCCCCGGTCACGGTCTTCGACGCCGAGATCAACATCATTCCCGCCCCCGGCGCCCTCGCGCTGCTGGGTCTGGGTGGTCTGGTCGCCGGCCGCCGTCGCCGCTGAGCGGTGACTACGCCTCGAACGTGACCTTGGCGTCACGTTTCAAGTGATCTCGATCTTCGCCCCTGTTCCGGTGAGCCGGAACAGGGGTTTTTCGTTGTGCTCGACCATGTCGCGGCGACGGAGCGGTTGCTCAATTGTCGTTCTTCCATGGCCGGAGACCCACGCTTCCACCCTACACTTGGCCCCGGTTTTCACACCCCTCCACCACGCGGCCCGTCTCGTGGCCCGGCCTGAAAGGAAGCGTTCTCTCCCATGGCAACTCGTCGCGCGAAGATCAGCATCATCGGTGCGGGCAACGTCGGCGCCACCTGCGCTCACTGGGCCGCCGCCAAGGAACTCGGTGACATCGTCCTGCTCGAGATCCCCGAGCGGGCCGACTTCGCCAAGGGCAAGGCCCTCGATCTGGCCTGCTGCGGGCCCGTCGAAGGCTTCGACAGCAACATCCTCGGCACCAGCGATTACAAGGACATCGCCGGCTCCGATGTGGTCGTCATAACCGCCGGCATGCCCCGTAAGCCGGGCATGAGCCGCGATGACCTCATCAACATCAACGTCAAGATCGTCAAGGACGTCTGCGAAAAGGTCCGCCAGTACGCCCCGGATTCCATCGTCATCGTCGTCAGCAATCCGCTCGACGCCATGGTCTACACGGCGTGGAAGGTCACCGGCTTCCCCACGCATCGCGTCATGGGCCAGGCCGGCGCCCTCGACGTCGCCCGCTACAAGGAGTTCCTCGCCATGGAACTCAAGTGCTCGGTCGAGGACATCTCCGCCCTCCTCCTGGGCGGCCACGGCGACGACATGGTCCCCCTCCCCCGGCTCACCAGCGTCAGCGGCATTCCCATCCTCGACCTGCTCCCCGAAGCCACCGTCAAGGCCTGCGTCGATCGGGCCAAGGTCGGCGGCGGCGAGATCGTCAAGCTCATGGGCACCAGCGCGTACTACGCCCCCGCCAGCGGCACCATCCAGATGGTCGAGGCCATTGTCAAGGACAAGAAGCGGATCATCCCGTCCGCTGCGTACTGCGAGAACGAGTTCGGCGTGGCCCCGGGTGCCAAGGGGAAGGGGTACTTCGTCGGCGTCCCCGCCATGCTCGGTTCCAACGGCGTCGAGAGGATCGTCACCTTCAAAATGACCGCCGACGAGCAGATTCTGATGAACGAATCCGTCTCCCACGTGAAGGACCTCGTGGCCAAGGTCGTTGAACTCTTCCCCGAACTGGCTTGATCGGGGCGAGCGTCGGTTGTTCGTGATCCGTACGCGGCACCCTCCGCGGGGAGGTGTTCTTCGATGTCGCGTGCGTCAGCGGGCCGATGACTCCCGCGTCCAGATGTCCATCGCCTGTCTTGATGGTGCAAGCATGACACTTCACGGAGCCAAGGTTCATCCCATGAAATCTCACTCGATGTTCGCGTGCGTCCTCTCGGCGGGTTGTGTGCTCGCGCATTCCGCGGCAGGTCAGGACGCCAAGCCGGCCGAGACCAAGCCGGCCGAGACCAAGATGATCGAGGTCAAGGCGCAGCCGCCCGTCGGCACGCCGATCCTGATCCCGATGCGAGAGGAGCCCAAGTGGAGCGACGACGAGGCCAAGGCCATCGGCGCCATGCTCGCCGGCGGCTGGAAGACCAAGGCCCCGGCCCAGGCCAACGGCGGCGGGGCCGCCACCGACATTGTGCTCGGCATCGCCCCGGTCTACGTGATCGGCATGAACAACGCCATCTACGTGGAGATGGCCCGTGCCGACGGCCTCAATCGCCCCTATCGCCACCTCATCTGGCGCCTGAGCAAGGTCAAGGGCGTCTGGCACCTCCAGTCGCACGAGTTCCGTCGCTCGAAGGGCCTCATTCCCAGCACCTACGGCCTGTGGACCACTCCCTCGGCCTTCCCCATCTTCAACGCCGACGACCTCGTCGCCACGATGGACATTCCCCTCAAGGCCGACGGCGGCAAGTACTCGGGCATGACGCCGGTGGGATACGCGACGTCCGTGGGCGGGGCGGTCGAGATGACCAGCGCCATCACGTTCGCCGCGGATCGCATCGAGGTCGCCGATCGCGGCTTCGATGCCGCCGGCAAGCAGGTGTGGGGACCTGCTGAAGGGCAGTCCTACGTCTTCGACAAGGCCGATCTGGGCATCAAGGGCGTCGTCAACTCGAACGGTCTTGCCACCGTCAACTACCCTTCGACCCTCAGCGGTCCCGAGGCCAAGGATGGCGATCTCGTCACCGTCCATTACATCGGCTATCTCGAGAACGGCACGATTTTCGACAGTTCCTACGAGCGGAACCAACCCTTTCAGTACGCCAAGGGCTCCAAGCTCATCGAGGGCTGGAACCTGTCGATGGGCGACGTGCGTGCGGGCATGAAGCGCCGCATCGTCATCCCCTCCTCGCTCGGCTACGGCGAGCGAGGCAGCCGCGGCAAGGTGCCGCCGATGGCCACGCTGATCTTCGACCTTGAGGTTCTCAAGGTGGATGCTCCGCCCGCCGCCGCCCCCGTGCCGGTCCCGACGGCCGCTCCCGGTGCGGGCGCCCCCAAGATCGAAGCCGCCGAACCTCCGCCGGAGGTCAAGGCGAAGATGGAAGCCGACATGCGTCGTCGCATGGAGGAGCGGGCGAAGCAGCAGCCCAAGGGCGAACAGCCCGCCGCCCCCAAGTGAACGCCGCAGGATCTCGCGTCGCTCGACGCACGATCCGGCCCGCCTGAAACATCCAAGCAGTCGACGCGGCCGGGGCATCTTCCCCGGCCGTGTCTTTTCCTATGATCAGACGCTCATGGCGGCACGCGATTACTACGACATTCTCGGGGTGGGTCGCAAGGCCTCGGCCGACGAGATCAAGTCGTCCTATCGCAAACTCGCCCGTCAATACCACCCCGACGTCAACAAGGCGGCCGATGCCCAGCGACAGTTCACCGAGGTGCAGCAGGCCTATGACGTCCTGAGCGACGAGAAGAAGCGGGGGATGTACGACCGCTTCGGTCATGCCGCATTCGAGTCGGGGGCGGCGGAGCAGGCCTCGGCACGGGCGGCATCGAGCGGCGGGCAGCACTATTCCTGGTCCAATGTCGGCGGGGGTGTCGGCGGGGGCGACCCTTCGGCCATGGGATTCGATCCCGACGATCTCGGGTCGATCTTCGAGAGCATGTTCGGGGCCGGACCTCCCCGCGGGGGCGGCTCCGGATCGCGTCGCAAGTCACACTCGAAGCGCAAGTCGGCCGAACCGCCACCGCCATCGACCGCCGACCTGCATGTCGACTTCATGGTGGCGGCCAAGGGGGGTGTCCAGTCCGTTCGGCTCGGGGAGGGGAAAGAGGCCCGGACGATCGACGTGACGATTCCGGCAGGGTGCGAGTCGGGGACCCAGATGCGGGTGCGTTCCACCGACGGTCGGACGGGCGATGTGCTGTTGACGGTGTTGCCCATGCCTCACAGGCACTTTCGGCGGGGCGAGCATCACGAGACCGGCAAGGGGCTGGACCTCTTCATCGACGTGCCGATCACCATCGCCGAGGCCACGCTGGGGGGCCAGATCACGGTGCCGACCCTGGCGGGCACGGTGGACCTGGCCGTGCCGGAGGGGAGTCCGAGCGGACGGCGGCTGCGGCTTCGCGGCCTTGGCATCACGGACGCGCAGGGACGCAAAGGGGACCTCTACGCGGTGCTGAAGATCATTCCCCCGCCCAGTGCTACCCTTTCGCCGCTGGAGGTCGCGGCCTTGAAGGAGATCGCCGCCCGGGGCGGATCCTGCCGCCCGTGGTGATTTCAGGCCGCCCCTGGTGGTGTTTCCAGGCCGATGGTGGCTCGACCCGCGGGCGTCACGCGTGGTGGTTCCCCGGTGATCCGGTGCTCAGGTGATCCGGTGGCAGGGCGGTCGGCTTCAAGCTCTCGCGACGTGAACCGCAGGCCGTGCTCAAGCAGCGACACCAACTGTTCGTCACGCTTCTCTCGATGGTCGACGCGACGGTCGCCATGGCGGCCTGCTGCGCCGCGTGGGCGATCCGGGTTCGGCTGCTCGAGGACGCATGGCCGGGCGTTGGGCATGTGAATCGGTGGGCCGGCTCGGTGCGAGAGTCGCTGCTCCTGATCGAACTGCCGCTCCTGGTCATGAGCATGTGGGCCTTCGGGCTCTACCGGCCGCGGCGCGATCGGACGCTGCGAGCCGAGACCGTTCAGTTGCTCAAGGCCGTCTTCACCAGCCTGGTGATGCTCATCGTGGTGCTCTGGGCCTTGGGTCCGCGCTTCGTGGGCGATTGGCTGGTGCTCGACGCCCGCGCCGTGGCCTCCGTCCCGCTCGATGCCCCGCGGCTGCAGCTGGCGGCGTTGGCGATCCTGCTGCCGTCGATGCTCGTGCTGCACCGGGTGCTCTTCCGGCTGTCGCTTCGGGCGATTCGGCGGCGTGGCTGGAACCAGCGGCACGTGCTGGTCATCGGGTCGGGACGGCTGGGACGGATCGCCTGTCGCACGCTGGACCGCAACTCCTGGACGGGCCTGCACGTGGCCGCCTTCCTGCACCATAGCGAGCATGCGGCCCCGAACGCCTCGTGCGTGAACCGTCCAGTGCTGGGAGGCCTGGGGGATCTCGAATCGGTCATGGAATCGCTGCAGCCCGACGCGGTGTATCTCGCGCTTCCCGCGGCACGGGCGACCGCGATGCCCGCGTTGCTCCGGCGTCTGGAACGCTTCGCGGTGGATGTCCGCATCATTCCCGACGTGCACCCGCGGTACATGCCCCAGAGCATGACGGTGAGCGACCTCGAAGGGATGCCGGTGCTCAGCGTGCGGGAGAGCCCGCTCAACGGCTTCCCGGGGATGCTCAAGCGGGCGCTCGACGTCATCGGCGCGTCGCTGGCGATCCTGATCTTCTCGCCGGTGATGCTCGCGGCCGCGGTGGCCGTGCGGCTCACGAGCCACGGGCCCGTGATCTTCAAGCAAAAGCGGGTGAGTCTCGGGGGCGAGGTCTTCAGCATCTACAAGTTCCGCACCATGCACTTCGCGGAGCAGGAACAACGCGAGGAGGCGACTCCCGCCCGCGGCGAGTCGGCGTGGACGCGTCGTGACGATCCCCGCATCACGTCCATCGGTCGATTGCTCCGGCGCACGAGCCTGGATGAACTGCCTCAACTCTTCAACGTGCTCCTGGGCGACATGAGCCTGGTGGGACCGCGGCCCGAGCGGCCGGAGTTGATCGAGCGGTTCCGCGACGACTGGCGTGGCTACATGCTCCGCCAGCACGTGAAGGCGGGCATCACCGGGTGGGCGCAGGTGAACGGGTTGCGGGGCGACACGTCGCTGCGGAAGCGGCTGCAGCACGACCTTTTCTACATCCGGCATTGGAGTCTGGGCTTTGACATCAAGATCCTGTGGCTGACGCTCTTCCGAGGGTTCGTGCACCACAACGCCCACTAAAGCCGGTCCCCGTGCCCGACGACCCAGTTCCAGCGACGACGGACGCCGAGGGGTTCCTGCCCCCGGACGCCCCTCCGCCCTGGGGCACGGAGGGGTTCGACGAGCGCATGCAGCGACTGCTCCGCAAGGCGAGGCAGTTGCCCGAACTTCCGGGCGTCTACCTGATGAAGGACGCCTCGGGCGTGGTGCTCTACGTGGGCAAGGCGTCGCGACTTCCCGACCGAGTCTCGAGCTACTTCGTTCCCTCCGCGGACCTTGGCCCCCACAAGCGACCGATGCTCGACGTGGTGCACGACTTCGAGCACCTGACGTGCGAGACGGAGTGGGAGGCGCTGCTCACCGAGAATCGGCTGATCAAGGACATTCACCCGCGATTCAACGTCCGCCTGACGGACGACAAGACCTTCCCGTACCTCGTGGTCACGCAGAAGGAGGACTTCCCGCGGGTCTTCGTGACGCGCAACCCGACGGGGCTTCAGGACGACGGCACGGTGGCGCCCGAGATGAAGGGGGCGAAGGTCTACGGGCCCTTCGCGAACGCGGGCGCGCTGCGAGAGGCCGTGGCGGTGCTGCAGCGAGTCTTCCGGTTCCGCACGTGCCGCCTCGACATCGTCGCGGGCGACGAGAAGAACAAGCGGTTCCGGCCCTGCCTGCTCTACGCGATCAACCAGTGCACCGCGCCGTGCGCCGACAAGATCGGGCGCGAGGAGTATCGCGCCGACATCGAGCGTTTCTCGCGGTTCATCGAGAGCCGCCGGAGCCAGATGCTCCGTGAACTCCGCGAGGAGATGGAGCAGGCCTCGGCGAGGCTCGACTTCGAGCAGGCCGCCGCCATTCGCGATCGCATGCGGGCCATCGAGCGGCTCGACGAGCGGGCCGACCGGCGCGACGGCTGGCAGCCCGAAGCGGAGAACCTCGTCCTCGAGCCCGACAAGGCGCTGCGCAGTCTCCAGCGGACCCTCGACCTCGAGGAGCCCATCCGCTGCATGGAGTGCATCGACATCGCCCACCTTGGAGGCGACGAGACCGTGGGCAGCAAGGTCTGCTTCATCGACGGCCGCCCCTTCAAGAGCGAATACCGCCGCTACCGCATCAAGACGGTGCGGGGTGGCAACGACGACTACGCGAGCATCCGCGAGGTGGTCTCCCGCCGCTACCTCGAGGCTGCGTCTGGCGCGGAACTCTTCCCCGACGTCATCATCATCGACGGCGGGCCAGGTCAACTCGGCGCCGCGCTCGAGGCCTTCGCCGCGATCGGCGCCTCGCCCCCCATGGTCATCTCGTTGGCCAAGAAGGAGGAGTTGATCTTCGTTCAGCATCGCCAGGAGCCGATCCGGCTGGGGCGGGAGAACCCGGGCCTTCGCCTCTGCCAGGCCATCCGCGACGAGGCCCACCGATTCGCCCAGCACTATCACCATGTGCTGCGGCGAAAGCGCACCCTGGGCGAGGAGTGACCGCGGTCCGGCTCCGATCGGCTCACCGCCGCGGCAGGAAGGGCGACACCAGTTCGTCGTATCGCAGGCCGTCGACCCACTTCACGCCGCCGTCGGCCATCAGCAGGTGGCCGCCCGCTCGCGTCCAGTGCCCGGGCGTCTCGAAGGCCAGCACCTTGCTCGAAGGGTCCGCCACCTGGCTCAGGTTGCCCAGCGGCACGTAGCGCCAGGTCGGCTCGCTGGACCAGGCGGGCCCCAGCCGCGGCGGCGCGGGGAGATATCGGGGCGAGAGCGTGGAGACCACGTCGTCGTCGCTGAGGGGCAGGTGCCCGCCATGGTCCGCCGCGTAGGCGCGCAGGGCCCGTCCGATCTCGGCCAGCGTCGTCGCGGTGACCGCCTTGTCGGCCGATTCTCGCGCGGTGCGGAGCGAGGGGAGCGCCAACCCGAAGACGATGCCCGCCAGCAGCGTGATCGCCACGACGGCCGCGCCCAGCAGCACGAAGGGTGAACGCCAGGGCGTCGGACGATCGTGCGTGCGTGGAGCGAGGGTGTCGCCGGCCGGGGGCATGGGTGCAAGTCTAGTGCGCCGGTCCGGCGAGGCCCCGCTCGCACCGGGGAGGGGCATCCCCCGGACGGACGATCGGGCGGCGATTCCTGCGCGTGGGGTCCCCCCCGATCTGCATGGCGGCGCGGAAGTCGCTCGATAGACGGGTGGACGCAGGCAGGATCTGCGCGACTCGCCATGAGCACGGAACCCACCGACAGCACGCCCGTTCGGCCGACGCCCACCTGGAGGCACCTGTGGCAACTTCCGTTGGCCGCCGCGGGCATCGCGCTGGCCGTGGGGGCCGCGGTCTACGCCGTTCGCTCGACGCCTCGCGAGGATCGCGGCGACGGCCTGGTGGAGGCCTCCGCGCAGATCGACCAAGGGCAGTACGAGGCCGCGCTGGGCACCCTCAACGCCAAGGTGCTGCCGTGGGTCTCCAAGGCCGCGTTGACCAAGGACCAGCAGCGACGCTTCCACCTCTTGCGGGCTCGGGCCATCTTCATGGGCCAGCGGGAGCTCGGGATCAATCGCGAAGAGAACAATCGGAACATCCTGTCGGAGTTCAAGGAGGCCGAATCGCGGGCGGCCAACCTGACGAACCAGGACAAGGTCTTCATCTGTCACACGCTGGTGAGCCTGGGCGAGTTCGACAAGGCCCTCGCGGAGATGCTCCGCCTGCCCGACGACCAGGCCGAGGAGCGGCTGGCGATCCACAAGCGATTGATCGACGCCGCCCTGTCGGGAGGTCCGGCCCGGGCCGAGGCCGCGCTCGACCTGATCACGACCTTCACGCAAGAGCCGCGGCTGAGCGACGAGGAGCGGCTGTGGGGCCTGGGGCGTCAGGCGAAGATGCTGATGGCCGCCAAGCGTCCCGAGGAGGCGGTCACTCGCATCCTCAGGGCCATGCCGCGGCTGGAGAACTCGACGAGTCCGGCGGTGGGCGAGGTGATCGCGACGCTGGGCGAGGCGTATCTGGCGTTGGATCAGGTGCAGCGGGCGGCGACGCAGTTGGAGCGAGCCGCGGAGATGCTGGGCGTCTCGCACGAGTTGTCGCCCAAGGTGGCGAGGATGTTGGCGCAGATCGATCACGCGGTGGGTGGCGAATCGCTGAGTCGCGCCAGGGAGCGGTACTTGTCGGTGCTTGAGAACTGGCCGAACAGTTCGGAGGTGCCGGGGACGCTGCTGGGGTTGGCCGAGGTCGAGTCGGCGCTGGCGAACACGCAGTCGAGCGCGCTGATGACCGACTCGCTGGATCACTACGACACGCTGGTCACGCTTCTCAAGGGCGGGAAGGTGGACCTCAGGCCGGCGGCCGCGGAGGAGGCGTCGGCGCCTTCGGCCGGCCACGCCGAGGGACATGCGACGCAGGCCGCGGCGACCGAGGGCAAGGAGCCCGAGCACGCGCACGGGGGTTCCCCCGCGGCCGGCGAGCACGGCGCGACCGAGGAGACGGAGAAGCGGGTCGTCGATCCGGCCTTCATCCAGCAGACGCTCCGGAGCCTGATGGCGAGGTACAACGAGCAGTTCGACAAGAAGGACTTTCACTCCGCGCTGCAGTTCGCCACGCTCGGGGAGCGGCTGGTGGGCCTCGAGCAGGCCCCCGGCGAGCTGCTGTTGGGGCTGGCCCGCACGCACCGCGAGTTGGCGTCGGAACTGCTCGTCAAGGCGGGCGGCGGCACCAACGCGCTGACGCTGGCGCAGGTCGAGCCCGCCACCCAGCGGGAGGCGAGGCTTCACCTGACGCGGGGCGCGGAGTACTTCCGCCTGCACGCGGGCAAGAGCGTGCAGACCGATTCGCAGGCCTACGGCGATTCGCTCTGGGCGGCGGCCGACATGTTCGATCGGGCGGGAGATCTCTCCGGCTCCGCGGCGGCCTTCCGGCAGTTCGCCGCCGACTTCCCCTCCGACAGCCGCAGGCCGATGGCCAAGTTCCGCCTCGCCGAGGCCTATCGCGCGTCGGGCGATCTCGAGGCCGCGGCGAACGTCTACCGCGAGTTGATCGCGGGACGGATGAGCTCGCGAGAGAGCAGCCCCGTGGCCGACGCGAGCTACGTGCCCCTGGCCAGGACGCTCCTGGCGGACCTCAATCCGGCCAACGACGGCGAAGCCGAGCAGCAGCTGCTGCGGGTGGTGCGTGGCGAGGTGGGCGGCACGTCGACGCCGATGTTCCGGGAGGCCCTGCGGACGCTGGGCGAGCACTATTACGACACCGGACAGTTCGAGCGGGCCATCGAGCGGCTTGGCGAGTACGTGGATCGATCCCGGCTCGACCAGGCCGAGCACGCGGCGGGGACGCCCCAGGCCAACGGCTCGGCGGCGGTGGCGCGGCCGGGCGAGGCCTCCGCGACGCACGCCCAGGACGACGGCGAGACGCTTGGACTCTACTTCAAGCTGGCCGACGCGCACCGTCAGAGCGCGATCCGGATCGGGGACGGCTTCGGCGTGGCGATGCCCGACTCGCAGCGCCGCGAACTGGAAAAGGCGCGTCGCGACCGGCTGGAGCGGGCGATGACGCTCTTCGACTCGGTGGAGAAGGCCTACGACCGTCTCCCCGAGCGGACGGGACTCGACGATCTTCGGTTGCGCAACGCGACGTTCTTCAAGGCCGACTGCGCGTACGACCTGGGCGACTACGACACGGCGATCAGGTTCTACGACGCCGCCAAGGAGCGGTACCCGCGCGACGCGGCGTCGCTGGTGGCGATGGTGCAGATCGTCGGCGCGCTGCTGGAGCAGGGCAAGATGCAGGAGGCCGCGGTGGCCAACGTGCGGGCGAAGAAGTTCTACGAGGCGCTCCCGGACACGGCGTGGGAGGATCCGACCCTGCCGATGTCGCGACGGCAGTGGGAGCAGTGGCTCGAGGCGCAGGCGAGGCTCGCCGGCGTGCCCGAGTCGGGCGACGGGACCGGAAACTGAACGAAGCGAGGCCCGCGGGAGCGGCGGGCGAGCGAGGGCAGGAGGCCCGCCATGAACGACACGACCACGATCATCAGCCCTCGACACGCCACCGCCCGACGGCAACGCTCGCTCCTGGGCGAGGCGATGTCGCTCGGCGAGCGGTGCGGCCACGCGCTCGACGCGGGGGATCTCGACCGGCTCGACCTTCTGCTCGAGGAGCGAGCCTTGCTGCTGGTTCGCATCGCCGAACAGGCCGACGTCCTCGCGGTCTCGGCCGGCGGCGTGGACGCCCCGGAACTGCAGGCCGACCTCGACGCCATCGACGACCTGCGCGCGACGATCGCACGCCACGACGAGCGGCTGGTCGCCCGCCTGCGTGAGCGGCGAGACCGGTGCGCAAGGGAGTTGGGCGGCCTCCACGCCGCGGGGCGAGCGGCGGCCGCGTACGGCCTGACGCCGGCCGCGAGGACGATGGACGGTCCCCGAGCGGAGGATCGTCGCGCATGAACGTCGCATCGACGGAGCGGACAGGACCCGACCTCGACGGCGAGGGGCTCGCCGAACTGCTGGGCGCGGTGAACGCCGTGACGGCGCGGCTGGAGGCCTCGCACGCGGAGCTCAAGGCCCGCGTGGCGTCGCTGACGGGCGAACTCGACCAGGCCCACGCGCAGCTGGAGCGGTCGCGGCGATTGGCGGCCCTGGGCGAGATGGCCGCGGGCATCGCGCACGAGATCCGCAACCCGCTGGGATGCATCCGCCTGTACGCCTCGATGATCGAGCAGGACCTCGCGACGGCCGCGCCGGCGCAGGCGAAGCTGGCGGCCAAGATCACGGCCGCCGGACGGGTGATGGAATCGATCGTCTCCGACGTGCTGACCTTCGCTCGCGAGTTCCGGCTGCGGCCCGCGGCGGTGGAGCCGGCGGCGATGGTGGAGCGGGCGCTCGAGACGTGCATGCACGACGGCGTGCCCGGGTGGCGCGACGTGCGCACCTCCATCGAGACGCGTGGCGAGGCGACGACGCTCGAGTGCGACGAGTCGCTGGTGCGGCAGGCGCTGGTGAACGTGATCCGCAACGCATTCGAGGCCATGGCCGAGGCGCCCGGTCGCGACCATCGGCTGACGATCACGATCGAGACGCGGGAGGCCATCGACGCGTCGAGGAAGGCCCGTCGGTGGGTGGTGATGGCCGTCCGCGACACGGGCGAAGGCGTGTCGCCCGAGGTGATCGCCCGCATGTTCAATCCCTTCTTCACGACGCGGGGCGCGGGCACGGGCCTGGGCTTGGCGATCGTGCACCGGATCATCGACGCCCACGGCGGGCGGATCGAGGTCCGCAACAACGCGCAGGCCCCGGGAGGCGGCGGTCCCGGCGCGATCTTCGAGATTCACCTGCCCGCGTGCGGCGACGACGCCGTTCGCGGGAGCAACGCCCTGGAGAACGAGGCATGAAGTACGTGCTGGTGGTCGACGACAAGGAAATGATGCGAGAGAGCGTGGGCGCCACGCTGGAGCGGGCGGGGTTCGAGGTGCGTGCCGCCCACGACGCCCGCGTCGCGCTCGAGATGATCGCCCAGCGGCGGCCCGAGGCCGTCGTCACCGACATGCGGATGCCCGGCATGACCGGCGTCGAGCTGGTCGAGCAGGTGCGTCGCATCGACGAGGACCTGCCGGTCATCCTCATGACCGCCTTCGGCACGATCGACACCGCCGTCCGCGCGATGCGTCTGGGCGCGTTCGATTATCTCACCAAGCCCTTCGAGGGCGACGAACTGGTCATCGCCGTCAAGCGGGCCGTCGAGCACGGGCAGGTCCGGCGCGAGAACGCCCTGCTGCGGCTCGCCGCGCCCGCGCGATCCGAGCCCGCGGCCGGGCTCGCGGGATCGGCTCCGGGCGTCGATCGGCTCATCGGCGACTCGGCCGCGATGCGGACGCTTCGCGAGCAGATCCTCGCCGTCTCCGATTCGCAGGGCACCGTGCTCGTGACCGGCGAGTCGGGCGTGGGCAAGGAGGTCGTCGCCCGGGCCGTGCACGAATCGAGCCCCAGGACCGCCGGCCCGATGCTCGCCGTCAACTGTGCGGCCCTGTCGGAATCGCTCCTCGAAAGCGAACTCTTCGGGCACGAGCGGGGCGCCTTCACCGGCGCGGAGCGGCTCCGCAAGGGGCGGTTCGAGCTGGCGGACTGCGGCACGCTCCTGCTCGACGAGGTGAGCGAGGTGAGCCCCGCCATCCAGGCCAAGCTCCTGCGGGTCCTCCAGGAACGCGCGTTCGAGCGGGTCGGTTCGAGCGTGACCATCGGCGTCGACGTGCGAGTGGTCTGCACCAGCAACCGCGACCTGCCGGCGAGCGTCGCGGCGGGCGATTTCCGGCGCGACCTCTACTTCCGTCTCAACGTGCTCCCGCTGCGGGTGCCCTCGCTGCGGGAGCGTCGCGAGGACGTCGCCTCCCTGGCGCGTCACTTCGTGGCCAAGGTCTGCGCCCGCGAGGGTCGCGTCCCGCTCGAGTTCGAGGGACGGACGCTCGAGACGCTCGCCGGGTACGACTGGCCGGGCAATGTGCGGGAACTGCAGAACATCTGCGAGCGGGCGGTGGTGCTCAGCGGCTCGCGGACGGGCGGATGCATCCGCCACGAGATGGTGGAGGCGTGGCTGTCGGCCTCCGAGCCCGTGCAGCCGCCCCCGATCGTGTCGCCCGTTCCGGCCCCGCATTCGCTGGTCGAGGCGCGTCCGGCCGCGGTTGTGCCGGGCACCAAGGCCCTCGAGGACGTGGAGCGCGACGCGATCATCGACGCCCTCCGCCGGTTCGGGGGACATCGCCAGCGGACGGCCGCCGCGCGCACCATCTTCGGAGTCACCCGCAGGATGGTGCGGTGGAATTGCTTGAAGTTGCGCAGGTCTCGATCGCCACCGGCAATCGCGGCCAATATCCACTCGGCAAACGTACTGGGCACATAGCGGTACGCCTCGATAAACTCATCAGCTTCCCGCCTGCGTGCCGCATCAACGTGCTGCTCGAATGCGGTCGATGTGTCGTTGGGCACTTCACGAATGACCTGCAGTACACGCTCTACCAGCTTTTCGCGATGAGCGCGGTCTCCAACGGTGGCGAACCAGACATCGATAAAGCCGTG
>JBAXFU010000038.1:0-29444 GCA_037139735.1 Phycisphaerae bacterium
CCATGACCACCGGGCTGAGCTGCACGAAGAGGCGGACGCGGGGCGTGACGGCCCTCACCGCTCGCACCAACTCGGCGAGGAGCGACGGGTCGGAGCCGAACTCGCACCCGTGGTTCACGTTCGGGCACGACACGTTGAGTTCGACCGCGACGATCCCCGGTGTGGCGTCGAACATCGCCGCCACCCGCACGTACCCCTCGATGGAGAACTCCGAGACCGAACCGACCACCGCGGTCGGCACGGCGGCCACCTGGGAGGCGTAGTCGCGGGCGAAGGCCTCGACTCCGACGTTGGCCAGCCCGATGGCATTGAGCATGCCGTGGTCGGAGGGGATGATTCGCCAGGTCTTGTTGCCCTCCCGTGGGGCCACGGTGATCGACTTGGTGACGACGCCCCCGACCTTCGACAGGTCGAGCACGTCGGCCATTTCGGTCAGCGTGCCCGCCGTTCCCGCGGCGAGCAGAACCGGGTTGCGGAGCGGAATCCCGGCCAAGTCGATGGCCAGGGGCGAACGAGCCAAGGCGGGGGTCGGGCTGGACACGCCCAACGATAGAAGCGAGCCCGGCCCCGGGGTGCCACCGGCGGGCGGGCGCCTGCGGCGGAGGCATTCGGCCCGTACGATTTCCCATGCTCGACATCAACCAGCGGATCGCCCAGTTCGAGACCATGGTCCGGCCCGAGGCCGACCCCAACAACGACATGGCGTGGTTCAGCCTGGGGAGTGCGTACGCCCAGGCCGGTCGCCACGCGGATGCCGCCACGGCGTTGATCCGGTGCTTTGAGCTCAATCCGGCCATGTCCAAGGCCTACCAACTCGCCGGCAAGGCCCTGATCGATGCGGGCGACAAGGAGCAGGCGGGCGAGGTGCTGACGGCGGGCTACAAGATCGCGGCCGGCAAGGGCGACTTCATGCCCCGCAAGGCGATGGGGGAGATGCTCGAGCAGCTCGGGCTGCCCGTGCCGACGGTGCAGGAGCGTCAGCCGGGCCCCGCGACAGACGGCTCCTTCGTCTGTTTCCGGACCGGCAGGCCCGGTCGCCAGATGGCCCGGCCGCCCTTCAAGGGGCCGGTGGGCCAGTGGATCTTCGAGCACATCTCCCAGCAGACCTTCGACGAGTGGATCAAGCAGGGAACGAAGGTGATCAACGAGTTGCGGCTCGACCTGTCTCGCGACGAGGACACCCTCACCTACGACCGGCACATGCGGGAGTACCTGGGGATCGACGAGGCCCTGCTCGTGAAACTCGGGGCGGGGGTCTGACGGCCGGCTCGCGGCATGCCCGAACACAGCACTACAGTCCTCCCCTTCCACGCTTCATGGACACCGCCGATCCCAGCCACGTCGTGAACCCCTCCGAGTCGGACGTCTCCGAGCAGGAGGAACGCCAGATCATGGCGAGGATGGCGACGCGTCCCCGCGAGGTCACGCTGTCGCTCAGGGACCGCGTGGAGGCCTTCATCGCCCGGCTCTCGACTAGGAACCACTTCTGGCACCGCGTCTGCTCGATGATCTGGCTGCCCTATGCCTTCAAGAGCGGCATCCGCATGAAGCGGCTGGACGAGATGACCTTCTCGGCCACGCTCCCGTTCAAGCGGTTCAACCGCAACTGGTACAACGCGATGGCCGGGGCGGCGCTGCTCGCCAACAGCGAGATCGCCGCCGGCGCGTACGTGATGGGCATCACGGGCGGCGACTACACCATCGTCTGCAAGAACCTCGAGTATCGCTTCCTGCGGCCGTGCTATGGGCCGGCCCTGTACCGCATCACGCCTCGCGAGAACCTGCGAGACTTGGTGGCGATGGGCCGCGAGTTCAACATCACGCTCGACCTTGAGATCGTGCAGCAGGCGCTGGTGCCCGAGGCGTTGGCACGCCTGAAGGCCAAGGACCCGCTGATGGCTCGCATCTGCGCCAAGGACCGCAAGGTGGGCGTCTGTGCCGCGACGTTCCACGTGACGCCGACGCTCCACCAGAAGGCCAAGCGGGGCGACACGCGCCGGGTGGGGTGAGTCAGGTCAATCGGGAGTGTTGAGCGGTCGTCGAGCACCCGTTGCTCGACGGGGCGATGTCGTCCATGGTCGGCCCCGTGCACGACCATGGCGTGCCGCGATGTCCGGGAGGCATCGGTCCGCGAGGTCCCCGGGGGTTCAAGAAAGGGAGCGGCGGGTGAAGCGGACCCGTTCTGCGGGTGCGTTGAACCCGGGGTGAAGGCACGGCGGCGTCGCACGGGCCGGGCGTTCGTCCGACACGCTCCGATGGCCACGCTTCACGGCGCGAGCATGAATCGTTCCGGCAGGATCGGCCGGAACATCAGCACGGCCTTCACGCGGCCGTCGCCGCCGACCAGCGCGTCGGAGAGGAGGGCTTCGGCGAACGTCGGCACCGAGGGCAGCGCGGGGCCGAAGGGGGTCTCTCTCGCCGAGGGGCCTTGCGTGGCGTCCGGCGAGGGCGGGTCGGGCTCGGGCACCAGCACCAGCACCTCGTCGCGGCCGAGCACGAGTTCCAGCAGCATGTGGTCGAGGACCACGCCCTGACGCGGGACGGCACTTCCCGGTTCGGGCTTGGGGCGGAACGGATCGTCGAGCATGGCCCGGTCGTCGAGGCTTGCGCCGCGACGCGGGTCGACGAACTGCGGCACCATGTCGATCTGCAGCGAAGGCGTCGCCGCGTCGGCTCGCGATGGCGTCATGTAGCACCGCATGAGCAGGCGAAAGGCCCCCGACGAGATGTCGACGGGCCCGGAGTCGAGCGCGATGGCGTGCAGCCCCTCGGCCTGCGGGCCGCGGAAGGCTTGCGACCACTTGGGTGTCTGGGCGAAGAACTGTCGCTGCACGGGCCCGGCCACCCGCAGCGACTGCTCGAACTCGGCGACCTGGAAGGCGGGCAGGGCCATGATCCTCATGCCGCTGCGGATCCAAATGGAGCGGGCGGGTTCGGCCAAGGGGGAAGGACACTCGGCGAAGGGCGCGAGGGCCTGCGAGAGCGTGACGGTGGGCTGCGGGCCCTTGGGCCGGGGGTTGGACTTGGTGGGTGTCGGCGGCGGGGTTGGAGGCAACGCGTCGTTGACGATCCAGATGGCCACCTCGACGCCGGCGACATCGGTGAGCGAGGAGGTGGGAGAGGGCTCCGGGGCCGGGGGCGGAGGAGGGGTCGTGGCGCAGCCGCCCACGCACGCGGCCAGCAGCAGTCCCGAGAGGGTTCGACGCACCTCGCCGCGCATCGCTCAGACTCCGGTGGCCGGTTCGAGATCGTTGATGCGGTCGATGAGTTGGCGGAGGACGGCGAACTTGTTGCGGTTGTGCCGGAAGACAAGCCGCGGACGGAGCAGGTGGTCGTTCTCGCCCTCGAGCGGACCCGACAGGCGCATGCCGCCCTCCTTGATCAGCGACGCGAAGTCGCGCTCAAGGATCTTGACGTCGCTCTCGCGGATGGGGTTGCGCAGGCGAATGACGAAGTCGTCGCGCACATAGCGAGACGAGTGATAGTTGCGGTAGAAGCGGATGATGTGGTTGGCCGCGTCGACGGGATCCTTGGCGAGGTAGAAGATGCTGGGGTCTTCCGGGCTCACCCAGCCGCGGGCGATGAGGTCCTTGCGGATCCAGGCGTCGAAGTTCTTCCAGAAGTCGCCGCCGGCGCCCTCGACGCACACGATCGGGATGGGCGTGGCCTTGCCGGTCTGCACGAGGGTGAGGGTCTCGAAGGCCTCGTCCATCGTGCCGAATCCGCCCGGGAAGAGAACCACGGCTTCGGCCTGGCTGAGGAACATCAGCTTGCGGGTGAAGAAGTAGCGGAAGTTGATGAGCTTCTCGTCGTCGCGGATCACCGGGTTGGTGCTCTGCTCGAAGGGCAGGCGGATCGCGACGCCGAAGCTGGCGGCACGCCCCGGGCCCACGTGCCCGGCCTGCATGATGCCCCCGCCCGCGCCCGTGATGGCCATCCATCCGGCCTGCGCCATGAGGCGGCTGAACTCGACGCAGGCGGTGTAGTCGGGGTGCGTCTCGGGCGTGCGGGCCGAGCCGAAGATCGTGACCTTGTGCGGCTCCTTGTAGCGGCCGAAGATGCGATAGGCGTACCTCAGTTCCTTGACCGCGTTGGTGATGAGCTTGAGTTCGCCCGTGTCGCGGCCGTCCGGGAGCAGCTTGAGCGAGGTGCGGACCAGGTCGTGCACCAGGCGGCCGTCGAAGCTCGAGGGATCGCCGCCGACGCTGCGAATCAGCGCGTCGATGGACTCGGCGAACTCCGGCGTCTCGGAAGCGCGGCCGGCTTCCAAGGCGGGTTCGCTGACGGTGGGGGCCTTGGGATCTGGGGGGAACGACTGGGGGCGTTCGTTGAGCGGCATGTGCACCAAGGGTACGCGCGGTGCGGGCCGCCGCTCAGCGGGGCGAGGAGGGGGCGGGGCCGCCGCGTTGGGGTTCGCGGGGGCGTTCCTGCGAACGGGTGGCGTTGCGCTCGATGCGCTGCAGTCGCTGCACGGCCTCGCTGGGGGTGCTGCCCACCAGCTTGCGGATCAGGCGGGAGGTGCCGCTGAAACTCTCGATGCCGATGGCCGGGTCCCACACGGGGCCCGTGACACGCGCGGTGAAGAGTTCATTGCGGATGTCGTCCATCACCCTCGAGACGAGCGGGATGCGGGTGCGGCTGCTGCCTCGAATGCGAACGTCGATCGTCGCGTCGGGCCACTGCATCGAGCCGTAGCCGATGAGCTCGACGCCGGGCGAGGAGATCCAGGCCTGCTCGAACTCGATGGTGGTGCCCTGCAGGAAGAAGTCGGCCTGCGCATAGTCCAGCCGCTCGTTGACCGGCAGTTCCAGGTTCGAGATGCGGATGAGCGGCACCACCAGCGGCATGGAGGCGACCCGACCGCCCCCGACGCTGGCCGTGCCCCGGCCGCGGCGCGATGACGGGGTGCCGGTCAGGCCCGTGAGCGTGACGCCGAAGTCGACCATGCCCCGCGATCCGTCGGGCGTCGTATCGGCTTCGAAGGCCGGCACCTGCACGCCGGCCGAGGCCCGTGCCGCACGGAAGTCGGCCAACACCGAGGCGAAGCGGATGTTCGAGCCCTGCGCCCTGGCCGTGAACTCGCGGCGACCGTCGGGGCGAGCCGCGGAGAGCGTGGCTTCGCCCGAGACTCTCCCGCCATGGCAGTCGCCCGAGAACTGTTGAATCGCGATGCCCCCGGGCATCGAGGCCCCCGCGCTGCCGGCCCGCACCTTGGCGTTGGTGACGGCGACGTCGGCGGCTTGGAGCGACTCGCTGAGAATGAAGGCGTCGAACGACGCGGTGCTGGTCGCGTTCGGCCGCGAGGCATTGAAGTCGAGCACGGCCTTGGCGTTGGCGAGCTTCAGGCCCGCGTCGAGACTCACGTTGGCGACGCCGATGCGTCCGGAGGCGTTGAAGCCGCCGATGCCCCCCTGGGCGGGGAAGGTCAGCGACACGCGAAGGCCGTCGGTGGTCACGGGCCCGTCGACCTGCAGGAGCAGGTCCTTGAGCATCGTCCGGACATCCTCGGGAAGGCACGCGCGAAGGTCGGGCGTCAGCGACGGGGCCGTGGCGCTGATGAGCATGTGGGCGATGGCCTCGCCCGCGTCATCGACCTGCCATGAGCCCTTGGTGGAGGCCGTCCACGCGGGAGCGGTCAGTTCGACGTCCTTCCACTCGCCCGAGTTTCGCCGGAAGTCGATGACGCCGCCGACCTTGGCGAACGAGATGGGCGTTCCGGCCTCGACCATGGCGAGCGAACGGGGGCGCACCGAGCCCGCGGCCTCGAAGGCCGGACCCTTGGCGTGGGTCAGCGACACGTCAGCGTCGAAGATGCCCGTCACGCGATGCTCCGTCAGGAAGGAGGCCACCGCGGGCGGAAGCGAGGCCTTCACCAGCGTCGCCACCGGCGTCGAGGCAAAGTCGGCGTCCGTCAACGCGATGCGGAGCCCCTCCTGGTCGCCCGGCACCGGCGTGCCGTCAGCGCGAATGGTGCCGTTGATGGCTGCGCGGGCGACCACCGACCCCCCGTCCGTCAGCGACAGCGGCCGCCCGTGGAACGTGACCTGCGTGGGCACGGCGGCGTCGCCCGGTTCGATCGTGACGAAGGGCGCACGTTCGTCGCTCCGCTCGCAGGTGATCCCCAGGCGTGCGCCGCGGGCCGAGAGTTCGAGCCCCTTGGGGTTCCATGCGGCCACGCGAACCTGCATCGACTCGCCCGGCTCCCGCTGCAACGTGGTCAGCAGGTCCGTCCTTCCCGCCGGCTGGAGTTCGGCCCTCGCCGCCTTGATGTCGATGGCCGCCTGCGGCGAGAAGAGCCACACCAGATCCTCCACGGGCGTCGAGGCCTCGATGGCGATCGCCTTCGCGTCCAGCGAAAGCCGTGACGAGCCGCGCGACTTCGGGTCCGTCACCGGTTGCTGCTGGATCGAGGCGTCGAGCGAGATCTCGCCCATGACGTTGGCGTCGGTGCCGACGGGACCGGCGTTGCCGTCGAGTTTGAGCCCGAGCGCATCGTGGCGGATGTCGAGCGTGCCGCTGATGTTGGTCAGCGAGAAGCCCGGAGCCGCTCCGGTCTTCCGCGGGGTGGCCTGCATGCCCGCGATGTCGACGAGGATGTCGTATCCGGCGTTGCCGTAGGCGCTCGCGTCATCCCCTTCGAGTTGGAAGACCTTGGCGTGGGCCTTGCCCCGGCCCTCGAGGTGCAGGTCGCCGATAAGGTCGCGCAGGGGGCGGCCGTCGGGGGAAAGCCCCGCGGCATTGGGCAGCGCAAAGAGCAGGAAGGCGTCGGTGGGGACGTTCTGCGCCTTCACCTCGACCATGGGAACGAACGGCGCGTCGGGCGCGTCGAGTTTCTGCAGGTCGCACTTGGCGGCGATCTCCGCCGTGGCCCCCGTCAGCCCCTCGTAGGTGCCGCCCTCCACCGTGGTGTCGTAATCGACCTTGCGCATCAGCACGTGGCGACCCACCATGGGGTAGGGGAACGCCTCGGGCAGGATGCGGACCTCGTCGAAGGCGATGTCGACGGTGTCGTTCCAGATGCTCTCCGGGCCCTCGGCCCGCGTGACCTTGACGGTCACCGTCGCCGTGCCACCCGGCTGAAAGACCGGCCGCGTGAGGATCGTGGCGATATCGGCGAGTTCGACGGCCTCCGCGGGCGTGCGGACGGCGCGGGCGAGCAGTTCGTCGCGACGGGCCGAGAGACGGGCGTGGCGCTCGGGTTCGATCACGAGGCCGGCGTCGACCAGGTCGCGGTACTTGGCGTCGTTGAAGAGCGTGTCGATGATCTTGCCGCGTTGCTTCATGGCGGCGGCGAGGTCGGCGTCGACCGGCAGGCCGGTCACCTTCACGTCGACCGTGACGCCCGCGTCGTCGGTGAGGGGCGCGACGAAGGTGGTCGCCGAGATCTTCGCGCCGTCGGGGGTGTCGCCGTCGATCCGCGTCAGGTGCAGCGAGCGTTCGTCGAAGGTCGCATCGACCTCGAGGTTGTGGAAGCGGTAGGGGAACCGCTCGAACGCCGCGGATCCCTTCTTCAGCGAGAGCGTGCCTTTCACCTTGACGTCGGCGGCCTTGCCGGCCGCGGGCGGATCGCGGCTGACGTCGATCGTCGCGTTGATGATGCCGGTGGGGTTGGAGAACTGCTCGAGACGCCGCCGCACGATGCCCGGGGCGAAGAGCACGATCGTGGGTTGTTCCTTGAGCTCATAGTCGCTGCAGACCAGCCGCGCCGTGAACGGCGAGGCCTCGCCGGCGCCCTCCACCGAGAAGGAGACGTCGTACGGCAGGTCCTCGATCGTGCCTCGCATCGAGCCTGAAATCGTCCGGTCGCTCAGGACGAGTTCGCCGTGGACATCCTCCATGCGGAGCAGGCGATCTCGCAGCTCCTGCGGCACCGGGATGGTGCGGTCGTTGATGTCGACGCCGGGCTTGGGCGTGATGGGCAGGTTGAGCGCGACCTTCTCGAGCACGGTGCGGGCCTCGAGCCCCCGCGTGCGGAGGTGGTACGTCAGCGTCGTCGTCCCGATCGTGCCCTCGAGCTCGAGCGAACGGAACCGCTCCCGCAACGGTTGAGGCACCGATTCGGCCGACAGATCGCCGAGTTCGAGTCCCGAGGCCCGAAGCGTCAGCGTGTCCGCGGCGATGCGTCCCGCCACCTCCAGCGGCTTTCGCGAGGGCGTCTGCCCCGGGGTGGGTACCTCTCGAAGGCTGACTTCAAGGCCGCCCTGGGCGTCGGCGGCCGAGACGACGCGTCCCTCGAGATCGAACTGCTTGAGCGATCGGAACGATCGATCGTCGTGCTCGCCGATCTGGATCACGCCGCCGTTGATCATGATGTGCGGAATGAGGTCCTGAGGCGAGGGGCCGCGAGTCGGGGCGGGCGAGGTCGCGGGACGCTCGGGTGGGGGCGCTTCGTCCGCCGCTCGAGTCTCGAGGGCCGCGATGTTCACGGACCGGTCGACGATCGACTGGCTGATCCTGATGACGGGTCGATCGAGCGTGATGGACTCGACGATTCGGCCGCCCCCGAGCAGGGCCTCGAGGTGCACCTTGGCCTTGATGCGGGCCGCGGCGAAGACCTCGCCCGCCTCGCCGGCGACGCCCGGGGCCCGGAGGGAGGGGTGCTCCAGCACGACCAGGCCGCCCGAGCCGAAGGAGACCTTCGTTGCGGACGCGGTGCCTCCGAATGCAGCGCCGAGTTGCGAGAGCACGATCCGCCCGAGCACCCACTGGCTCGTCAGCGTGAAGTAGGCAATCACCAAGAGACCCGTGACGATGCCACCGCCGACGAGCAGGCGGCGGCGGCGGCGCGAACGGGGCGGGTTGGCGTCCTTGGAAGCGGGCGTGGGCACCGTGGCATGGTATTCAAGGGGTGGGGCAAGCCACGTCGAAGGCGGGGCCCCGTTCGGGTTCGCTACCGTTAGGTCATGGCGAAGGTGCGACGGGTGTTCGTGTGTCGTTCGTGTGGAAGCGCTCAGTCGCGCTGGCTGGGAAAGTGTCCCGATTGCGGTGCCTGGGACAGTCTCGAGGAAACCACCGTCGATCCGGCGGCCGAGCAGGATGCCCAACGCGGCATCGCGGCGGCCGTGGGTGAACTGGCCATGCAGGCCGACGGCGAAGACACGCCCGCCGCCGGCGGGGGCGCCGTGACGCTGGCCGAAATCGCCGCCACCGGCGACAGCGTGCGCGTCGATCGACTGTCCGGCGGCATCCGCGAACTCGACCGCGTGCTCGGCGGGGGGTTGGTCGTGGGCAGCGCGGTGCTGATCGGCGGCGAGCCGGGCATCGGCAAGTCGACCCTGCTGCTCCAGAGCGCGTTCGCGTGGGCCCGGGCGTCGAAGCGGGTGCTCTATGTCTCAAGCGAAGAGTCCGCCCAGCAGGTGGGCATGCGAGCCGCTCGACTCGCCGCCGGCGACCAGCCGCAGGGCGCGATGCCCGAGCATCTGTTCATCCTGGCCGAGACCAACCTCGCCCGCATCGTGGAGCAGGCCCGCAAGGTCAAGCCCGCCGTCATCGTCATCGATTCGGTGCAGATGATCTACAAGCCCGACGTGCCGGCCGCACCGGGGAGCGTGACGCAACTGCGGCGTTGCTGCGCCGATCTGGTCTATCTCGCCAAGGCCGCGGGCATCGCCATCGTGCTGGTGGGGCATGTCACCAAGGAAGGCAACCTTGCCGGGCCGCGATTGCTCGAACACCTCGTCGACTGCGTGCTTTCGTTCGAGGGCGACCGCTACCACAGCCACCGAATCGTCCGCAGCGCGAAGAACCGCTTCGGCACCACGCTCGAGATCGGGCTCTTCGAGATGACCTCGACGGGCTTGCGCGAGGTGCCCGAGGGTGCGGGCGTGCCTGCGGCCCTGGGCGCCGACCCGCGTCCCGGCAGCGTGGTGTGCCCCATCATGACGGGCACGAGATGCATGCTCGTCGAGGTGCAGGCGTTGACCGCCACGGGGTTTCTGGGCGCCGCCAAGCGCAAGAGTTCCGGGCTTGATTCCAACCGCCTCGCGATGCTGATCGCCGTGCTCGAGCAGCACGGAGGGTTGCGGCTGGCCGACCGCGACGTCTTCGCCAGCAGCGTGGGGGGCATCCGCGTCAACGAACCGGCCTCGGATCTGGCGCTGCTCCTGGCCATTGCAGGGGCGCACTACCGGCGGTCGCTCGACGGCGCGACGGCGACGGTGGGGGAGGTGGGCCTGGGCGGCGAGGTGCGGGGCGTGCCGCAACTGGAAGTGCGCCTTCGCGAGGCGGCTCGCCTTGGCTACAAGCGCATCGTGACGCCCGTGTTGCACGCCTCCGAGCGAGGCATCGTGAAGTCGCTCAAGGGCGTCGAGTTGCTGCAGGTCAAGACGGTGGGCAAGGCCATCGAGTTGCTCGGATGAACCCCAAGGCCCGCGCCATGCGATGGGCGCACGGCGCGTCGAGACGCCGCCCAAGGCACGCACGATCGGCCGTCGCTCAGACTCAGAGATCCACGATCTGCATGTCGGGCTCGGCCGGGGGCAGGGTGGCGGGCATGTGCACGTCGGTGCCGAAGCAGGCCAGGGCCGGGATCGCGGCCATTTGCGTGCGGATCGACGCGGCGTTGAAGGTGTCGGCGTAGGGCGTGGCGACTTGGAGGCCCGCCGCGACCTGGCCGCGGGTCGTCTCGATGACGACGGGAATCTCCTTGTCGATCGGCGCGGGCTTGCCCGCCAGCACCGCCAGGAGGTCGAAGGCGACCTGCCCCTCGCTCTTGGCCATCTCGATCACGGGGATCGCCTGCTCGAAGGCCTGCAGGCGGCCCTTGGCGTTCTCGTAGGTGCCGGCCTTCTCGGCGAACGTGGCCCCGGGGATCACCACGTCGGCGCGGTCGACCAGCGGGTTGAGGAGCGTGTCGATCAGGACCGTGAACTTGCCCGAGAGGGAGGTGAGCAGTTCCTGGCAGGTCCAGTCCTTGGGGGCGTTGCCCGTGAGCAGCACGGCGCCGATGTCGCTCGAGCCGGTTCCAAGCCCCAGCCGACGGAGCAAGCCCGCGTAATCGGAGACGTTGCCCTCGCCGAAAAGGCCGCCGAGCACGCGACGCACGCCTCGGGCGTTGGGGGCCTTCTCTGCGTACATCTTGAAGGCCTTGGGGCTCTGCTCGTCGATGCCCGCGGGGAAGACCTTGTCCTGGCCGACAAGCGGCACCGGGCCGACGGCCACGGCGGCGTTGGGGTCGATGGACTGGATGAGCCGTCCGAGGGCGTATGCCTCCTCGCACGTCAGGAAGGGGCTGACGAGCAGCCCCGCACGCTTGCCCGAAGCCACCGCGGCGCGAAGGCCGTCGAGCGCGTCGTCATAGGCCTTGGTGAAGTCGCACTCGACGGTGGCGCCGAACTGCTTGCGCAAAGGCGAGCGCAGGCGATCCTCGCTGTGGACGAACTTCCAGCCGTAGCGAACCTCGTCGGTGATCCAGTGCTTGTTGACGGCGAGGTTGGTGCGGGGCTTGAGGCGGTGCACCTTGCCCTCATTGTGGTTGATCCAGATGTTGTCGCCGCTGGCCGTGATGGGGTCGATGCCCGCCGATTCCTTGAGGAACCAGACCCGCTGGGCGAAGAGGAAGTCCTTGTCGAGCAGCGCGCCGACCGGGCACAGGTCGACGACGTTGGCGGAGAGTTCGTTGTCGAGGGCCACGCCGGGGAAGACGTCGATCTCTTCCTTGTTGCCGCGGCCTTGCACCATCAGCTCGGCCGTGCCGCTCACCTCGCGGGTGAACCGCACGCAGCGGGTGCACATGATGCAGCGGTCGGAGTAGAGCAGCACGTGGGGGCCCACGTCCTTCTTGGGCTGCTTGACCTTCTGGTCCTCGAAGCGGGACGAGCCGCGGCCGTACTGGTACGAGTAGTCCTGCAGGAAGCACTCGCCCGACTGGTCGCACACCGGGCAGTCCAGCGGGTGGTTGATGAGCAGGAACTCCATCACCGCCTTCTGGTTGGCGACGGCCTTGGGCGAGTCGGACATCACCACCATGCCGTCCATCGCCGTCTGCTGGCAACTCGGGACGAGCTTGCCGCCCATGAAGGGCTCGATGGCGCCCGTCTTCGCGTTGGGCACCTGGCATTCAACCAGGCAAATGCGGCACGAAGCGACCACCGAGAGGCCCTCGTGGTAGCAGTACTGCGGGATGTCGATCCCGTTGGCGTTGGCGATCTGGAGAATCGTCTGGCCGGGCGCGAAGTCGCAGCGAAGGCCATTGATGGTGATGGTCGGCATAGGCGGCGGAGTGTAGGTCAGGCGTCCGTTCGTCGCGACCGTGCGGCACGCTTGCTCCGCACCCGCCCGCCCGATTCCCGTCACGCCGTCCCGTCCCCGTCCGGCCCCTGTTCACCCCCGCCCCGGCCCGACGGGCGTTCAGGCCACCACGTCGAGGCCGCCGGAGGTCGCCTTGGCGGCCTGCTCCTGCACCTTGGCCGCGTCCTCAATCATCGCCACCGCCGCTTGGCCGGCCTGCTTCATCGCGTCGAGCGACTTGACCGCCACCCGGGTGCTCACCTGCGAGGCGATGCGTTCCGAGGCCATGTCCGACAGGGTCGAGGCGTTGATGTCCATGCCCCGGACATCGGCCGGGATGTAGGGCGGGTTCAGCGAACCGCGGGCGATGCGATGGTTCTGGCCGCGGCACGACGCTCGGCCCGCAACATCCACATGGTGTGCATGACGCGGGTGACGGCGATGGCGGCGACGAACCCCACGATCGTGGCACCCGTCGAGGGCACCGACCCGAACCGCATCAGCGAGTACTGGGTCGCCAGCGCGATCAGGTACAGCAAGGGCGAGAGGCACATGCGCTCGAACTGCACGAGCGTCGCGTCCTTGATGTAGGACAGGTGGGCATAGGCCGCGGTTCCGGGGCCGTCGGCCCTCGCCCCGGGCATGTGGTTGGCGATCCAGTGCAACACGTAGTAGACGGCCACGTCGGAGACGGCGTCGGCGACGAAGGTCACGGCCGTGATGGCGAGGTAACTCCCCTCGCCGAAGTGTCGTTCGGCGAGGCGGGCGGCGATCGTCGTCGGGATGAGCGCGAGCATCCCCGCGGCGACGATGTTGATGTTCACGTTGACGATCCGCCGCCGGTAGAGCCGCAACAGGCGGGCCTTGAAGCCCGTCGGAGGCGAGACCCGATGCTCGGCGCGGGCGTCAGAAGGCACGGTTCACCACGGCATCGGCCATCGCGAGCAGCAGGTCGCGAGCGGGGCTTTGCTTGAGCGGCAGGATCGCCTCGCGGGCCGTCTCGACCAGCAGCAAGGCCCGCTGGCGAGCGTGACGCACGCTGCCGGATTCCTCGAGACGCGACGCCAGTTCCGCCGCCGCCAAGGCCGCCTCCCGGTCGCCGGCCGCGAAGTCGCCGCAGGCCCGCTCGAGCAGCCGCAGCGCCTCGCCGCGGCTTGCGGGAGCGCACTGGCCGAGATGGTGCACGATCGGGAGCGTCATTTTGCCCTTTTCGAGATCCTTGCCCACCGACTTGCCCACCGTTCGTTCCGTGCCCGTCAGGTCGAGCAGGTCGTCTTGGATCTGGAAGGCCACGCCCAGGTCGCGGCCGAATCGGTGCAACGCGTTGCGCACCTCGACGGTCGCTCCCGAGAGCAGGCCGCCCAGCGAGCACGACGTCGCGATGAGTTCCGCCGTCTTGCGACCCACGATCTCGAAGTACGTCGCCTCGTCGAGGGAGTAGTCGCCCCGATGATGGAGTTGCAGCAGTTCGCCCGAGCACGTCACCATGCTCGCGTGGCCCACCATGATCGCCGCGTCGTTGCCCGCCTCGCGAGAGCACAGGTGGTAGGCCGAGGCGATCAAGTAGTCGCCCAGGATCACCGCCGTCTCGTTGCCGTGAAGGCGGTTGACCGTGTCGCCGCGACGACGAGTGTCGGCCTCGTCGAGCACGTCGTCGTGCACCAAGGTCGCCATGTGCACCATCTCGCAGGTCGCGGCGGCCGCCACGTGACGCGAGGTGACCAGGGTTTCGGGCGATGCCCCTTCGCCGGCGCTCGGATGCGAGGCCATGCCGCAGACCAGCACCAGCGTGGGGCGGAGCATCTTTCCCCGATACCGCTCGATGTGCCGGACCAGTTGGGTCACCGGGGGCAGGTCGCTGGAAAGTTGCCGGTCAAAGACCCGCTCCACGTCGCGCAGCGACGCGTGAACGGCGGCGAGCACCGTGGCGAGGGCGGGATCGGAGGCCAGATGCGGCTGCATCGATCGGGAATGTAGCCCGCGGGAGGTCGCGGCGGCGGCGAATCTCACGCCGCCTTGCGGGCTTGGGTTGCTTGAGCCGTCGCTTCGGCTTCCGGCGACGACGGCTCGGGAGCGGGAGAGGCGATGGTCGCGGTCGCGGGCGCCGGTGTGGGGGTCGGGCGCCGTGCCGCCGCCCGCGTGGCCGCGCGATCGATCGCGACGAACGCCCGTTGGAGGAGGGCGAGGTCCTGGTCGCGGCCGACCAGCCGACCCGTTTCACGCAGCACGTCGAGGAAGTCCTCGAGAATGAAACGGATGCGGGAGGCCGGCGAGTTCGCGAAGGCGATCGACATGCCCGCGGCAAGGCGACCGGTCGTGAGCGACACGGGCTCGCCGCTGACGGCCTCGGCCTGCAGGAATCCGATGTTGTCGAGCGATTCGTCGCTCGAGGCGCCGTCGACGGCGTCATGCGCGTGCTCAAGCGTCGCGAGCCCTTCCTCGTCGCAGGTGCAGCCGAGTTGCACCGCCGCCAGTCGCAGCAGGGACGTGGGGTCCTCGCGGAGCACCGCCGCCGCCGCCTGCGCGGTCGCGAGACGGAACGATTCGGTCACGGGCCAATCGGTCTGCGTGCTCGCCGCCCCGCAGAGCCGCGCGGCCGCCACCCGCACCGGCGAGGGGAAGGCTCCGGCCGCGACCAGCGACGAGGCCACTTGCCACAACGCCGTCTCTCGCCAAGGCCGCTGGGTGGACAGGGGCCTGAGGCCCTTGCCGGGCTGGGTGGAGCCCGGCCCGCCCGGTCCCCCGTGGCGGCCCCGCAGCAGATCGGCCATGGTCACGCGGGCCGGATCGCGAGCGAGCGTCGCGGCGGCGATGATGAGGTCGTGGGCCAGCGCCCATTCATCCTCGCCCACCTCGTGCCACTGCAGCGACGAGACGTCGAGCCGTGCGGGGAAGACCGCCGGGAACGTCACCGGTCGCTCCTGCGTCCAATCGGTCCAGAGGGCCTCGCGGTCGGGTCGCTCCAGCGTGTGGACGAGCAACCCCGTGTCGCCGCAGCGTTCGACGATGGCATCGAGCGAGTGGGACCGGCAGGCCTGCGCCGCATGCACGTCGGCGCCCAGCGACCACCATTCCACCGGCAGCGGCGACGCCTGATCAAAGAGGGGCTTGCACCATGAACCGGGCGACTTGACGCCGATGCGAAGCGGCCGCGTGGGCCATCCGCTGGCGATGAGCGTGTCGCGAAGCGACGACGAGGCATGCGTCAGCGAGGGAAAGAGCGTGTCGGCATCCCACGCACGCAGCGCCCGCAGCGAGCCATCCACCGCGAGGATGCACAGTCCCGCAGCGCGAAGCGCCGCACGGTCGGCCAACGCCACGGGCCACGTGGCGGAGGGGGCGGAATAGGGCTGATAACGCGAGAGGGGCGGAGGAGTGGTCATCTCGTCCGAGCCATCGTCGGGCGGCCTCCGGCACTTCACGCGAGGTCGAATCCCCGAACGAGAGCGGGGACGTCCGCGACGATTACGCCGGTCGAACCGCCCCGAAAGGGGATCAGGGGTTGCGCACGTGTCGCGCCTTTTTGCGCGACGAGTCGGACTGATTCTCCTCGATGCGGCTGCGGATGCGGTCGGCGATCCGCACGTCGGCGTCCATCGACGCGAAGCGGTTCTTGATCGCCCAGTGGAAGGTCTCGTGCAGCGTGAACAGCGAACGAACCGCGCCCCAGGTGCAGTAGGCCGTGAGCAGGCCCGTGACGACCGCCGCGGGGGTCGAGAGCAGGCCCGGGCCGTTGACGATCACGAAGACGATCGTGCCGCTGAACGCCAGGCCGAACAGGATGCCGCCCGCGATCGCCACGAATCCCGAGACGCGGAACCGTTCGGCGGTGTCGTCGTCGCCGGCCCACGCGCACAGCATCGACGCGAAGTAGCAGAGCGAGAGGTAGCCCGCCAACGACGCCAGCAGGAGGATCGCGGCGAACACCAGCCAGGTCAGGCTCGCGTTGAACTTCAGGTGCAGGGCGAGGGAACCGCAGGCGGCCAGCGGGGCGAAGGCCAGCAGGCGATTGGCCGTTCGCCAGGCGCCGTCGGCCGCGTCGGGAGTCGACGTCCGCTCCGGTGAAGGCGAGTGGACGAGCCACGCGCCCGCCGCCCACGCGAGGAACGCGATGGCCGCGACGATGCCCGCGAGCGGCGTGATGTCGTTCCCGGACGAGATGCGTTCGGCCTGCACGGCGACGACGAAGGCCGCCGTGCCCAGGGGCCCGCCCGAGGCGAGCAGCAGCGATCCCGCCCGCAGCACGCGGAGACGCTCGAGGGGCGCCTCGTCGATCCCGACTCGTCCGCGGGCGCGGCGTGCCCCTCCGATGGCCGTGCCGCATTCGGGGCACCGGTCGCCCGCGCGAAGCCCGCGAAGGTTGTAGCCGCAGCGGCGACAGGGCCTGTCCTCGGCGATCGGTGCTTCGAGGTCGCGGAGCGTGGCGGACGTGGTGGGGGCGTTGGGTGGCATCACGCGGTTCGCAGGAGGTGCCGCGGGCGATACCGGCGAGCTTCAGCGGAGGTTGCCGAGGAACTCCTCGAATCGGTCCATGCCCTTGTTGATCTGCTCCTCGCTGCAGGCGAAGGAGATGCGGACGTGGTTGCCGCCGCAGCCGCCGAAGTCCTCGCCGGGCACGAAGGCCAGGAGGTTCTCCTCGAGCATGGCGTTGCACATCTCGAGGGCCGAACGCACGGGCTTGCCCCCCTTGGTGGTCTTGCCGAACCAGACGGAGACGTCGGGGAAGGCGTAGAACGCCCCGGTGGCGGGCGCGTTGATGACGCCCTTGATGCGGGAGAGTCTCGCGTTGATGACCGTGGCGCGGGCGGCGAAGGCTTGACGCATCATCTCGACCTGCGGGGCGCACTGCGTGAGGGCGGTGCGGATGGCGGGGTAGACGAAGCTGGTGATGTTCGTTGACATCTGCCCCTGCAGCGTGGCCATGGCGGTGGTGAACTTGAGGCCGAACTCGCCGGGCATGGCGGTGTAGCCGACGCGCCAGCCCGTCATGCCGTAGGCCTTCGAGAGGCCGTTGAGCGTGATGACGCGGTCGGCGATCTCGGGCATCGAGCCGATCGAGAAGTGGGGGATCGATCCGAAGGTGATCTTCTCGTAGAGCTCGTCGCTGAGCACGAGGATGTCGGGGGCGATCGTCCGGGAGGCCTCGAGGATCACGCGGCCGATGGCGCGGAGTTCGTCGGGCGTGTACATCGTGCCGCAGGGGTTGCTGGGGGAGTTCAGGATGACCAGCCGCGTGCGGGGCGTGATGGCGGCCTTGATCTGCTCGGCCGTGGCCTTGAACCCCGATGCGACGGTGGTGGGCACCTCGACGATCTTGCCGCCGGCCAACTCGACCAGCGGGGCGTAGCTGACCCATGCCGGCACGGGCAGCACGCACTCGTGGGGCTGCTGGCCGTGGGGCGGATGATCGAAGATGACGTGGCACGCGACGTAGAGCGAGTGCTTGCCGCCGCTGCCGATGGTGATGTGATCGGGCGTCAGGCCCGGGATGCCGTTTTCGGTCGTGAACTTGTCGGCGATCGCCTTGCGCGTCGCGGGATCGCCCAGCGTCGGCATGTACTTCGTCTGCCCGGCCTGCAGGGCCGCGATGGCGGCGTCCTTGATCGGCTGAGGCGTGTCGAAGTCCGGCTCGCCCGCCGCGAACGACAGCACGTCGAGCCCCTGGGCCTTCATGTTCTTGGCCCTGTTCATGAAGGCGACCGTGACGGATGGCTTGAGATTGAGGACTCGGGGGGACAGCTGGGGCATGATGGATCAAACATAGGAGCGAATCGAACGATTCCGCCTGATGCGGGGAAGGGCCCGGCCCGATGAGCCCCCCGGGGTTGGCCCTTGCCTCCCTCGCGTCGCCATGAGCTCCCTGTCCCGCCTCCAGGTCGAATGCCCCTCGTGTCACGCCACGATTCAGGCGTGTCTCGTCGGCATTGGGTGAAGGCTCCCCTGCCCCCACTGCGGGCAACCGGTGCTGGTGAAGGCCGGGGCCGCTGCACAGCCGGCCGCTCGCCCCGGCGGCATGGACGCCCGTTCCCCCGACATGCCGATGACGCCCGCACGCTCGCCCTCGAGGGCATGGACCGACCTCGTGACGGTCATCCTCGTCGGCGGAGGCGGCGTCGGATGGTGGTATCTCTCGCGTCTGGGCACCCTGCCCGACCTCTCGGCGTGGCGGATGCCGATGATGGCCGGGGGCGTGCTGCTGTTGGCGGCTGCGTTCCTCATCTCCGCGAGGGCCGTCGGCACGCTGCTCAAGGTCGCCGTGCCTCTGTGCTGCGTCGGATTCGTCGCATGGAAACTGCTCGGACCCGCCGGCGTGCTCGGCGTCGGCCCGTCGCGACTCCTGGCCGACTCGCCCGCCGGCGCGGCTCATGCCATTTCAGCCGCCCCGCCGATCCTGCTCGAGTTCCTGCCAGACGCCAACGCCTCAGGCGACGAAGCGGCTTTCATGGCGACGCCATCCACGGCCGTGGCGCACGGAGCCGCCCCCGTCACCTTCATGCTCGAGGGCGTCGCCGGCGTCGACGTGGGCGCGACGGTCAGGAAGTCGCTCTCGGCCGCGTCGCCAGGACTCCGGCCGTCATGGTCGATCACGACGCACGGCAGCACCGCCATGGTCACGCTGTGGATGGGTGGCGACTTCGAGCGTGTCGCCCAGACCCTGCCGGTCGGACGGGAAAGATCCCGCGACGCGGCGGCGCGTCGCATCGTCATCGAGGTCGACCCCGCTCGCTGCGTGCGCCGACGGTGAGTCCGCGACTGCGGGCGAGGGTCAGGTCCTGGTGCCCGCCGCCGGGATGGCCACCAGCACCAGCGCGTCGAACAGGAAGTGCGTCGCCGCGACGATGCCGAACCCGCGGAAGATGAAGAGCGACCCGAAATAAAGTCCCGCCAGGCCGTAATACGTCAACAGCGTGAGATCGGCGCCCCCGCCGGGTAGCGTCGTGCGGTGGTAGATCGCGAAGGCGATCGCGGAGACGAAGACGGCGATGGTGGCGGCCACGTCCGGCTTGGCCGCCATCAGGCGACTCAGGATGAACTGCACCAGCGTGATGCCCACGAGTCGGAAGAGCAACTCCTCGTACAACCCGGCGCCGGCGCTGAGGGTGAGCCTCGCCTGCCACGGCAACGCGGTGATGTCGACGGCGCGGGCGGTCTCGATCAGGCCCGGACGCGACTGCAGCAGAAGCCCGAGCATCAGCAGCGGAAAGGTCCAGAGGACCGACTCGACGAACATGGTGAAGAGCACCGGCAGTCGCACCACCGTGGGGTCGCGGCGAGCCACGTGCCACCCCACCAGCGACGCGGCCAGCAGGATCGCCGGGATGTGGAAGCTCGCCACGCCAAAGGCGCGGAAGATCCGCTCGACGAAGCTGTAGGCCGCGATGGACTCTCGCATCCCCTCGCTCGGATGCTGCAGGTAGAGGATCGACCCCAACTCGTAGAGGACGAGGAAGGGCAGCAGCAACCACAGCACCTGCAGCGGTTGCTTCGACACCTCGCCGTACCCATCGCGCGTCGCCGCGCCGCCGGCAAAGAGCCGGAACGGATTCGACGAGGACTTGGAGCGGGCCCTGGCCATCTGGAGAGGCCAGCGTAGCAAAGTCATCGAGGCTTGGTCGTCGCCGAACCCCGCCACCGACGTACCCTTGCTCCGGATGGCCGACCCGCTCCAGCAACTCCGCTCCTTCGTACGCCAGAGCGCCGAGACGGCCCGCCTGCTCGACGTCGACTTCATCCCGGTCTATCGCTGCGGCGTCCTCGACGTCACTCTCCCGGACATCGAGCCCGCGGCCGCCACCGTGCCGACATCGCCGCAGGTCCTGCCGCGAGTCGCCCCCGCGGCATCCACGTCTGTGGGCACGAGGCCCGCGGCGGCCGAGCCGCCGCCGCGACCCACCCTGCCCGCCACGCCACGTCAGACCCCCGCGGCGGTCCCCAAGCCACCGGCGGCGATTCTCGCTGTTGAGGCGGCGTCCGCTTCCGAGCCGTGGCCGGACCCGATCCCCGCCGATCAGGCCGCGTCGAGGGGCGAGGAGGCGCGTCATGCCGCCATGGCCGCGTTGCAGGAACGCTACGGCCGCGAGCAACCGCACCGGCACTTCAAGCCCGTCTTCCACAATATCGTCTGGGGCGAGGGCGACGTCCGTGCGACGCTCATGTTCATCGGCGAGGCGCCCGGCGAGGACGAGGACCTGCAGGGCCGACCCTTCGTGGGTCGCAGCGGCCAACTGCTCGACAAGATGATCGTCGCGATGGGGATCGAACGTTCGTCCCTGTACATCGCCAACGTCCTCAAGGCCCGTCCGGACAACAACAAGTTCCCGCCCGAGGCGGAGGCCGCGCCCAGTCTGCCCTATCTGCTCGAGCAGATCGCGATCGTCGGGCCCACGTTGCTCGTCACCCTCGGACTCGCGGCCACCCGCATGCTGCTCGGCACCGAGTCGAGCATGAGCGATCTCCGCGGCCGTTGGAGCGAACTGACGATCCGCGACGGGCGACGCATCCCGGTGATGCCCACCTATCACCCGTCCTACGTGCTTCGCAGCTACACCGAGGAAGTGCGTGGCAAGGTGTGGTCGGACCTCAAGATGGTCATGGAACGCCTCAAGCAGCCGTGACGGGGGCGACGCAGGCCGCTCGTCGCGCCCCGGCGTCGCTCAGCCGCCCGCGCTTCCCTCGCCCCCGGGCAGCGTCATGCTCCACGGGTTCAGGTATGCGTCGATGTCGCCGCGGGTGATCGTCTTGCCGGCGTTGTCGGAGCGGCCGACGCACGTCTCGTACGCGAGTTGGCGGACGGTCTTGCCCTGCTTGAAGGCCTCCTTGGCGAGCGCCGCCGAGGCGTCGTAGCCGATCACGGGCACCAGCGAGGTGCACATCGCCAGCGAGCCTTCGATCAGGCTCTGGCAGCGGGCCTCGTCGGGCTGGAGGTTGGCGAGCAGGTTCGTGGTGAACATGTCGCATCCCTTGGCGAGCAGGTGGATGCTCTCGAGCATGTTGGCGGCCATCATGGGCATGGCCACGTTGAGGTCGAGCAGCGAGCCCACGCCGCCGAAGCCGCCGTAGGTGATGGCCGCGTCGTTGCCGATCACCTGGCACGCCACCATCACGAGCGACTCGCAGATGACGGGGTTGACCTTGCCGGGCATGATCGACGAACCGGGTTGCACGGCGGGGAGGACCAGTTCGCCGATGCCGCAGCGGGGGCCCGAGCCCAGCCAGCGAATGTCGTTGGCGATCTTGGAGAGGGAGACGGCGAGGGTCTTGAGCTGGCCCGAGGCCTCGACGTACGCGTCCTTGGCGTGCTGGGCCTCGAAGTGGTTGCTCGCCTCGCGGAAGGTGATGGCGTCCTTCTTCCCGCGGGTGAAGGTCTTGCTCAACTCGGCCGCGACCAGCGAGCCGAACTGCTCGTGGCAGTTGATGCCCGTGCCCACGGCGGTGCCGCCAAGGGGCAGTTCGCACAACGCGTGAACGGCCGCGTCGAGGCGAGCCAGGGCGTGGCGCAACTGCGAGGCGTAGCCGCCGAACTCCTGGCCGAGCCGGATGGGGGTGGCGTCCTGGAGGTGGGTGCGGCCGATCTTGACGATGCTGTCCCACGCCTTGGCCTGGCGCTCGAGTTGCTCGGCCATGCGACGGACGGCAGGCGAGAGGTCGCGGTGGATGGCCACCGCCGCGGCGACGTGCATCGCGGTGGGGAAGGTGTCGTTGGAACTCTGCCCCATGTTGACGTGGTCGTTGGGGTGGACGCCGCCGGCCTTGAGGTACGAGGGGTCCTTCGAGGAACCGATGGGCTTGCCACGGGCGAGGCAGATGAGGTTGGCGACCACCTCGTTCACGTTCATGTTGGTGCTGGTGCCGCTGCCGGTCTGGAAGATGTCGACCGGGAAGTGGGCCTGCCAGCCGCCGTGGTCGGGCAGGCCGGTCGCGACGAGATCGCACGCCTCGACGATGGCCTTGGTTCGCTTGGCGTCGAGCCGCCCCAGCGACTTGTTCACCTTCGCGCACGCGGCCTTGATGGCGGCGTACGCGGCGATGATGCCAAAGGGCACCGGCCGTCCGCTGACGGGGAAGTTGAGCACCGCCCGTTGGGTGGACGCGCCGTGGAGGGCGTGGACGGGCACCTGCATCTCGCCCATGGTGTCCTTCTCGGTGCGGGTCGAGGCGGGAGCGACGGGGGTCTTCTTGGCCATGGCCGCAGGGTACGTCCGCACGGTGTCGATCGGCCACGATGCGACCCGTCGGTGGTTATGCTTGCGTGATGTCAATGCTCCGTCGTCCGCGTCGTTTCCGGCCGCTGCTGGCTCTGGTTGGGGTCCTCGCCGTCGCGGGGTGCTCGACGACGTCGTCGCAGCGCCCGCCGTTGTCGATCCTCCGCGACACGTCCGAGTCGGCGGCACGGCGTCTGCAGGCGGTCTCGGACCTGCGAGCCGGCCAAGGCGCCGCCGAACGAATCGGCGTCGATGCGGTGGCGCCGCGCGACGTCTACAAGGAGATCGCCTGGACGACGGGCCAGCCCGCGGCCCTCCGTGCGGCGGTGGTCGACGCCTTGCTCAACGACAAGGACGAGGCCGTCGTGAGCGATGCGAGGGAGATGGCGAAGATGATGCTGCCCAAGGAGGGCGCGCGCGAGGTCGTCGTGACCATCTGTCGCAACGCGGGCACCAAGGGCTGGAGCGACTTCACGCCCTCGATCGTCCGGGCCTACTCGCGGACGCTGCCCGGGGTCGAGGAGTCCGATCGCGTCGAGCGACGCGCGCTGCAGGATCTCAATCCGGGGCGATCGGTCGAGGAGGTCGTCTTCGGGGTCTTCCTCGATCCGCCCAAGTTGCCCCCCACGGAAGCCATCGACTGGACGATGCGGCACCGCGCCGATGCGTGGAACGTGCTCGCGAGGATCGATCCCGACGGAACGGCGCGTGCCTCCATGATGGATCGGGCGGCGGGCGTGCGGGGCGACGCCGTCCTCGATGCCGTCAGGGCGGCTCGGGCCGACCTCCGCGCGGTTCCCGTCACCGGCGATGAACTCACCTGGCTCGCCTCGCTCCGATCCCCGCGTCGCAAGGAAGACGCAGGCTGGTGGAAGGAGACCGCCGCCGCCGTCGCCAAGACGCCCTCCGAGGCCGGCGACCTGCGCCTGCGCCATCTCGAGGCCATCCGCTGGACGGCCGCCGTCGCGCCCGAGCGATTGTCGATGTCGCGAGACCAACTCGCCCTGATGGTGCAGCAGCGCTTGCACGACCGGGTCTTGCACCAACGATCGGTCTCCGAGGGCAAACGCGTCGATGGACCCGTCAAGAGCGAGCGATTCGAACGTCGCCTCGCCGAACTCTCCTGGGCCGACCTGATCGCCATCATCGCCATCGACGAGGCGATCCGTCAGCCCCATGTCGTGCGGGCCCTCTTCGCGCAGGCTCGGGCCGATCGAGCCGACACGTCCACCGAGTACGGCGGACTCGTCGCCTTCCGGCGAACCGACGGCGCGTCGACGGATGGTCAGGCCGACCGCGCCGTCGTCATGCTCTACATGCCCAGGAGCAGCCAGCGACGGGGCGACACCCAGTTCGTCGCCAGCGACGAGATGCTCGCCGCCTCCGACCATGCCATCGCCCATTACCACTTCCACGTGCAGAAGGAACGCAACGCCGAGTACGCCGGTCCCAGCGACGGCGACTTCGACTACGCCACCCGTCACGGCCGCGGTTGCCTCGTCTTCACGTCCGTGGGTGAAGGCGTGCTGGCGGTCGACTACTACCACCCCGGCGACCTGTGCATCGACCTGGGAACGCTCTCCAGGGAGCCTTGAGGGGCCCCCGGAGGCGCGTAACGGTCGCCGCCGAGGCTTCGTACAAGACGCCGATCGCCGCCTCCATTGCGTTCCGGGCGGCGAACTTGGGATGCAATCCGCGTCCGTCGAGAGCATTGGGCGGGCGTATCGGGCCTCGCGCCCGTGGATGATGGCGTGATCTCAGGGGCGTTCGCCTCTGACTTCGGGGGCGGTTGCCTTGGTCTTTGGCCTGTCGTGTGGAGAATCGACCTCATGTTCACTCTTCGTTCGGTAATGGTGGTGGCGGCTTCGGTCCTGACGCTCCTTGCCGCGGCCGGAACGGCCCATGCTCAGCCGGGGGGCCGAGGCGGTCGCGGCGGCGGTGGCGGCGGCATGATGGAGGGCATGCTGCCCCAGATCGGCAGCCGCCAGGTCGACAAGTTCGCCAAACTGCTGGCGTTGACGCCCGACCAGAAGGAGGCCGCCGAAGCGTTGCTGGAGGGGTATTCGGGCCAGGCGGCCACGGCCGCGAAGGTGATGCGAGACGCCGGGCAGCGGGCCCGCGACGAGTTCCGCGAGACCAACGACCCCTCCGTCTTCGAGAAGATGCAGTCCAGCGCGACCAAGTTCCGTGATGATCGCAAGAAGCTCGACGACACCTTCCTCTCCGACCTCAAGTCGATCCTGACGCCCGACCAGGCGTCGAAGTGGCCGCAGGTCGAACGGACGTACCGCCGCGACGCGACGCTGCGGTGGGGACGCCTCAGCGGCGAGCGGGTCGATCTGGTCGACCTGACCGAGCAGCAGCATCTGGAGGCGGAGGCGTCGACGCAGGTGTCGCCCCTCCTCGAGCAGTATCAGGAAGACCTCGACCGCGAACTCACGAGGCGGAACGAGGTGTATCAGGGGGCGATGGAGAAGATGATGGAGTTGCGTCGCAGCGGCGACATGCAGGCGATGCAGGACATGGTCGAGAAGGGGCGCGAGGCCGGCCGTCGCGTCCGCGACGTGAACCGCCGCTACTTCCGCCAGGTGCTCGAGGCCCTGCCCGAGGACAAGCGTGCGGCGTTCGAGGCGGCCTTCAATCAGCAAAGCTACCCCGACATCTATCGCAAGGCGTATGCCTCCCGCGTCTCGGAGGCGGCCATGGGCATGGCGGACCTGACCCCCGAGCAGAAGGAGCAACTCGCCGCGGTCGCCAAGCGATTCGAGGAAACCCTGACGCCGCTGCAGTCCAAGCTCGTCACGGCCACCGAGGAGAGCGAGGCCAAGTTCAACATCGCCGACATGATGGCGAGGGGCTGGAACCAGGAGGGCCCGCTCTCCGACCTCCGCGAGGAACGCCGCGACCTCGAACGCAAGCTGATCGATGACATTCGAAAGGTCCTCACCGACGATCAGGAGACGCGTCTCCCCGAGCGGACCGAGGAAGAGGGCGATGGTCGAGGTCGTGGCTGGGGTGGCGCCGGTGGTGGTGGTGGTGGCGGTCGAGGCCGCGGCGGTCAGAACTGACGCGTCGACCGCTCCCACAGTCCGCCGAGCAACGCTCAGCGTGGCGGACCGCGCGGCGAAGTCGTTGCCGGCGGCACGTCCGACGGAAGTGGTCGTCTGGACCATCCATGTCGATCGAGGTCCGCTTGTCGCCTCGCGTGCGTGACGCGTTGCCGCGGCGTTGTCGTTGGCGTTGCATGCGGCCGTGACCCGCTCCCTCCTCTTTCTCGGAGATCGCCCTTCATGTCATTGAGCTCGAAGCGTCCAGTTCACCGTGAGGTGGTCCCTCTCGCGTTGGCATGCGTGCTGGCGCTGGGGGGGTGGTCGACCCACCAGGCCTATGCGCAACAGGTGATCTCGATGTCGGTCGACATCGGCGGCCCGGGCCGCGACGGCGGGCCTTCGATGGTCGCCAAGCGGTTCGTGGCCAAGGCGGCCAAGGTGACAGGCATGTCCGCCGAACAGGCCGAGCAGGCCGGCGCGATTCACGAGGGGTACGTCTCGGCCTTCGAGATCCGGCGCAAGGCGTTCCGCGACGCCCTCGAGGAGGCACGGCGCTCGTCGGACGACACCGGGGACTTCTCGGCGTTCACGGAGAAGCTTCCGGCCCTCGACAAGTCCTTCCGCGAGGATGCGGCCAAGTTGGAGGGCGACTTCCTGTCGGATCTTCGCGCCCTGCTGTCATCGTCTCAGGAGGCCGCGTGGGCGAGGGTGGAGCGGATGCGTCGCCGCGAGGTGGGGTTGGCGTCGGGTTCGATGAGCGGGGAGTCGATGGACGTGATCGCGATCGTCGACGAACTGGACCTTTCGTCGGCCGACCGGACGGCGGTGACGCCGATCCTCGAGCAGTATGAACTCGAACTCGATCGGTTGATGGTCGCCAGACTGCAAGGACGCGGCGAGCGGCCGGGATGGACTCCGGGAAAGCCCATCGACATCCAGGAGATGCAGGCCTCGATGGCCAAGGCGAAGGAAGAGGGGATCAAGGTTCGCGACGTTCATCGCGACGCGGCGAGGAAGGTCGAGGCGCTGCTCCCCGAGGGCGTGCAGGCGGACTTCCGCGAGCGGGTGCGGGCGGCCTCCCACCCGCGGGTGTATCGCAAGGGTCGGACGGCCCGCGAACTCGACGCGGCCGCGGCGATGACGGATCTCGACGACTCGCAGCGGTCGCGGCTGGCCGACATCCGGGCCTCGTACGAACGCGAGGTCGCGCCCCTGAACGCCGGGTGGGCCAAGGCGATCGAGGAATCGGAGGCCTCCGGGCAGACGGGCGGGGCCGGCGGCGGCGTGGTCCTGTCCTTCGGCAACGAATCGGAGGGCTTGCGGGAGGCGCGCAGGGCCCGCCGGGAGCTCGACGAGCAGGTCTCCAAGCGGGTTCGGGGCGTGCTCAACCAGTCGCAGCAGGAACGCCTGCCCAAGGCGGGCAAGGGCGAGGGCGAGGAGGGCCAGATCGAGGGGAACGCGGTCATCATCCGCCGCTCGGAGTGATCGCGGCGGGGTGATACGCTTCGGCATGCGTTCGGTGAATCGTCACTGGCCCGCCATGCGGGCTCAAGGGGAACTGGCCATGACTTGTCGGATGGATGCACACGCGATGGTCGATCAACGCCGCACGGGCGGGAGTGCGTGGACGCGGACGCTTCGGACGATCCTGGCGGTCGTCGCGGCGGTCACGCTGCTCGCGACGCCGGCCCGGGCCCAGTTCGGCATGATGGGCGGCGGGCAGGGCGCGGCGATGGACCCGATCACGAAGCGAAGCTTCGACGCCTTCGTCAAGTTGCTCGGCCTCGACGCCGACCAGAAGGAGACGGCCAAGGCCCTCTACGACGGCCACACCGAGGCCAATCGCGCGCTCCAGAAGGAGATGATGGAGAAGATGTCCGCCTTGGGCCAGAAGGCCCGCGAGGACGGCGACTTCTCGGTCTTCCAGAAGGAGATGCCCTCCATCAGCAAGGACATGACCGCCAAGGCCGAGGGGCTCGAGAAGAGCTTCTTCGACGACCTCAAGGCCGTCTGCAACGAGTCGCAGCTCTCGAAGTGGCCCGCGGTCGAGCGTCATCACCGTCGCGGGAAGGCGATGCGGTTCGGGCTCGTCAGCGGCTCCGCGGTCGACCTCGTCTCCGTGATGGAGCGCATCAAGGTCTCGCCCAACGACGCCGACGCGGTCAAGGACGCGCTCGATGGCTGGGAGCTCGAGATCGACAAGCTCCTCGTGGAGTTCGAGCGCTCCGCCAAGGACGCGCAGAAGGACATGATGGAAGGCGGGGCCATGTTCGACATGAACAAGGTCCAGGACATGATGAAGAAGCTCTCCGAGTCGGCGGCGCAGGTGCGAGACGTCAACCGTTCCTACGCGCGTCGCATCGAGCCGGCCCTCAGCGACGCCGATCGCGTCAAGTTCGTGGCCGAAGTGCAGCGACGGAGCTTCCCGCGGATCTATCGTGCGTCGCACCCGCAGCAGATGCTCGACGCCGCCTTGGGGTTCGCCGACCTCACGCCCGACCAGAAGGAGCAGCTCCAGTCGGTGAAGGAGTCGTACGCCCGCGAGGCCGCGACGGTGAACGAGAAGTGGGCCAAGGCGACGGAGGAGAAGGAGACGCAGGCGGGCGGCTCGATCATGGTGATGATGCAGGGCTTCCAAGGGATGGGCGGCGATCCCAACGACCCCGTGAAGGTGGCCCGCGACGCCCGCCGGGAACTCGACAACAAGACCAAGGATCGGATCGAGGGCATCCTCTCGGCCGATCAGAAGGCCAAGCTTCCCAAGAAGAAGTCCGAGGGGTTCAATCCCATGGCCGACTTCATGATCGACGAGGAATCGGACAATCAATGACCGTCGGGGGCGTTGAGCCGCTGCGGACCGATCGGAATCACCACGAATGCCCATGACCAGCAGGTTGCATGATGTCGACGCGGCGGCGACGGCGCCCGGACAGGGCGGCGGCGCCGCGGCGCTCCTGACCACCGTTCCCGAGGTCGACGCCTCCTTGGCGCCGCTGATCGCTCCCGAGCAGGCGGTGAGGTTGCGGGCGATTCCGTACGCCTCGGAGGGCCGGCGGTTGCTGGTGGCGATGCTCGACGCCGCGGACGTGGCGGCGGCCGACGAGGTGTCGGTGTGCGCCGGGCGTCCGGTGCGGGCGGTGGGGGTGAACCGCGAGGTCTTCACGGAGTTGATGCGAGGGCAGTACGGGATCACGGCGGCGCAGATGGCCGCCCGGCTGAGCGGCGCGGAAGGGGGCGACGACGACCTGGTCTCGAACCTCGAGGCCATCGAGGCCGACGACCTGCACCGGATGGCCGAGCAGCCCTCGCTGATCAACCTGGTGAACCTCATCATCCTCGAGGCCATCCGCGCCAGGGCCAGCGACGTGCACGTCGAGCCCTTCGAGAAGAAACTCGCCGTCAAGTACCGAGTCGACGGCGTGCTCGTGGAGCAGGAGCCCCCGCCCAAGCAGCTCCAGCCCGCGATCACCAGCCGCGTCAAGATCATGGCCGGCATGAACATCGCCGAGCGGTACGCCCCGCAGGACGGGCACATCTCGCTCCGGTTCGAGGGCCGCAAGATCGACATCCGCGTCAGCACCGTGCCCACGCTCTACGGCGAGAGCGTCGTCATGCGCATCCTCGACAAGGACGCCGTGACGCTCGACTTGGCGACGCTCGGCATGCGACAGGCCGATCGCGACTCGATGCAGCGGCTCATCGACCTCCCGCACGGCATGGTGCTCGTGACCGGGCCCACGGGCAGCGGCAAGACCACCACGCTCTATGCCGCCCTCACCAAGCTCTACGACCCCACCCTCAAGATCATCACCATCGAGGATCCGGTCGAGTACGAACTCTCGGGCGTCAACCAGATTCCGGTCAATCCCAAGCGGGGCCTGAGCTTCGCCGACGGGCTTCGCAGCATCCTGCGACAGGATCCCGACGTGATCATGGTGGGCGAGATCCGCGACTACGAGAACGC
>JBAXFU010000039.1:0-29331 GCA_037139735.1 Phycisphaerae bacterium
CGCGGCTCGCGACGGCCGCGCCGGGCCATGAGCGATGCTCGCTCGGCGGCGGCGAGCGCCGCACGCTCCGCGAGATCGTCGAGTTGGCCGCCCGCCTGCGGGGCGTTCCCGTGCCCGCCCGCTTCGGCGTGCGTCCCTACGACCCCTTCCAGGTGATGAAGCCCGTCTCCTCCATCGAGCGATTGCCGGGCTGGGCGCCCGAGGTGACGCTCGAGCAGGGTGTCGCCGAGGCGCTCGGCTGACCCATAACCGCCGGCCCGCCGGGCGGATCGCGTCTCCCCGCGACTACCATTGCGTGCAAGGAGGACAACGCCGTCCAATGTCCGAGGTCATCGCTTCACAGTCCGTCATCGAGGCCAAGCCCGCCGCGACGCGTCGCCGGATGATCAGCATCTGCACGCCCGCCTACAACGAGCGCGACAACGTCGAGGCGTGCTACAAGGCGGTCGTCGATCTCTTCGAGAAGCGGCTGACGCAGTACGACTGGGAGTGGATCGTCACCGACAACCACTCCGAGGACGGCACCTTCGAGAAGATCCGGGCCATCGCCGCCGCCGACCCCCGCGTTCGCGGCATCCGCTTTTCCCGCAACTTCGGCTACCAGCGATCGATCTTCGCCGGATACGCCAACGCCTCGGGCGACGCCGCGGTGCAGCTTGATTGCGATCTCGAGGATCCGCCGGCCATCATCGAGGACTTCGTGCGGCTGTGGGAGCGCGGCCACGAGGTGGTCTACGGCGTCCGCCGCACGCGGCAGGAGCCGATGTGGCTGCAGAAGGCCCGCCGGACCTTCTACTGGGCGCTGGACAAGGTGAGCGAAGACCGACTCCCTCGCGACGTGGGCGACTTTCGACTCATCGACCGCTGCATCATCGACGAACTCGGTCGGGTCGACGACCCGCACATCTACATCCGGGGCCGCATCGCGTCGATGGGTTTCCGGCAGATCGGCATTCCCTACGACCGCGACGCCCGTCGCGCCGGGGCGAGCAAGTTCAATCTCGCAAGGCTCGTCTCGCTCGCCGTCGACGCGACGCTCAGCCACTCGGTGCTGCCCTTGCGGATCGCCACCATCATGGGCCTGCTGCTCTGCGCGGCCTCGGTGCTGCTGATTCTCGTCTACGCGCTGGCCAAGTTCGTTCAGGGCACCGCGTGGCCTGCCGGCTTCACCACCACCGTCGTGCTCATCCTGCTGGGCATGGGCATCAACGGCCTCTTCCTGGGCATCATCGGCGAGTACCTCGCCCGCATCTACCAGCACCTCAAGGGCGGGCACCTGCGAGGCACCCACGGCGTGATCGTGATGGAGACCGTCGGCACGAGGCCAGTTCGGGCGTGACGCGAGGGCTCAACGGCCGTCCCGCGGCGAATCGGCCTTCTTCTCCCGCTCCGCGTCGGCCTTTCCCTGTTGGACATGGGCCTGTTGGACATGGGCCTGTTCGGCCTTGGCCTTGTCGGCCATCTTCGGCAGGAACTCCTGCGCGTACCAGCGGCGCCACGCGGTGATGTCGTAGCCCATGCCGTCCGTGGCCGCGCCGAGTTCGCGGGTCGACCACTTCACCAGCTCGTTGTGCAGGTCGACGTGGTAGGTGACCACCGCCGCGTCGATGATCCGGAGGATCACGCCCGTGTTCACCACCGAGAGTTTCGGATCAAACGCCACGGCGTTGGGCCCGACCACGGGCACCAGATCGCTGACGAACGCCGTTTGCTGCCCGACCATGATCCACGCCAGCGCGTCGTTGCGGTCGGCGTTGCCTCCCGCGCTCGCCACCTGCTCGACGGGTTGTCCGGTCACCTGCGCGTTGATGAGCCACGGCATCACGTCGATGAGGTTGAGGTTCGAGGCCAGTTGCGCCGCCGCCGTCATCGCCTCGGGACGGCCCGACCGCAGCCCCTCGAAGATCACGAACTTCACGCGATCGCTCGTCGGACGCCCCTTGGTACGCCCCGCCGCCAGTCGCTCGAAGGCCGCCTGCCGGAACTCCTCGCGAGGGTCGAGCGTCGCCACCCACGCCAGGGCGGCGTCCCCCTCGTCGCTCCTGGCCGATGCGAACATGTCGAGGATCGCCAGACGGACGTCGGCGTCCTCCTTCTCGAAGACCGTGATGAGCAGCGGGAAGACCGCCGGCGCCGCGTAGTCGCGAAGCTTGAGCAGTCCCTCCTGGCGGACCGCCTGTGCCTTGATGCGGCCGAAGTGCTGCAGCCGCAGCTTGCGGAGCGTCTGCTCGGCCTCGCGGCGGGCCTTGGCTTGCCCGGCGTGGGCCTTCGCCGGCGGGCTGGAGGGGTCCAGTCGCAGGCGTTCGAGCCAACTCCGGTCCGAGGCGGCCGGGGGCGCCTCGGTCGGACCCGCGGCGGGCGGTTCCGCCGGCGCGGCCTTCGTCGCCAGCACGATCATGACCGCCGCGAGCGGGATGCGGCCAAGGAATGGGGCTGAACGCATGAAGACCTCCGTGACCCGCGCGACCATGACACGTCCAAGGCGACCGGACCGACGCGTGATGCTGCAGGGAGTGATACGCCCGGCGAGGCAATGGGTTGCCCCTTGCCCGGCGGGCGCGACGAGGTCACTCGCCGGCGGTCGTCATGACCTTGGCCTCGGCGCCGATGGTCTTGGCGACCCGATCGGCCTCCTGACGCTGGTTGTAGTTGCCCACCCGCACGACGAAGAGCTTCGCGCCGCCGCGGTTGAGTTCGACGACCCGGGGGTTGCCGTAGGCCCGGAAACGGGAAAGCTGTTTCTGCGCGTTGGTGAAGTTCGAGAACGCGCCCACCTGCACGGTGAACTGCGTCTTGCCGGGTCCGGGCTTGGGGGCGGCCGCCGGGGGCTTGGCCGCGGCATTGAGCCGATCCCCGATCATGACCCGCAGGGCGGCGTCGTCGGCGACCTTGGTTTGGGCAAGGCTCCACATCCCGCGGGCCTCGGTCTCCTTGTCAAGCGAGCGATAGGAATCGCCGGCGTACATGAAGGCCCGGGCCGCCTGATCGCCCTGGAGGCTGTGGCCGGCGTTGGTGAGCAGTTCGACGGCCTGGGCATGGCGGCCCTCCTCGGCGCACAGGAGGCCGAACGCGGCGGAGGCTTCACTGGCGACCTTGGGGTCGCCGTTCTTGACCAGCGGCGCGAGGTACTTCTCCGCCTCGGCGTTGCGGTTGAGCGCCTGGGCCGAGAGGCCGGCGATGAGGTTGGCCTGGTCTCGCTTGAAGCCGCTGCCCGCCTGGGCCGCGCGGGAGGCCTGGTCGAGGGCCTCGGCGTAGCGGCCCGACTCGAAGGCTCGGACGTAGTCGCCCGTGGCCTTCCCCCCGGCATTCCCCGAGGCGCATCCCGAGGCGAGCGAGAGCGAGGCGACGAGCATGGAGGCGAACACGAAGCGATGGATCGACGCAAGACGCTGGATGATCGTCATGGCGGGGGTCCTTCCGTGGGCCACGGGGGGCTGCCTTTGGTTGGCGATGACCGGACGCATCCGTTGCGCCGGCCTCGTAGCATACGCGCCTTGAGGCAGACATGATCGTCGTCAGATCCATGCACACCACGGAGCACGCGTGAGCGTTCACTGGCCCATCATCCGCCGGCTCGCCCGTCATCCCCGCCGCGTCCTCGTGGTCGACGACCGACGCTCCTACACGGGCGCGGAACTGCTCGTCGGGTCGATGCACGTCGCCTCCGCCATCAAGACCCGCTCCGACACCCGCGGGGTGGGCATCCTCCTCCCCAGCAGCGGGGCCTTCCCGATGGTCGCCCTCGCCTCGTGGATGCTCGGCCGCACCGTCGTGCCCCTCAACTTCCTCCTCAAGCCCGAGGAACTGCAGTACGTCATCGACAACGCGGGCATCGACACCGTCGTCACCGCGCAGGCGATGCTCGACCATCTCGGCCACGCGCCCCGCGTGCGACACCTGCTCCGGCTCGAGGATGTCTCGTTCACGGGCTTCCCCGAGCCCGTCATGCCCGCATGCCCGGCCGACGACGACCTGGCCGTCCTGCTCTACACCTCGGGCACCAGCGGCAGGCCCAAGGGCGTGATGCTCACCCACGGCAACATCGCCGCCAACATCCGTCAGACGCTGGCGGTGGTGCCCGTCAAGCCCGACGACGTCATGCTGGGCGTCCTCCCGCAGTTCCACTCCTTCGGGCTCACGGTGCTCACGCTCCTGCCGCTGACGATCGGCTTGAAGGCGGTCTTCACGGCCAAGTTCGTCCCCGGGCGGCTCGTACGGCTGATGCGAGAGCACCACGCGACGTTCTTCGTCGCCATCGCCTCGATGTGGGGCGCGCTGCTCAATGCGAAGGATGCCGCCCCCGAGGACTTCGCGTCGCTGCGATACGCGATCTCCGGCGGCGAACCCCTGCCCGACGCCGTCGCCGCTCGTTTCAAGGAGCGATTCGGGGTCGTCATCAGCGAGGGATACGGCCTGACCGAGACGTCGCCGGTGACCAACGTGTGCCTCAGCACCGATCACCGGCCCCACTCGGTGGGAAGGCCCGTTCCAGGGATGCTGCAACGCATCGTCGACCCGAACACGGGATCGCCCGTCGAGACCGGTCACGACGGCGAAGTGCAGATGAAGGGTCCCAACGTCACCCAGGGGTACTTCCGCCTGCCCGCCGAGACGGCGGCGGCCTTCACCGCCGACGGGTACTTCCGCACCGGCGACATCGGCCGGTTCGACGACGATGGCTTCCTGTACATCACCGGCCGTCTGAAGGAAATGCTGATCATCGGCGGCGAGAATGTCTTCCCTCGCGAGATCGAGGAGGCGCTGGGCCTGCATCCGGCCGTCGCCGCCTGCGGCGTCATCGGCGTCCCCGACCCCATCCGCGGCGAGCTGCCCGTGGCGTTCGTGGAACTTCGCGAGGGCGTCCCGGTCGCCGAGTCGGAGCTGATCGCCTGGTGTCGCGCCCGACTCGCCGGGTACAAGGTCCCGCGCGACATCCGCGTGGTGCCCGGACTGCCGAAGAACCCGACGGGCAAGGTCGTCCGTCGCGAACTTCGCACCATGCTCTGATCGCCTCGCCGATCGTCAGGCGGCGGCCGAGCCGGCACGCATCTGACCATCAATGTCGGGAATGAGCCGGCGCAAGCGGGCCGCATCGAAGCGTTGGGGCAGGCTGGGGCCCGCGCCGCCGTCGAGGGCCGCTTCGAGCACGCGACGGAGCACCGCGGAAGGGGCCTGACGCCCGCCGCTCCAGTAGTCGTGGTCGCACCACGCGAGGGTCACGGTGTGCTCGCTCCACGAGCCGTCGACGGCCCGGAGGCTCACCTGGTAGCTCCAGCCGAGCCGGGCTTCGGATTCCGTTCGGATGTCCACGGGCGATTCGCCCCGTCGCGTCGCGGCGTGTGGCGGATCGGGCGGGTCGTTGCAAGGGTCGCGGGACATCGGATGGGGGCCGGGGAGCGAAGCAGCACGTGCGGCGGCCACCCGGCGAGGGTACCGTGCCCGCACGATTCCACGCTCGTATCGGTCCAAACCATGGCCTTCCTTCTCGAAACCATCCTCCTGGGCCTCTCCAACCTCCGCCTGCGGCTGCTGCGGAGCGTCCTGACGGCCATGGGCATCATCTTCGGGGTGGCGGCGGTCATCATCATGAGCAGCCTGGGCGAGGGCTCGAAGCGTCAGGCGCTGGCCCAGATCGAGCGGCTCGGCGCCCGCAACATCATCGTTCGTTCGCAAAAGCCGCCCGAGAGCCAGGGGCAGCAGAGTTCCCAGCGACAGGGATGGATGAGCCGCTTCGGCATCACCCGCGGCGATCTCGACGTGGTGATGGAGAACTTTCCCGAGGCCGAGGCGATCGTGCCGCTCAAGGAGGTCGGCGGTCAGGTGCTTCGCGGCGCGTCGCGTCGCACGAGCCAAGCCTACGGCACGACGCCCGACTTCGTTCGCGTGGCGAACCTTCGCGTCGAGCGAGGTCGCTATCTCAACGAGGCGGACCTCGCGCAGCGGTCGATGGTGACGGTCATCGGCAGCGAGATCGCCAAGCAGTTCTTCCCGCTGGAGGACCCGCTGGGCCAGACCCTGCGCATCGACGCTCGCGTCGTGACGGTGGTGGGGGTGCTCGCTCCGGTGGGGCTGGCGGGCGGGGCGGGCGCCGCGCTCATCGGGCGCGACCTGAACCTCGACATGCACATCCCCATCACCTCCGCGAGAGAGGCGTTCGGCGACCTGGTGGTGCGGGGCCAGAGCGGCTCGATGTCGGCCAACGAGACGCAGGTGAGCGAAATCTACATGACCGTCTCGGACCGCGAGCGAGTCCTGGTCGATTCGCAGCGACTGCGACGCATCATGGAGTCGCGTCACCCGGGCCTGGCCGACATCAGCCTGATCGTTCCCTTCGAACTCCTCGAGAACGCCCGCAAGACCGCGCTCACCTTCAATCTCGTCTTCGGCGCGGTCGCGGGCATCTCGCTGCTGGTGGGCGGCATCGGCATCATGAACATCATGCTCGCCAGCGTCACCGAACGCACCCGCGAGATCGGCATCCGTCGCGCCATCGGCGCGACGCGTCGCCACATCCTCTGGCAGTTCCTCGTCGAGACCAGCGTCCTTTCGGCCATCGGCGGACTCCTGGGCGTGGCCCTGGGCGTCGGTGGCAGTCTCTTCATCGGCTGGGGCGTCGGGCGGCTCTCGTTGCTGCCGGTCATCGGCGGTCTCTTCCCCGCCGGCACCAGCCTGCCCACCTACGTCACCACCTGGTCGATCCTCGTGAGCTTCCTGGTCGCCACCGCCATCGGCCTCATCTTCGGGCTCTACCCGGCCCGTCGCGCCAGCCGCCAGGACCCCATCGTCGCGCTCCGGCACGACTGACGCCCAGCGCCCCGAAGCGGCGAAGCGACCCCCTACACTCGAGGCGAAGACGATGTCCGTCGCCGCCGACCAGATTCCGACGCCCGCCGTGCTCCGCACGGCCAACGCGCCCGTGCCCCTCGCGGCGCTCCTGTCGCCGCTGCACCTCGCACGCACGCTGACGACGCGTCGGGCCATGATCGCGCAGTTCGCCCTCCGCGAACTCACCGCCCGCAACAAGGGCACGCTCCTGGGCCTGGCCTGGACGTTTCTCCATCCGCTGCTCATGCTGGCGGTCTACACCTTCGTCTTCGCCGTCGTCTGGCAGGCCCGCTGGGGCGACGCCGACGCGAGCGCCAACCACGCCCTCTTCGCCACCAGCGTCTTCTGCGGCCTGATCGTCTACGACGTCTTCGGCTCCACCGTCGCCGCGGCCCCTTCGCTCATCGTCTCCCAGCCCAACTACGTCAAGAAGGTGATCTTCCCGCTCGAGGTCCTGCCCCTGGCCCAGCTCGGCGCGTCCCTGTGCGTCTGCGGCGTCAGCATCCTGATTCTCGTCGGCGGCAACCTGCTCTTCGCGGGCGGAATCTCGCCCACCATCTGGCTCTTCCCGGTCGTCCTGGTTCCCTTGCTCTCGCTGGCCGCGGGCATCGCGTGGTTCCTGGCCGCCCTGGGCGTCTTCCTCCGCGACCTCAAGCAGCTCGTCGTCGGCGTGCTCGTGCCGGTGCTCTTCTTCGTCACGCCGATCTTCTATCCCCCGGAGCGAGTCCCAGGGTCCTTCCGCTGGATCATCGGCGTCAATCCGCTCGCCGCCATCGTCGACAACGCGCGTCGCACGCTCCTCTACGGCCAATGGCCCGACTGGCATTCGCTGGGCCTCTCGGCCCTCGCGGGCCTGGTCGCCCTGCAACTGGGCTACGCCTTCTTCATGAAGGCCAAGAGGAGCTTCGCCGATGTCCTCTGACGCTCGTCGCGGGAAGGACGATGTCGTCGTTCGCCTCCGCGACGCGGGCAAGTGCTACCACATGTACGATCGGCCGGCCGACCGGCTCAAGCAGGCCCTCTTCCGCTGGCGAACCACCTACTTCCGCGAGTTCTGGGCCGTCCGCGGGGTGTCGCTCGAGCTTCGCCGCGGCGAGGCCGTGGGCATCATCGGTCGCAACGGCAGCGGCAAGAGCACCCTCCTGCAGATGATCGCCGGCACCCTCGCCCCCTCCGAGGGCTCGGTCGAGGTCGCCGGCCGCGTCGCCGCCCTGCTCGAACTCGGCAGCGGCTTCAACCCCGAGTTCTCCGGCCGCGACAACGTTCATCTCAACGGCGCGATCCTCGGCCTCTCGCGGCGCGAGATCGACGAGCGATTCGATGCCATCGCCTCCTTCGCCGACATCGGCGCCTTCATCGATCAGCCCGTCAAGACCTACAGCAGCGGCATGCTGGTGCGACTCGCCTTCGCCGTGCAGGTCCAGCTCGAGCCCGACGTGCTCATCGTCGACGAGGCCCTGGCCGTCGGCGACGCGCTCTTCCAGAAGCGATGCTTCCAGCGGCTCGAGCAACTCCGCAACCAGGGCGTCACCCTCCTGTTCGTCAGCCACGACCAGGAGAGCGTTCGCACGCTCACCAGCCGCGCCCTGCTCCTGCACGAGGGACGCCCCCGCGCCCTGGGCCCCTCGGGCGAGGTCGTGCTCGAGTATCGTCGCCTGCTCCACGAGGCCGAACTCGCGTGGGGCGCAGGACAAGCTCGGCGTGCGGCCGCGGAGCGACCAGCGACGCCCGCAGCCTCCGCGACGGACTCCATTTTGGGCTCCATTTCGGGCTCCGCTTCGGGCTCCGCTTCGGGCTCCGCTTCGGGGTCCCGCTCCGACGCGTTGTCCTTCGGCACGCTCGACGCACGCGTCGAGCGGGTGCAGGTGCTCGACGGCGCGGGCGAGCCCGCCTCGGTCTTCCGTCCGGGCGATGTCGTCCGCATCCGCATCGCCTGCCTGATCGAGAAGGACGCCTGCAACCTGAACATCGGCCTTCGCATCCGCAACAAGCAGGGCGTCAAGATGTACTCGTGGGGCACCCTCAACCGGGACATCGCCATCTGGAGCGGACGCGCCGCGGGCGAAGTCTTCTGGGATCGCGCCTTCAAGGCCGGCGAACGCGTCGAGGTCGAACTCGCCTTCGAGTGCACGCTGGGCATGGACTTCTACGAGGTCCAGGCCTCCATCACCCACGAACGCGACCGCTTCTATCGCGACCAGCGGATGCTCCACTGGCTCGATGAAGCCGCCTTCTTCCATGTCGTCGTCCACCAGGACGAATACTTCTTCGGCGGCGTCTGCGACCTGCGGATGACCGCCACCGTCGTCTCCGACCTCGAGCCCGCGAAACTTCCGCCCGTCCCGCGTTGATCATCCCCGTGACCGCCTCCGCTTCCCCCCATCCCCGCGCCGATGCCTTCTGGTCCGATCCGGCCCGTGCCACGTGGTCGTCCGTCGGCGACGCTCGGGCCTTCGCCGCGGCCCTGCTGGGCGTCTGCGGGGGCGGACCCATCCTCGACGCGGGTTGCGGCGGGGGGCGGCTCCTCGCGGCGTTCCGCGAGCACGGCGCGACCGTGCACGGCATCGACCTCAGCCCCGTCGCCGTGGACCGCTGCAACGCCGCCGCGCCGGGATCCGCGACGGTCGCCGACCCCCGGCGGCTCCCCTTCGCCGACGGCGCGTTCGACACCGTGCTCTGCGTCGACGTGCCCGCGCTGCTGGGTTGGGACGGGCTCGCCGCGATGCTGGGCCAGGCCCGCCGGGTCGCGAGGCGAGCCGTCGTTCTCGTCGCGCCCGATCCCGCGACGCTCGAATCGCTCCACGACGGCCCGCCGGGATCGATCCTCTCCATCGATCGCGCACGGCTCGACGAACTGGCTTTCGCCGCGGGACTGCGACGCCATCCCCTCGCCATGCGGATGGTCTCCTTCGGTCGTCTCGAGCAGGATCCCTTCCCGCGGACGATGATCTACGAGCCCGTGCCCGACGAGTCGCTCCGCCAGTTCGATCGCGACTGGCTCGAACGCTCGCGGCTGCTCCACATGGATCACCTTCGCGCCACCGGCCGCCGCGCCGATGCGCACCTGGCCCGCTACCACCTCGCCTGCGACTGGGTGCGAGCCGGCGACCGCGTCCTCGACGCGGCCTGCGGCATGGGCTACGGCGCACGCATGCTCGCCTCCGCCAGCGCGGCCGAACGCGTGCTCGGCGCCGACCTCTCGAACGATGCGGTTCGCTACGCCACCGCCAACCACGGCTCGGCTCGCACGGCATTCACCTGCGAGGACGCGACGACACTCGACTCCCTCGCCCCCGGCTCGGTCGACTTCATCGCCAGCTTCGAGACCTTGGAGCACGTTCCCGATCCCGAGGCGATGCTCGAACGCTTTCACGAGGCGCTGTCTCCGGGCGGACGGATCATCGTCAGCGTGCCCAACATGTGGGTGAACGAGCACGGCGTCGATCCCAACCCGCACCACCTGCACGTCTATTCGCGAGAGAAGGTGCTCGCGCAGCTCTCGAAGCGATTCACCGTCGAACGCGTGTGGCGACAGATCGCCGGCGACGGCTTCAAACTCGCCGACCGCGCCCGGACCATCGAGGCCGTCGACCTCGCCAAGCCCGAACCGGAGGCCGAATGGTGGGTCGTGCTGGCGATGAAGTCGCCCGACGGAGCGACGAAGGAGAACTTCCGTGAACGGATGTTCCCCGCGAGCCCCTCGGGCACGCCCGGGTACAACCTCAGCGAGTTCGCTCGCGACTACGACAATCCCGCGCTGCTCCGCTCGATGATCTCCATCGGGCCGCGATTGAGCGATGACGCCGCCCTCGCCGTCCTCGCCGCGAGGGCGCTGGATGAGTCTCGACCCGGCTCGCCCGATCACGGCGCGGCCGCCTGCGTTCTGGCCTATCAGGCCCTTTCCGGCGGGGATGCGACGCACCGTCGCAAGGCCATCGAGCGGCTCGACGCCTTCGCGACCGCTCAGGACGGTTCGCCGCACGCCCGTCGCTGGGTCATCTCGGGCGAATACGTCGCAGCCCGGCTCGCCCTGGCGGTGGGAGATCGCGACGAGGCCCTCGGACGCCTCCGCCGCTGCGCAGCGATGGACGCCACGGCGTTCAGTCCGCTGCTGGGCACCAAGACCGTCGATGCCGCGTGTCGCGCGGGGGTGCTGCTGGCGATGGACGGGCGTCTGAACGAGGCCCGTGAGGCGTGGATCGGGGGCATCCGCGAGGCCCATCGCCTCGCCGCGGGATCGTGGCTCAACGTCATCGGCGACGAACGTTCGCCCCAGCCCTACGGCCTTCACGAGTTGGCGCAGGTGATCGACGCCGCCAGCCACTGCGCCGGGTGGCTCGGGGCGTCGGGACGGCTCGAGGAGCAGCCCGGCTTCGCGTGGGTCGATGCCTCGCGACAGACCTTCGGCGACACGCGGGCCTACGTCAAGGACCTCTTGGCGGCCAAGGCGTGGCTCGAGTCGATGCTCGCCGCCGCGGGCGACGCCCGGACGATGCAGGATCACGTCACGCGACTGGGCGAGCAGGTGTCGGCGCTCGAGGGCGAGCGGGATTGGCTCCGCGGCAGGGTGCGCAACTACGAGCGTGCCGCGGTGGATTCAAAGGCCACCTACGAGCAGTTGCATGGGTGGACCAAGGAACTCGAGCAGGCCCGCAACTGGCAGGCCTCGCAGGCGGAGTCGTGGCAGGCCCAAGCCCGTGCGGCGGGCGCCGAGATCGAGCGCCAGCGTGCAGCGATCTCCGAGTTCGAGGCCGCCTTGGCGTGGCACCGAGCGCAGGTCGAGAACTGGCAAAGGGAGGCCGAGTCCCTTGGCCGCATGGTCGAATCGCTGAAGGCCGCCCGCGAGGCGGAGGCCTCGCAGCGGAAGGTCGAGACCGAAGCGCTGCGGGCCGATCTCGCGGCCCTTCGCGCCCAAGTCGAAACGCTGCGGGCCCGCGAATCGGCCCTGGAGGCCAAGGCCGTCGCCGACGCGGCCGAGATCGCCCGTCTGGAGGCGCAAGCCCAGCAGGCCCAAACCAGGGTCCGGGCCCTTCAGGAACGCGGTCTGCTCGACCGCGTGCTCAACCGGCCGATCTGAGCCCCGGCCGCCGCGTGGGTCCTGCTGTGTACGATTGGCCCCGGTCGCATGCCGGGCTTGGGGATCTGCCATCCCGAAGCGTCGCCACGAGCATCGAATGATCGATCCACGACAGCCTGACTTCGATTGCACGCCCGTCTCGTCCGCCCGCGCCCGCTTCGGCTACGCGCCGGCGGGGCCGTGCGACGCGCCCGCCGTCACCGTCGTCACGCCCTTCCACAACACCGGCGAGGTCTTTCGCCAGACCGTTCGCTGCGTCCGCTCGCAGTCGCTCCAGAACTTCGAGTGGATCATCGTCAACGACGCCTCGACCGACCCGGCGTCCCTCGCGATGCTCGACGAGCATCGCTCCATCGACCCCCGCATCCGCGTCATCGACCTTCCCTCCAACGCGGGGCCGGGCGGAGCCCGCAACGCCGGTTTCAACGCCGCCCGTGCGCCGCTGGTCTTCCAACTCGACGCCGACGACCTGATCGAGCCCGTCACGCTCGAGATCTGCGCGTGGTGCCTGGCCTCCCATCCCGAGGCCTCTTTCGTCAAGGGCTGGACGGTGGGCTTTGCCCACAATCCCCACCTTTGGAGCCGCGGCTTCCACGACGGCCCCGTCTTCCTGCACGAGAACGTCGCCACCATCACGGCGATGGTCCGCAAGGAGGCCCTCGTTGCGCTCGGTGGCTATGACACGTCGATCGTCGGTGGCATGGAGGACTGGGACCTCTGGATCCGCATGGCCGCCTCGGGCAGGTGGGGTTGCACGATCCCCGAATACCTCGACTGGTATCGCCGCCGCCCCAACCACGCCGAAGTCTGGCACGACTGGGATGGCGGCGAGCGTCAGCGTCGCTTCGTCGAGCGGCTCCACGCCCGCCACGCGGCGCTGACGCCCGCGACCTTCCCCGCCTGTCACGCCCGTCCCGCCTTCGCCTTCGAGGACATCCGGCGCGAGTTGCCGTTCGTCAATCCGCTCTCGCGAGGTTCCCGTCGCCTGCTGCTCGTCCTGCCCTGGCTCACGATGGGCGGCGCGGACAAGTTCAACCTGCGGATGATCGAGCAGTTGACGCGTCGCGGCTGGGAGGTCACGGTCGCCACCACGCTCGAGGGCGACGACGCGTGGCTCGCGCAGTTCACGCGCCTCACCCCCGACGTCTTCGTCATGCCGCACTTCCTGAGGCATGCCGACCGACCCCTCTTCCTCCGTTCGCTGATCGAATCGCGCCGTCCCGACGTGGTGATGGTGAGCAACAGCGAGATGGGCTACCAGCTCCTCCCGTACCTGCGCTCGCATTGCCCGGAGCCCGCGTACGTCGACTACTGCCACATGGAGGAGAACTACTGGAAGAACGGCGGCTACCCGCGGTACGCCGCGTGCTGCCAGGAACTCCTCGACCTCAACATCGTCTCCAGTCGCCATCTCAAGGCGTGGATGGTCGACCGCGGCGCGGACCCCGCCCGCATCGAGCTCTGCACGACCAACGAGGATGCGCAGGAGTGGAAGCCCGATCCGTCTCGTCGTGCGAGCATGCGAGCCGAACTGGGGCTCGACGAGTCGACGCCCGTGATGCTCTACGCCGGTCGCATCTGCGACCAGAAGCAGCCGCGAGTCTTCGCCGGCGCCATCCTCGAACTCCATCGTCGTGGGCTCTCCTTCGTCGCCATCGTCGCCGGCGACGGCGTCGATCGCCCGATGCTCGAGGAGTTCGCCGCTCGTCACGGCCTGCAGAAGCACCTTCGATTCCTGGGCGCGGTGCCCAACGCCCGCATGAAGGACCTGATGGCCGCTTCGGACCTGTTCTTCCTTCCCTCGCTGTGGGAGGGCATCTCCCTGGCCATCTTCGAGGCCATGGCCGCGGGCCTGGCGATCGTCGGCGGCGATGTCGGCGGTCAGCGCGAACTGGTCACGCCCGACTGCGGCGTGCTCGTCCCCCGCTCGACGCCCGAACGCGAGATCGCCGCCTACGCCGAAGCCCTCGCCCCCTTCCTGGCCGATCCTTCGCACGCCCGTCAGGTCGGCGCCCGGGGCCGCGCCCGCATCATCGATCACTTCCAGCTCTCGCACATGGGCGAACGCCTCGAGGAGCTCCTGCGGCTCGCCATCGACAACGCCTCGCGTCACCCTCGCCCGGTCGTCGGACGCGGGCTGGGGCTCGAGTCGGCGGTGCGGGCCGTCGAATACCTGCGCGTCCACGCGCTGGCCGACTCGCTCTGGGGCGAACGCGAGCGGCTCCGGGCCGCGCTGGGCTCCACCTCGCCCCTCCAAGCCCCCTCGGCGGCCCTCCGCGAGTCCGATGCCGGCGCGGCCGCCGAACTGGCGAGCATCGAGTCCAGTCGCCTCTACGGGATCATCCGTTCGCTCAAGGACAATCCCCTCTACGGACTGGTCGCCAGGATGCGGTGGGGGCCCGACTGGAACCGCGTCGATCCGTGCGAGCCCTCCGCCGCCCGACTGGCGAGACTCAAGGCCAGCCGCGGCTACCGGAGCATTCTCGCCCTCAAGCGGACCGGCCTCTACCGCCTCTACGCCCTGCGCAAGTACGGCACCTTCGTGAACGACGGTGGAGCCGATCCCTCGCACCTGGGCGGCGTCAGCGGCGATCCCGATCGCGCCAAGGGCCGCTGAGTTCGACGCTCGGCAGGCGGCTCAGGTGCGATCCACGATCTGCATGCCCTTGGCGTTGAGCGCGGCGAAGAGTTCCTCGGCGTGCGAGCGGTCGCGAACCTCGACCGTGGCCAGCAGCTTCACCCGCGACATGTCGGCCGACGAGAAGGCCCGCTCGTGCTCCACCTGCTTGATGCTCGCGCCGGCCGCCGCCACCACGCTGGCGAACTCCTGCAGCCCGCCCGGGCGGTCCGAGATGTACGCCGAGAAGCGGGTGAGACGACCGTCGGTGACGAGCCCGAACTCGATCACGCGACCCAGCACGGCGGGGTCGATGTTGCCCCCGCACAGCACCAGCGCGACGCGCTTGCCCGCCAGATGAGGCAGGTGGCCGCCGATGAGCGCGGCCAGCGGGACCGCGCCGGCGCCCTCCACGACGCCTTTTTCCATCTCGACCAGCCGCAGGATCGCCAGGGCGATTTCCTCCTCCGTCACGCTCACCACCTCGTCGACGCGGGAGCGGGCGATCTCGAAGGCGTTGGCGCCCACCTGGGGCACGCCAAGGCCGTCGGCGAGCGTGGGCCGCCCCTGCACCCGCACCGGCTTTCCCGCCTCGAGCGCGGCCGCGAAGCTCGCGCAGTGCACGGGCTCGACGCCGATGATGCGGATCGAGGGCTTGGTCTCCTTCACCGCCAGCGAAAGCCCGGCGATGAGCCCGCCGCCGCCGATGGGACAGATGATCGCGTCGAGGTCCGGGGCCTGCTCCACCAGTTCAAGGCCGATCGTGCCCGCGCCGGCGATCACCTCGAGCCCGTCGAAGCCGTGGACGTACGAATAGCCGTGCTCGGCGATCAGGGAGTCGGCGTGCACCTTGGCCTCGGCGATGTCCAGCCCGTGGAGGATCACCTTGGCGCCGAGCTGGTGGCATCGCGCCTGCTTGATCAGCGGGGCGTGGCGGGGCATGACCACCGTCACCGGAATGCCCAGCCGCGAGCCGTGAAAGGCCAGCGCCAGCGCGTGGTTGCCCGCCGAGGCGGCGATCACGCCCTTGGCCCGTTGCTCCGCGCCCAGCTGCATCAGCGCGTTGCACGCGCCTCGTTCCTTGAACGAGCCTGTCTGCTGCATGTACTCGCGCTTGGTCAGCACGGTGCAGCCGCAGAGTGACGAGAGCGTGCGCGACTCGCGACAGGTCGTGTTGATGACGGCTCCGTCGATGCGGAGCCGAGCGGCGACGATCTGGGAAAAGGCGACGGGCATGGGCCAAAAGTGTACGACCGGCCTTCGCGGCTCACCGTCGCAGGCGCATCTTGAGCGTCAGCAGCCGCCGGTACGCCTCGCCCCGGCTTGGATCGATGCCCGGGGGCAGCGGCGGAGGCGAGCGGAACGCGCCTTCCAGCATGCCCCGAAGCGTGGCCACGTGACCCAGGGGTCGCAGGCCCGCGAGCCGGTGGGCGTGAAGCCAGCCCAGCACCTGCCCGCGGAGGCGAAGCAGGCCCCGCGCGTGCCGGCGAGCCATCCACATCCAGTTGCGGGTGGAGAGCCGCAACCAGCGATCGCTCTTGCGGCTGGCGATGACGCTGTCGTGCCAGACCATCCACGCCGGGTCGAAGACCACGTCGAAGCCCGCCGCGAGCAGCTTGAGGGCCATGTCGGTGTCGTTGCGGTAGAGCGTGTACCCCGTCTCGTAGCCGCCGACGCGATCCCACGCCGCCCGACGGAAGAGATTGCCGCAGCCCATGTCGGGCCAGCGTCGCTGCAGGCCCTGCAGCGACGAGGCCTCGAAGGGCCACTCGAAGGCGAGCGTGCGAGGGTGGCGACGGTGCAGCATGAGTCCGCCGACGGTCGGGTCGGCCAGCATGCACGCCGCCGCCGCCTCGACCGCCCCTTCCTGCGGCCACGAGTCGTCGTCGAGCACGAGCAGCAGCTCGCCCGTGGCCCTCGACGCGCCGATGTTGAAGCCCTCGAGAATGACGTTGCGTTCGAGCGCGACGAGCTCGACGCCGGGGAACTCGGTCCGCACCATGGCCGCCGACCCGTCGGTCGAGGCGTTGTCGACCACGATGATCTGGGCGTTGCGCGACCACGCCTGGCCGCCGATCTCGCGCAGCGTGCGTCGCAACGCGTCGCGTCGGTTGAAGCTGAGGATCACGGTGGAGATCGCGGGAGGCAATGCCCTCATTCTTGGCGCGTCGGGCCCGCTCGCCGTCGCGTACCCTTCGCCCTCGAGCATGGCCCGCGACGAATTCCCCGCCCCCGACGACCAGCGTCCCCCGCGATCCGCGCCGACGCCCTCGTTCTCGCAGGACCTCCCCGTCATCCGCCGACGCGAGGAGATCGCCGCCGCCATTCGCGATCACCAGGTCTGCATCGTCTGCGGCGAGACCGGCTCGGGCAAGACCACCCAGCTCCCGCAGATCTGCCTGACCCTCGGTCGCGGCCGGCGAGGGGTGATCGGCCACACCCAGCCCCGTCGCCTCGCCGCCCGCAGCGTCGCCGCCCGCATCGCCGAGGAACTCGGCACACCGTTGGGAGGCGTCGTCGGATGCAAGGTCCGCTTCGGGGACCAGACCAGCGATCGCACGTGCATCAAGCTGATGACCGACGGCATCCTGCTCGCCGAGACGCAGGGTGATCGCGACCTGCGCCGCTACGACACCATCATCATCGACGAGGCCCACGAGCGGTCCCTCAACATTGACTTCCTGCTGGGCTATCTCAGGCGGCTCCTGCCCCGCCGCCCCGACCTCAAGGTGGTCGTCACCTCGGCCACCATCGACCCGCAGCGGCTCAGCGACCACTTCGGCGGCCCGGCCGTCGCGCCCGTCCTCGAGATCTCCGGCCGCACCTACCCCGTCGAGGTCCGCTACCGCGCCGTGGGCGACGACGAGGAGGACTTCGACGAGGTGGAGGAACGCGCCATCGTCGACGCCGTCGACGAACTCCTCTCGCCTCGCGTGCCCCCCGGCGACGTGCTCGTCTTCCTGCCCGGCGAGCGGGAGATCCGCAACGCCATGACGGCCCTCCGCCGCTCGATGCGGACGCAGGCCGAGTTGCTCCCCCTCTATTCGCGGCTGTCGAACGCGGAGCAGGATCGCATCTTCCGCCCCTCGGGCGGGCGTCGCGTCGTGCTCGCCACCAACGTCGCCGAGACCTCCCTGACCGTGCCGGGCATCCGCTACGTCGTCGACACCGGCCTGGCCCGCCAGAGCCGCTACGACCCCCGCACCCGCGTGCAGAAGCTCCCCGTCGCGACCATCTCGCAGGCCTCCGCCATGCAGCGTTCTGGCCGATGCGGCCGCGTCGCCGAGGGCGTCTGCATCCGGCTTTATTCGAAGGAGCAGTTCGAGGCCTGGCCACGCTTCACGCAGCCCGAGATCCTCCGCACCAACCTCGCGGGCGTCATCCTCGCGATGAAGTCGCTCGAACTCGGGCCCATCGATTCCTTCCCCTTCGTCGAGCCCCCCGACGCGGCGATGATCGCCGACGGCTACGCCACGCTCCACGAACTCGGCGCGCTCTCGACGCCCGATGCGTCGGGCGAACTCACGCCCATCGGGCGTCGTCTCGCGCACCTGCCCGTCGATCCCAAGGTGGGCCGCATGGTCATCGCCGCGGAGGAGGAAGGACGCCGCGGGAACCCCTGCACCCCCGAAGTGCTCGTCCTCGCCGCCGGACTCTCCATCCAGGACCCCCGCGAGCGGCCCATGAGCCGTCAACGCGACGCCGACATCGCCCATCTCTCGTTCCATCACGAGCACTCCGACTTCATGGTCCTGCTGAACATCTGGGACCAGTACCAGCATGCCGCCGAGAACCTCTCGCACGGCCCGCTCCACCAGTGGTGTCGCGAGCGGTTCATTTCCTCCAACCGGATGCGGGAGTGGACCGACACATGGCGGCAACTGCGAAGCCTCGCCGCCGACGACGACGAGGAGGACGCCGCCGCGCCGCCCGCCGGAGGCAAGCACCTCTACGACGCCATTCATCGGTCCCTCCTCACGGGCCTGCTCTCCAATCTCTGCTGTCGCGAGGAGGCGGGCGGCGAGACGGTCTATCGGGGCAGCCGCGGCAACCGCGCCTCGATCTTCCCCGGGTCGGTCCTCTTCCGCAAGGGACCCCGATGGATCATGGCGGCCGAACTCGTCCACACGTCGCGCCTCTTCGCTCGAACGTGCGCCAAGATCGAGACCGAATGGGTGGAGGAACTCGCCGCCCACGTCATGACGCGCACCGTCAGCGACGTGCACTTCGACAAGGAACTCGGCGACGCCGCGGCGTGGGAACGGGCCACCCTGGCGGGGGCGGTGATCGTCCCGCGACGCAAGGTGCGTCTGTGCGAGCACGATCCGGCCGCCTCCAGGCAGTTGTTCATCCGTCACGCGTTGGTGCGGTGCGAGTACCGGGGCGAAGCGCCCTTCCGGGCCAGGGCCGGGCAAGCCCTGCAGCACGCGCAGGACGCCGTCGCCCGGCTCCGCCGTCGCGACGCGCTCCGCGACGAGGACGAACTCGTGGCCCTGCTCGACGGGCGGCTCTCGCCGGAGGTGGTCGGCCGCGAGTCGTTCGATCGATTCCTGGCGTCGCGAGGCGGCGATGCGCCGGGTGTCACGCTCGACTCGGCCGAGTACCTCAAGCCCGAGTTCCAGGGTGTGCTCGCCTCGCCGGAGCATCCCGACACGATGACGCTCGGCGAGCACGTGGCCCGCTTCGAATACGCCTTCGAGCCCGGCAAGGAGATCGACGGCGTGACGCTCGCGATTCCGCTCCTGGCCCTGGAGGAACTGGATCCCGACCGTCCGGCGTGGCTGGTGCCGGGCATGCTCCCCGAGGTGGTGGCGGCGTTGTGCAAGTCGCTGCCCAAGAGCTTGAAGGCGACGCTCGAGCAGGCCGCGGGCGATCCATCGTCCTTCGCGAGGTCGTGCGCGGGCGTGCTGGGGTTCGGCAAGGGGCCGCTGGGCGTTGCCTTGTCGGAGGCCGCGGAGGTGCTCCACGGCGTCCGCATCCCCGCCGACGCCTGGCCCTTCGCCGCGCTGGGCGATCACCTGCGACTGCGCTTCGACGTCGTGGATCACGCGGGGCGGACGCTGGCGACCGGCCGCGACCTGTCCGAACTCAAGGGTCGCCTGGCTGCGCGAATCGCCAAGGCCCGCGAGGCCCAGGCCCGGGCGAAGTACCGCCGCGACGGACTTTCGGCCTGGACCTTCGGTCCGCTCCAGGAGCGCGTCGAGGCCGAGGGCGACGCCTGCTTCCCCGCGATCATCGATCGCGAGTCGAGCGTCTCGCTCACCCTGCTCGCCGACGAACGCCAGGCGAGAGCCCACACGCATCTGGGAGTTCGAAGGCTCTTCGCCCTCGCCTGCGTCGACGAGATGCGGGAGCGAATCGAGTCGTTGGCCGCGTGGGACGACATGAAGCGTCACTTCGCCCCGTTGGGTTCTCCCGAGGAGCTCCGCGACGCCCTGACGTGCCTGGCGTGCGACCGGGCGTTTCTTCACAACCAGGCGCCGATCCGCGACCAGGCCGCCTTCGAGGCCCGCCGCGACGAGCAGTGGGGGCGGCTGGGGCAGGCGTTGATGGAAGTGTCCGCGGCCGTCGCTCGCATCCTCGAGGCCCGCTTCCGCGTCGCCGGGCGCTTCGCCGGGGGCACGCCGCGTCTGTGGGCCGCCAGCGTGGCCGACATGCGGGAGCAGTCGGCCTTCCTCATGCCCAAGGGGTTCCTCCGTCTGTTGGCGTGGGAACGCGTCAAGGAGGCTCCTCGCTACGTCGAGGGCATTCGCGAGCGATTGCTCCGACTTCGCGAGGATGGCAGCGGCGTTGAATCCAAGGCCTTGACGGAGCTGGCGCCGCACTGGAAGCGATGGACCGGATGGGTCGCACAGGCCATGGCCAAGGAGCGGATCGCCGCCGAGCAGGCCGGCGCGACGCCCTCCGAGGACCAGGCCGACCGCGTTGCCTCGTCCGGGGGCCCCAAGGGTCGAGTGGCGTTGCCGCCCGCCCGGAGGGCCGCGCCGACGGTCAATCTCGACGCCGGGGAGTGGTCGCTCCGCCCCGGGATCCTCCCGCAGCCCGTGGAGCACTACCGGTGGCTGCTCGAAGAATTGAGGATCTCCCTCTTTGTCCCGGACCTCGGGGGCGGTACAGTCTCGGCGTCGAGGCTCGATCAGGCGTGGAGCCTCGTCGTCAAGACCGTGCACGATTCGAACACAGGCAGGAAGTGACAGGCCTTGGAGGTTCGACGCCCCAAGGCCACTCCCCGCGGCGTGCCGCAGGGCACGAAGAGCATCATGACGACCTCCACCCCCTCCTCCTCCGCCGCCCATCCGCACCGCGACCTTCGCGGTCGCCGATCCGCCGGCGCCATCCTGTACATCCGTCAATACCTCCAGTCTCCCACCCAGATCGGCGCGGTGGCGCCCAGCAGCGTGGCCTTGGCCTCGCGGATGCTCGAGACCGTCGACTTCGACCGCAGCACGGCCATCGTCGAGTTCGGTCCCGGCCCGGGCAACGTGACCTCGTTGCTCCTGCCGCGGCTGCAGGCTCGCACGAAGTTCTTCGCCATCGAGGCCAACGGGCAGATGTGCGAGGCCTTCAGGGCCAAGTTTCCCGGCGTGCGGCTGCACGAGGGCAGCGCGGCCGACGTCGGTTCGTTCTGCGAGAGCGAAGGCCTGCCGGCGGTCGAGAGCGTCGATGCCGTGGTGAGCGGCCTTCCGTGGGCGTCCTTCAGCGAGGGGCTGCAACGGTCGATCCTCGAGGCGGTGCTCCGGGTGCTCAAGCCGGGCGGCCAGATGGTCACCTTCGCCTACAACTTCGGGACGTTCCTCCCCGCGGGCCGGCGATTCTCCCGCACGCTGCCCAAGTACTTCGCTCGCGTCGATCGCAGCCAAAGCGTGCTGTGGAACGTTCCCCCGGCCTTCGTGTATCGCTGCATCAAGTGAACGATTCGCCGCTTGCCTGCGGCCTGTTGCGTCACCCTGCAGTCTGCTCCGGCACCACCCATGCACCGACGACTCTCCGCCGTGCTCTGCGCGTTTCTGGTCGCCCCTGCCGCGATGGCATGGGACGCCGACGGTCACCGAGCCATCACCACGCTGGCGATCGACGGGCTCTCGGGCGAGGGGCCCGCGTGGCTCAAGGACAAGGCGGTGGCGAGGCGCGTGGCGGACCAGTCCACCGTGCCCGATCGCTGGCGGAGCGTGAAGATCGGCCAACTGCAGCACGCCAACAACCCCGACCATTACTTCGATGTCGAGGATCTCGAGGCCTACGGGCTCGAGTTCCGCCGCATCGCCCCGCTGCGGCTCGAGTTCGTCAAGCAGCTCCTCGAGATTCGCGCCGCCAAGGGGTGGAAACTCCCTCCCAAGCCGATCAACGCGGCCCGCGATCCGGACAAGACGCAGGAGTGGCCCGGATTCCTCCCCTTCGCCATCGTCGAGCAGTACGGCAAGGTGCAATCGGCCTTCCGCGTCATTCGCGTCCTCGAGGCCATGAACGATCCCTCGCGAGCCCACCAACTCGAGCAGGCCAAGGCCGACGCCACGGTGCATTTGGGCATCCTCGCCCACTACGTCGGTGACGCCGCACAGCCGCTTCACACCACCAAGCACCACCACGGCTGGGTCGGCGACAACCCCAAGGGATTCACCACGGACCGCGGGTTCCACTCGTACATCGACGGCGGGGTGCTCCGCCTGCACAAGATCGACGTCGACTCGGTGCGACCCTCGTGCACCTTCACGGTCTCGGTCGACGCGGCGGATCCGTGGAACGACGTGCTCGGCTACATCGAGCGGTCGCACGCCCAGGTCGAACCGCTGTACGAACTCAAGCGGACGGGCGACCTCGAGAAGGAGACCGGAAAGAAGGCCGTCGAAGCGCGTCTCGCCGACGGCGCCACCATGCTCGCCGCCATGGTCGAGGCCGCGTGGAAGGCCGCCGAGCCCGACAAGAAGGACATCGCCGACTTCAAGCGATACGACTGAGCGGCGTTGCCGGCCACGATGCGCCCGCTCGCAGGCCGGTCGCATGGTGGTCGCCGGCCAGTCGCGGTGTCCTGAAACTCGCGCCGATGGAGGGTCCGCGAATCAACGGCCCGCCGCGACGCCCGCCCGGCTTTTCACGGGCATGGCCCCTTCCGTTTCAAGGCCTCTGGCGGCAACCCCGTCGCCGGATTTTCCCGCTGATGGCGAACGTCCTCCTCGCCGAATCGCTGCATCGCGCGCACCCGTGATCGTGGCGGGAAGTTCGCGCCTGCTCGCGACGTTGGGCCTGAAGGGCGTCGTTCGCTCCGCCGATTCCTTTCCCACGCCTCGGCGATCGCTTCGCCGACGCGTCAAGGAGTGCCGGACAATGGGCTCGATCCACTTGGGCGAACTGCTGGTGCGCAACCACGTCATGACCGCCGAGCAGCGCGACGCCGTGCTGGAGGCGCAGCGCTGCCGGGGAGGTCCATTCGGCGTGCTGGCGGAGGAGATGTTCGGAGTGTCGCCGCAGGCCGTCGAGGCGGCGTGGTCCGAGCAATATGCCGCGATCGCCCCCCGCATCGATCCGCGGGGCATCGAGGTGCACCCTCGAGTGCTCGAACTCATCAACCGGCGGCAGGCATGGCAGTTCTGCATGCTCCCGCTCACCTTCGACGCCGACGACCTGGTCGCCTGCACCACGCAGGAGCACTTGGTCCGCGCGTTGAAGTTCGCGGGGTGGCGACTGGGCCAGTCCTGCCGCTTCGTGCTGGCGGACGCCTCGCACCTGGGCGAGGCGCTCTGTCGCCACTACCCCATGGCAGGCATGTGCCCGCAGATCATCACGAATCGGTCGGTGCTGACCATTCGATGAGCGAGGCGCGTGCCCCGCGGGAAGGGGGATGCGCGACGGCCCGGATGATCGGGGCCCAACGGGCCCGTCGGGCCGTCGCGACATTCCCGTGCCGCTTCACTGCTCCCGGCCGGATCCCTGGAGCGAACGCACGATCACCGCGAGGATCGAGACGTCGGCGGGCGTCATCCCTTCCAGGCGGCTCGCCTGACCGAAGGTCTCTGGACGGAATCGGTGCAACGCCTGCTTGGCCTCCGTCCGCATGTTCACCAGCGAGAGGAAGTCAATGCCGGCGGGGATTCGCCGGTGTTCCATCTCGGCCTGGCGACGGATCTCGGCACGCTGACGCACGATGTACGCCTCGTATCGGCGGTCGGCGAGTTCCGTCTGCCATGCCGAGCGATGGAATGGCTCGTCCGGCAGGGCGCGGCGAAGGTCGGCCAACTCGAAGGCGTCCGCGCGGATGGCCTTGTCGAGCGGACGCCCTTCGTGCATCACGCCGTCGATCATGCTCCGCAGACGCGACATGCTCGCTCGCTTGGCCGCGAAGACCGCCAGGCGATGACGCCCCGGCGGGCCCGAGAGCAGCCCCAGCGACTCGGCCAGCGGCGTCAACCGGTCCGCGGCATTGTCCGAACGCAGCAACAGTCGATGCTCCGCCCGGCTCGTGAACATGCGGTAGGGCTCCACGGGCGTCTTGGTCACCAGGTCGTCCATCATCACCCCGATGTACGCCTGATCGCGGCCGAAGGAGAAGTCCGGCAACGCGCCTGTCGCCAGTCTGGACGCGTTGATCCCCGCGACCAGCCCCTGTGCGGCGGCTTCCTCGTACCCGCTGGTGCCGTTGATCTGGCCCGCGAGGAAGAGCCCCGCGACGCGCTTGGTCATCCCGCCCGCCTGCAGTTGGTGCGGACGCACCATGTCATACTCGACGGCATAGCCGTGACGGAGGATCTCCGCCCGCTCGCACCCCGGCATGCCGCGCACGATGGCGTCCTGCACGGCGGCGGGCAGGCTCGTCGAGATGCCATTGCAGTAGATCCAGTCGTCCTCCAGGCTCTCGGGCTCGAGGAAGACCCCGTGCGAGTCGCGGTCGGCGAACCGAACCACCTTGTCCTCGAGACTGGGGCAGTAGCGGGGGCCCACCCCTTCGATCTGGCCGCTGTACATCGGTGCCAGGTGCAGGTTGTCGCGGATGAGCGCGTGGATCGACTCGGTCGTGCGGGTCTGGCGACACTCGACCTGCGGGAGCGAGGGGAACCGCTCGAGCGAAGGGAATGTCGCGACAAGTTCGGACGGCGCGGGCAGGGACGCCGTGAGGTCTGAAAACGGCGCGGGGTCCTGATCGCCGTGCTGCGGTTCGAGGGCTTCCCAATCGATGGTGCCCCGTCGAAGGCGGGGAGGCGTGCCGGTCTTGAGCCGGCCCAACTCGAAGCCCAGCGAAGCGAGGCTGGCCGAGATTCCCACGGCGGCGGCCTCGCCAACGCGTCCTCCTTCGCGCTGAACCTCGCCGACGTGCATGAGCCCTCGCATGAACGTGCCGGTGGTGAGGACCACGGCCCTGCACGACGCCTCGAGGTTGGTGGGCGTGCCGATGGGCGTGAAGGTCCGGCGGGCCACGAGGCCCGGGGCCAGGGTCGCCATGGCCGAGGCGATGCGAACGCCCCGGATGCCGCTCGGATCGGTCACGAGCGACTCGACGCTGCCTTGGATGACGGTCAGGCCCGGCCTGGTGGCGAGCATGGACTGGACGCACCGTGCGTAGCGATGCTTGTCGCACTGGGCTCGCGGGCCGTGAACGGCGGGGCCCTTGCTCGTGTTGAGGAGGCGGAACTGGATGCCGGTGGCGTCGGTCGCCAGGCCCATCAGGCCGCCGCAGGCGTCGATCTCGCGAACGAGTTGGCCCTTGGCGAGCCCGCCGATGGCCGGATTGCACGACATGACGCCGATCCTCGAGGCGTCCATGGTCACCAGGGCGACGCGAAGTCCCAGCGGCTCGAGGATGTTGCAGCAGGCCCACGCCGCTTCGACGCCGGCGTGGCCGCCGCCGATGACGATGACGTCGAAGTGGTTCGAAGGGAAGCCAGACACCGCGAGAAGGGTATTCGGGCGAAGGCAAAAACGAGCAAGGCCGATCCTCGCGGATCGGCCTTGCGGTTGGAATCGTGCGATGTGATCCGCGGATGGAGGATCAGCGGGCGTAGGGGAAGATCACGGTGTACTTCGAGTTGTTGTACGCCTCGATCGAGTTGAAGTCGCCGTCGGTCGGGGTGCCGCCGCCGGTGATCACCGGGAGGTAGGCGGCGTGTGCGTCCATGAATCCCATGACGGACTTGTTGATGTCGTCATAGCCGTTCTTGACGGCGGCGCCGGCGGGACGGTTCATGGTGATGTCGGCCCACTCGTCGTTGACCCAGACCAGGCGGGAGGGAACGAAGGCGTCCGCGATGCGGAAACGACGCATGCCGGCCTCGAAGACCAGACGCCAGTTGCTGCGGATGCCCGCGAGCTGGGGGTCGGCCAAGACCTGATCCCACCACTTGGCCTGCCACTGGTAGCTGGTGCCCACGTCGTCGTAGCAGGTCAGGACCTGACCTTGGAAGAGCGGGTTGTTGGCCGGCCACGCCTGCTGGTGGCCGATCTGGTCGGAGGGGTCCTTGAAGACCGGCATCGCGAGGTTGGTGCGCTCGCTGGCGGTGCTCTGAGCGAAGGACGGGGTGCCGGTGGTGTTGGGCTTGTCGACCAGGTTCGGGTAGAGGTACTTGTTCAACATCCGGTCGTTGGCCTTGATGTCGAAGACCTGCGAGTTCTGGAGCCACCACACGCTCGTGGTCTTGCCCCAGCTGCTCCACGTGCACCATCCGGCCAGCGAGGGGCTGTCCGGAGTGCGGGGGTTCGGGGGACCGAAGTGGCCGGACCACGTGGGGGCCATCGGCATCTGCAGGTTGCTGTCGTTCTGGTAGACGATGCCGGCCTGGGCGATCGAGCGGATGTTGCTCAGCGAAATCGTCTGCCGGGCGGACTTGCGCGACTTGGAAATGGCGGGCAGCAGCACGCCGATCAGCACCGCGATGATCGCGATGACCACCAGAAGTTCGATGAGCGTGAACCCACGCTCGCCGCGATCACGACGGAGATTGTTGAGCATCATGAAGTTCCTTTCGTCCAAGTCTGCCCGCATCGACGCAATCCAGATCGTGAAATCGCGATTGCCATGAATGGGTGTCAGCCCTGAACTCGCATGCGCCGCAGAATTGCGGTCCTCGATTATCCCCGGAAGCAGGGGCCGACGCAACCCCCCGCCCACGGAATCTTCACGGAGTCTTCCCTGACGTTCCGCCGATCCGGCGGCGTCCGGCGACATCGGCCGCCCTCAGATACGCAGCCTTTCCCGGTTGGTTCTGCACCCTTTCACCACCGGCCGCCATGGCTCCGAACATCGCGAGTTCGCCATGTGTTCGTATTGGGTGATCGTGTTGGTTTCCTGTCGCATACTGCATCGGTGGGGCTCAGGGCGTTTCATGCCGCCCCATGCGAGGGGCGGGCGGCACTGGCCCCGCACCCGCGCTGCGGCCTGGTCAGGTGCCTGGGGTTTGCTGCTCCACCGACCACTGCAGGTCCTTCCTGCGACAGTCGATGTGCACGGCGAAAAAGCCGGGGCGACCGCCCGGGGTCCGCTGTGCGGCGGCGTTCATGAGGGGCCAGATGATCCGACGGTCGGTTTCCGGGACGGGCAGCCCGTCGAGTTCATCGGGCCGGAACCAGTCCAGCCGGCCCTCGTCCATGTCGCGGGCCTCGACGCTCACGGGGCCAAGCACGCGATAGACGAACATCAGCCAGTGCCCCTTGCCCTCGAAAGCGCACTCGCTGACGAGTCCCAGCAGGTGGATCCGCTCGATGGGCACGTGCAGCCCGGCCTCCTCGAGGATCTCCCGCTGGGCGCACTGCGCGGGCGATTCGCCGTGCGCGATGTCCAACTTGCCGCCGATGGGAGAGCACAGCCCCAGGTTGGGCGCCTTGGCGCGGCGGAGCAGCAGGATGCGTCCCTGCTCGTCGCGGAGGTCGCACAGGCAGGCGATGCGGTAGGGCAGTTCGGGCGAACTGCCGTGAAGGGCGTGAGCGTCGGCCATGAGGCCTCAAGGGTAGCGGCGCGACCTCAGCAGGAACCGTTCTCCCAGGCGAAGAAGAATGTCTCGACATCCGCGCCGTCCACGCCGCCGTCCTGATTGACGTCGGCCGAGCCCGTGCCGGTGGCCCACGCGGCGAAGAACGCGCCCACGTCCGAGCCGTCGATGCCGCCGTCCTGGTTGAAGTCGCCGATGCACGGCACGCCCTGGCATTCGTCGGGGGTGCCGTCGGCGTCGTCGTCGCGGCTGACGCCGCGGGCGATGTCGCAGGCGTCGGCCCGGCCGTTGGCGTTGCAGTCCGGGAAGGAGGGCACGGCCTCGACGATCTTGAAGACCGAGCTGTTGCCCTGGTCGACGATGTAGAGCTCGCCCAGGGCGTCCTCGCCGAAGGAGACGACATTGGTGAGCGTCGCCGCGCCCGACGGGTCGAGTTCGGCCGTCCGCTCGGTCAACCCGCTCGAGGTCTGGTACGACGCGCCCTTGCGGAGCGAGTAGACCTGCCCGCCGCAATAGTCGGCGAAGAAGTACGTGCCGCGAAGCGAAGGGATCGAGCAGCCTCGGTAGACGTAGCCGCCCGTGATGGAGCAGCGTCCGAGCGTGTGGTCGTAGGTGTGCAGCGGCAGGTACAGCGTCGCCGCGTTGCACGTGCACCCCGTGAGGTTCGTGCACGAGCGCCCTTCCATGCACCGCCAGCCGTAGTTGAGCCCCGCGGCGTTGGCCGGCGCGCAGTTGATCTCCTCGATCACGTTCTGTCCCACGTCCGCGATCCACAGGTCGCCCGTGGCGCGATCGATCGAGCATCGCCACGGGTTGCGGAGCCCGTACGCCCAGATCTCGCGGTCGCCCGTCGTGCCGTTGAAGGGATTGTCAGCGGGGATCCGGTAGGGCAGGCCCAGGGCCGCATCCGCGTCGTCGGCGTTGCCCGGCACGTTGTCCGGTCCGTCCACGTCGATGCGGAGCATCTTGCCGAGCTTGTTGGCCGTGATGTCCTGCGCGTTGCCCGTCCCGGTGGTGTGGCCCACCGCCGTCACGGTCGACACGCCGTTGGTGTCGTTGCCGTTGCCCCCGTCGCCCGTGGCGATGTAGAGGTGGCCGTCGGGCCCGAACCCCATCCATCCGCCGTTGTGGTTCGCGTCGGGTTGCGGGATCGTCATCAGGATCGTCGCCGACGCCGGATCGGCCGTCACGGCCATCGGATCGCCCCCGGTGGCGCGATACCTCGCCACGATGGTCGATCCCGCGCTGATGCCCGTCTGCGCCGTCCGCGTGTAGTTCACGTAGAAGTACCCGTTGCTCATGAAGTTCGGGTGGAAGGCAAGGCCCAGCAACCCCTGCTCGCTTCCTGTCGCGAGCCCCGTGATCGACAGGTAGATCGTCGAACTCACCGTGTTGGTCGAGAGCGAGATCACCTTGATCCGTCCCGTCGACCCCGACCGCTGCTCCACGACGAACAGGCGCCCGAAGTCGCCTCGCGGGGCCGTCACGTACACCGGCCGCGTCAGGCCCGTCGCGATCGTCTGCGTGGCCAGCGTCTGCGCCGTCGCGACGCCCGTCGTCATCGACCACCCGCACGCGGCCATCGCCGCGATCAGCAGAGGTCGTCGAGCAAAGGGTTCGGCGGCGGGACGACGCGTGGTCATGGCGTGGCTCTCTCTTCGGCCCCCGGCGGCGAGGCCTGTGAGCCACACTCTACGAAACCCCGCTTCCCGAGGATGCTGCATCGCCGACGCCGGGGACGGATTTCGGGCCCTTCGCAGCGCCTGACCGCGACCGGTACGGTTTCCATACGATCCGCCATGGCCAAGCAACCGCCCCCCGTTGCCTCCTTCGGCGCCTCCAAGGTGGCGGCCTACCCCAAGACCGTCGAACGCCTGATCACCGAGTTCGCCTCCCTCCCC
>JBAXFU010000040.1:0-27667 GCA_037139735.1 Phycisphaerae bacterium
GCGCCTGCTGCCCCGCCTGCAGCACCACCACCCCGTCGAAGACCACGCTCCGCAGCCCGTTGCCCACATCCAGATCAGCCAGGTACAACGTCGTGAAGCCGTCCGCCGACACGTGATACGTCGTCGCCGTCTGGCTGAACGACAGCGACCGCAGCAGGCCGCCCGATCCGTCCGGCAGCGGCGAGGGCAGCGTCGTCGTCGCCTCCGCCGCGATCACCCAACGCCCGCTGTCGCCGTACGCGATCCGCGGCGAACCGCTCACGCCGTCCGACAGGAAGAAGACCTTCCCCGAGTCCGCGATCGTGCCCGACGCGAACGTCGCGCCGTACGTCTGCCCAGGCACGCCCGACGCCGCGTTGCCCAACGCGACCGTCTCGTACCCCTGCGCCGTCCGCTTCACGACCAGACCCGGCGAACCCGCCGCGGGAATGAACGAGATCGCCCACTCGCCCTGCGCATTGATCCGCGGCACCGCGAGTCCCGACAGGTTCAGCAGTTGCCCCGACGCCCCCACCGCCGTCACGCCCTCGCGGGCCGGCACCGTCACCGAGGAACCCCGACCGATGATCACCACCTGGTCGGTCGCGGTGGTCACGCCCGGACCCGTCACCGTCGCCGCCGTCGTCCAGTACGCGCCCGAACTGCCGTGGATCTTGTTGAAGTTCGTGAACGTGAAGCCCGCCATGCCGGGCACCGCGTCCTTCCCGCTCGTCCCCGCATGCGCGTTGTTCGCGAAGACGACCGTCGCGGGCTCCGCCCACGCCGCGGAGCCCATGGCCAGCGCCGACACGCTCACGAGGATTCGCTTCATGCCATCATGGTACGAGCCGCCGCCGGCCCGCCCGAAACCCGGGAGGTCCCAGAACCCTCGCGGCGGGCCCGCTCAGCGTCCGCAGCCCGCGCACGTGCCGACGCCCACGCCGGTCAACATCGAGTTGGCCGCACCCAGCGCCGGATCGTGGAACCAGAAGGCCGGGCCCGGCCGCCGTCGCGGCGCGATCTCCGACAGGTCCGAGGCGTCGTACACGCGGCCGTTCGCGACCGTGTACCGCACCGACTCCGAGTGGCGGATGTTCTCCAGCGGATCGCGGTCCAGCACCACCAGGTCCGCCAGCTTCCCCGCTTCGATCGAGCCCAGATCCTTGTCCATCCCCAGGTAGAAGGCCCCGTCGAGCGTCGCGGCACGCAGCGCCTGCATCGGCGTCAGCCCGCCCCGCTCCAGCATCCACAGCTCCCAGTGCGCCCCCAGCCCGGCGAGCTGGCCGTGCGCGCCCAGTTGCGTCCTGCCCCCGGCCTTCACGATCGCCGCCGCGATGCCCGCGGACCGCAGCACGTTGTAATCCTCGTCGGGCGCGGTCTCGCGACGGCGCGACCTGGGATCGACCACCATCCGGGGCACGTACCGCAGCAGCCGCTCGTTCCGCCACACCTCCGTGCGGTCGTACCAGTAGTGCTCGCCGTCGAGGCCGCCGTAGCCCACGATCAGCGTCGGCGTGTACCCCACCTTGGTCGCGCCCCAGAGCTCGCGGGCGTCGTCGTAGATCCGCTCCACCGGCAGCGAGTGCTCGACGCCGGTGTGCCCGTCCACCACCATCGTCATGTTGTGCTGGTACAGCGCGCCGCCCTCGGGCACCACCATCATGCCAAGCTCGCGTGCCGCCGCCAACACCTGCTGACGCTGCTCTCGCCGCGGCTGGTTGTAGCTCTTGACGCTGAAGGCCCCCACCGCCTTCATCCGCCGCAGGTGGAACCTGGCGTCCTCGAGACTGTCGATCTCCGCCTTGAACGAGCCCGCCGCGCCGTACAGGATCGTGCCCGTCGAAAAGAGCCTGGGCGCGGTCACCAGGCCCGCCTTTCCCAGCTCGCTGGCCGCGAAGAACGACTGCGTGTCGTTGCTCGGGTCGTGGATCGTCGTCACGCCGAAGGCCAGGTTCGCCGCGTTGATCCAGTTGGCCTGAGGCGTGAACCCCGCCCCGCCCTGCCCGCCGTGCGCATGCACGTCGATCATGCCCGGCATGATGAACCGTCCCGTGCAGTCGATCACCGTGGCGCCCTGCGGCGCCTTCACGCGCTCCGAAGGCCCCGCCGCCACGATGCGGTTGTTCTCGATCACCACCGTGCCCTTGGCGATCACCTCGTCGCCACGCATGGTGATCAGCGTCGCGTTCGTCAACGCGATCGTCCCTCCCGGCGCATCGAAGGAGTGCGAGAACCCGATCGCCAGCCCCTCCACCGGCGGCGGCGGCAACTCCGCCGGCGCATCGGCGCCGGCGAGCCACCTGAACGTCTCCTCGAGCTTCCTCGTGTACAGCGTCGGGCCCAGCGACCAGAAGATCGTCCGCGAGTCGCCCGACCACTGCAGGTTCGCGCTGCCGTCGCGAGAGACCTTCGCCACCGGCTGGGAGGTCATCTTCGGTCCCACGGCCACCTCGCGCCCGGTGGGCACGAAGGGGGTCACGTGCACGTTGAACCGCTCCGCGAAGGCGAGGAACTTCCCGTCGGGGCTCACGCGGAACTCCGTGGTGTTGTCGCCCGCGTAGTGCGTCCGCTCCTCGCGGCCGTCGAGCCCGATGCTGATGAGCAGGCGACGATCGTTCTCCTTCTGCGCCTCGGCCACCTCGAGATACACGCGATCGGATTCGGCGCCGAACTGCGGGTTGGTCCCTCGCCGCGTCAGCAGCGCGGGCTTCGCCGAGCCGTCGGCGGACGCCTTGTAGATGCCGGGCCGCGAGCTCCACGCGGGGCTCACGAGGTAGCCCCCGCCGGTCTTGGCGAAGACGACGGTCGAACCGTCGGGGCTGATGGCCGGATCGCCGTAGTGCCCCTTCTCGGTCGTCAGCGTCCGCGGGTTCGTGCCGTCGACGTTGATGATCGCGACCGTGGCGAGTTCCTGGTCGTTCCACGTGGTGTAGACGAGCTTCGAGCCGTCGCGCGAGTACGCCGCCGGGTACTCGAAGCGGTCGGTCTGCGAGGTCAGCCGCCGCGCCGGTCCCTCGGGCAGGTCCTTGACGTAGATGAAGCCCAGCGCGTTGTACGCCACCTGGCGTCCGTCGGGACGCACCACGACATTGCGGAGCATCTTGACGTCGAAGGAGGCGGGCGCGACCTCCACGGGGAAGCGGATCGCCTCGGTCACCGTCCGCGTCGTCTTCAGGTGGAACGGAATGGACGCCACCCGGCCCGTCGCCACCTCCACCCGGCGGAAACCGCCCTGCGCGTAGTGCACGATCTCGCGACCGTCCGGCATCCAGGCCATCGCCGGGTAGACGCCGTGAATGGCCCACGATTCCTGCATGTCGCGCTCGAGGTCGTCGAGCACCTGCCGCTCGACGCCGCTCTCGAGGTCGCGGATGAACAGGCACGTCTTGAACCGCACGCGCCGGACGAAGGCCAGCGACTTGCCGTCGGGGCTCGGCGTCGGGCGACACGCCCCGCCCGGACCCGACGCCACCGTCTCGGTCTCGCCCGTCACTCGATCAAGGCGGCTGATGGTGTAGATGCCCTGCGTGCCGTCCTTGTTGTACTCGAAGCTCGCGCCCGCCGTCGAGTCCCACGAGTAGTAGAGGTACCTTCCGTCGGGGCTGAAGGCCGGCTCGTTGACGTCCTTCTGCTCCGTGGGCTTGGTGGTCAGTTGCAGTCCGTCCACGCCGCCCTGCGCGTGGTAGAGCCACATCTCGCCCGCGCCCAGCGAGCGTCGCGAGGTGAAGTGCTTGCGGGCCACGATGTACTCGCCCGCCGGAGGCAGCCACGCCGGCGCGTTGAGCAGCCGGAACGACTCCTTGGTGACCTGCTTGAAGTCCGTGCCGTCGGTCTTCATCGTCCAGATGTTGTCGCCCCCGCCTCGATCGGAGGTGAAGGCGATGCGCGAGCCGTCGGGGCTGAAGCGGGGCTGCATGTCCCACGCGACGCCGCTGGTCAGGCTCCTCGCCTCGCCCCCCGCGATGGGCAACGAATAGAGATCGCCCAGGAGATCGAAGACGATCGTCGAACCATCGGGGCTCACGTCGAGCGACAGCCACGTGCCGCTGGTGACGTCGAGGGCGACTTCCTTCGTCGGGCCGAAGGGCTCGTTGACGTCCCACGCCTTCTTCTCGGGGGCCTTGGCGGGAGCGGCCGGGGCATCCGCCGCGTTGGCGGCCTCCGGCGGCGTGGCGGGCGTGGGCTGGATCGCAAGGAGCACACAGGCGAGGGTCGGGAGCGTGATCATGGGGCATTGTTGCTCGCTCGCATCGCCACGCCCTACCCAAACCTCGCGGGCCCTGCGGGCCCTTGGTGCGGGTGTTCTTTGGTCCCGGAGGGACCGACGACCGTAGCGGCGGGTGAAACGAACCCGCGGAGCGGGTGAGTTGAACCCGCCGTGACGCGTGATGCGCAGACCCGCCCCGCGAGGGGCGGACGAGGGATGAGGTGTGGTCGTCGGTCCCTGCGGGACCTCACGCGAATCGGCGCCTCTCCACGAGTTCCCTCACCCGCTGCGCGGGTTCGGTCACTCGTGGCTACATCCGTGGGCCCTTTGGGCCCTTGGTGCCGGTGTTCTTTGGTCCCGGAGGGACCGACGACCGTAGCGGCGGGTGAAACGAACCCGCGGAGCGGGTGAGTTGAACCCGCCGTGAGGTGCGAAACGCGAAGAACGCCCCCGGGCCTCAACCCCGCATCGCCGGATGCTCGAGAATGTCCAGCACGCCCTCGATGCCATGATGCGGCGAGACGTAGTCGGCCCGGGCCTTGAGTTCGTCTTGCGCGTTGGCCGGCGCCGCGAAGAAGGCCACCTGCTCGCGGATCGCCAGGTCGCTCATGGTGTCGCCGATGCCCGCCAGGCGGCTCGACGCCAGCCCCGTCACCTCGCGGAACCGGGCGATGCCCGTCCCCTTGCTCACGTGCGAAAGGTCGCAGTTCACCCACGCCACCGAGTTCGAGACCCGCAGGTTCCACCCACCCGCCGCAAACCGTTCCCGCAGCGGCTGACGCTGGGCCATCAGCCATTCGGTGTCCGGATGCCACAACGAGATCGACGCCGTCTTGCCCGGCTGGATCACCACACCCCGAGGGATGAGCGTCTCCTCGATCCACGCCGTCGCCTCGCGGATCCACCGCCGATGCTCGGGCAGGATCGCCGGATCGAGCAGGAAGCGGTTGCGGGCCGGGTCGTACAGCCACACGCCCATCTCCGCCACGCACGGCAGCACGTCGTTCCCCACCAGGCGGCACAAGGCCTCGGCAAAGGGCTGCGGCCGCCCCGAGCAGAGCGTCAGCACCGGCCGCGACCGCGTCGCGATGGCGTGACGGTTGTGCGAGGCGACCTTGGCGATCAAGGCGGCATCGAAGGGTTCGTGCGATTCGGGGCCCAGGCACCCGTCGATGTCGCAGAGGATGGCGTCGAAGTTCACGGCGGGCTCACTCTTCGTCAAAGCCGCTGTTCACCAGTGCGCCCAAGGCCTTGACCGCCTGCGCCGCGTCCGCGCCCTTGGCGACGATCTCAAGTTCGCTCCCCTGGCTGGCCGCCAGCATCATCATCTGCATGATCGACTTGCCGTCCACCTCGGTCTCCCCCTTGCGAACCATGATCTCCGACCCGAAGGTCATCGCCACGTCCACGAACGTCATCGCGGGCCGGGCATGCAGGCCCAGCCGGTTGACGATCTTGACGGTGATGGAACTGGAATCGGACACGATCGTCTGGCAACTGGAGGAGGCGATGACGGAAGAACGAGATGGAAGGACGGGACGGAAGGACGAGACGAAAGGAACGCAAAGGTCGCGGCGGCACGCGAGCGACGGGGCTCAGGCCATCAGGTGCTGCGAGTCGGCGTCTTGGAGCAGCCGCCTCACCTCGTCCGCCGCTCCCGCCTGACGCAGGCAGCGACGGAACGTGTCCTTGCCGAGGTTCTTGAAGATCACCTCCATGGCTTGGAGGTGCTCTTCCGGACGGTCCTCGGGAGAGACCAGCAGAAAGACCGTGTAGACCGGCTGATCGTCCAAGGCGCGGAAATCGATCCCGCGGGGCGACAGGCCGATCGCCGCGTGCATCCGCGTCACGCCCTTGTGCTTGACGTGCGGCACCGCCACGCCCTTGCCGAAACCAGTGCTCCCCTTGCGCTCGCGATCGAGCACCTTCGCGACCAGTTCCGCCTGCATGTCCGAAGCGACGCTCCCGCACGCCACCAGCGAAGCGACAAGCTCGGCGATGACGGCGTCGCGACTCGTGGACTTGAGCGGGGCGACGATGGCCCCCGGGGCGATGATGTCGGTGAGCTTGGCCAAGGAGAAAAGACTCCGCAGTGCACGTTTCGGGAACGCGGCGGGACGACCATGTCCCCGCCGCCGCCGACACTCACTTCTGCAGACGCTCCTTGTGGTCGCGGAGCTGGCGTTCGCCCTTCTCGACCACGAGATCGACCGCCGCGTAGGGGTCGGAGGCCTTGGCATGGCTCACGAAGTCGTCGTGTCGCTCGACGTTGAGGATCAGCTCGACGTCGTACTCGCTGGTGGCGTGAGCGCCGACCTTGGAGATGGTCACGGTGATGAGTTGGATCGACGAGAAGTAGCGGTGAAGACGCTCGACCTTCTGCTCGCAGTGGGCCTTGATGGCGTCCGTGATCTCGAAGTGCCGCCCGACGACGTTGGTCCGCATGAATGCTCCAGACTCCCTCGGCGACGCAACAAGCCGCGGCTCGTGACCGCCCGCGAGGGGAACCCCATGATAGGAAGAAACTTCCCCCGTTCCCCCGCGGAACCCCCGCCGCCCGCCGCCAAAGCCCCCCTGCATCGGCCATCCCGAGGCGACCCTTTGGGCCTCCCTGACCAGGACGCGGCCAGTCACGCTTCAAGCCTTTGTCGGACATGCACTTGTGCAGCAAGTGACGCTTCACTCGCCCCAGCCACGCCTCCAACGCCTACCCGCGGCGTGCAGTTCGACATGGCGGCGGGTGCCGGAACGTCGCCGCCATGGTCCGAATCAAACGCCAGACCCATGCGTCGCAGCCCGCGTCTGCGTAGAGTCGCAACGGTTCGCGAAATCCGTCCCAAGTTGTTGTGGGTTGTGCCGTTACGCGATCCCATGCGGGCGGGTGCGAATCGGTGCCAACGTGTCCGAATGGGCCTGATTGGATTCGAACCAACGACCTCACCCTTATCAGGGGTGCGCTCTAGCCAACTGAGCTACAAGCCCGTAGTCAGGAGGGAAGCATAGCAGCACCGCCCCGGCCGAGCAACCTCGTTGGCCAGGAAGGGGGTGAGGCCCGGAGTTCGGTGATGGGCACGGCGACGAGGTCGGCGGCGTTGACGCTGAAGGCGGACCTGACCGCCACCCCGGCCAATTGAAAGGTTCGGGGCCGGCTGATTGAAACCTTTGGCCCCGGCCAGTTGAAACCCCCCCTCGCCTCCTCACCGCCCCATCCGCAGATCGAACCGGTCCCTCGTGCGGCAGTACGACAGGCCTCCCATCCGCCCCACCAGGTCCAGCACGTCGGCGTTCAGGTGCAGCCGCTCGTTGATCGCCCCGTCGTCGACATGCACGCGCACCACCTCGCCGATGACGATGTTCCCCCCCGACGCCACGCCCGGGTTGGTGCGGATGACCTGCCGCGTCACGCACTCGAAGCTCACGGGGCTCTCTGCCACCCGCGGGGGCCCGACCACGCTCGACGGCGCCGGCGCGAGGCCCGTCAGGTCGAACTCCGACTCGCCGTGAGGCAACGGCTCGGCCGCCAACGCCATGGACGCCGCCAGGCGCTCGGGCACCACGCTCACGACGAACTCGCCCGTGCCCCCCTCGGCCTTGGGCTTGGCGTTTCGCAGCGAGTCCTTCTCGGTGCCGTCGGGCTTGTTGGCGGGGCAGAAGAGCAGGAGCATGGGATCCGAGCCCACGCCGCTGAAGAAGGAGAAGGGAGCGAGGTTGTCCTTGCCGTCGACCGAGCGAGTCGAGACCAGCGCGATGGGCCTGGGCGCGATGGCGCCGATCATGAGCTTGTACCGCTCGGGCTGCGAGAGATTCGCGGGCGACAGTTCCATGGGCGACAAGGCTCCGGGATCGACGTGGAACCATACACCCATGCGATGCAGGGCGGGGCGGCACGCCCCTTCCTCTCCGGCCCCGGCTCCCCGGCCCCGCGAATCGACCGATGGAGAACGCCCACGCTCGCCGGGCCCGTACCATTCCCCCAATGCTCCGTGCCCCCATCGTGCGTCTTGCGTCGCTTTCGCTGCTGCTGGCGACCACGTGCCTGTCGGGGTGCGGCTACTCGCGTCTGGCCGCGGAGGGTCCCGCCGCCGCGATGGGGACGACGGCCTCGCCCCGCTGGCCCGAGAATCACACGGGACTGACCCCGGTTCGGATCGAACGCAAGGTCGTCCTCTCCGAACGCGCCTCGGCTCGCGATTCCTCGACGCTGGTCATCCAGGCCACGCCCACCGGCCAAGGGTGGATCTCATGGCGACAGGACGCGACGGAGACCAAGCCCGGCGAACCCCTGCGATTCCGGTACTGCGCGTGGAGGACGCCCCCCTCCGCCGGCGAAACGATCGCCGATCCGCTCGAACGACTCCTCGCGCTCGAGGCCTCGGCCTCGTTCCGCATGGGGTTCCGTCTGTGGATGCCCGCCACCGGCGAGCCCAAGGGACTGGTGATCCACCAGTGGGGCCTCCGGGGCGAGCGCTACGAGCATCGCATCACCGAGGCCCTTCGCCGCGAAGGGTGGGCCGTGCTGGCGTACGACGGCCTCTTGTGGCGTCCGGGCGGCGCGTTCGCCGTGACGGGCGCGAGCGGCGATGCCCTCTCGGGCGACGCGGGCGAGCGGCAGTCTCGCCCCGAATCCGATGCCGAGTTCCAGACCCGTCGCACGGCTGTCGATGCCGCCGCGTCGCTCGCGGCCCGCGAGTTCGATGACATGATCGGCCAGTACGTGCTGGGCCAGGAAGCCGCGCTGATGCACGTGCGTCAACGCTTCCCGGTGTTGGCGGAGCGTCCGCTGGCGGTGATCGGGTGCAGTCTGGGCAGTCTGATGACCCCCGCGCTGGTGACGCGACTGGGCGACCAGGTCCGCGCCTGCGTGCTGGTGGGCAGCGGCGCCAACATGCTCCGCATCACCGGCGAGTCGTGGCAGGACACCTACTACTCGCGCATCCGCCGCGGCAGGGGCGACGCCATCACGCTCCCCCCGTCGGAACGCGATCGGCTTCTCTCGACCTACCTCGAACGCACGACGCTCGACCCGTACGTCACCGCCGCCTCGCTCCGCCGCATCCCCACGCTCATGGTGCACGCCAAGTGGGACGGCATCGTCCCCGCCGCCAGCGGCGACCTGCTCTGGGAGCAGGCGGGCAGGCCGGAGCGATGGAGCGGCTCGTTCGGTCACATCTGGATGTTCCTGACGCTCAACGGCGTGGCCGACGACATCGTCGCATGGCTCGACCGCGCGGTGGAAGGGAACTCGAGCGCCGCACCGGCACGACTCAGCGCCTCGCCACGCGATTGATCGCGTAGCGGGTGAAACTCGGCGCATCGATCCCGGTCACGACCTTCCAGAACGGCTCGTGCGCGCCGTCCGGCAACCACGACTGGAACTGCCCCCGAACGTCCTCGGCATAGACGTCGAGGATGGGCCCGCCGACGTACACGCATCGGTGGATCAGCAGCAGGTCGTCGGAGACGTACTCGGCCTCCGCCGCCACGCCGGTGATGGCATCCACGATCTGGCTGAAGAGCCGCGCGTCGGCCCGCAGCAGCACGTCGGCATCGTGCCAGATGTAGTAGCGGTACTTGCTGGGAATCCGCCCGCGGAAGCTGGGCCTGGCCCGCAGCAGGTTCACCGCGCCGCCAGGACCGTGAATGCGACGGTCAAGGTGCGGTCCCGGCAGGCACCGCTCGAGCTGGTGGCAGAAGGAGTCGAGATCGGTGATGTGCTTGCCGTAGAAGACGCACACCTCCGTCTCTCGCTGCGTGCCCAGGAAGTGGGCCAGCGAGACGGCGAACTGGGTTCGAAGGTCCGGGAGGTCGGCCCATGCGACGAGGTGGGACTCGTCGAGCATCTGGGCCACATCCGCCTGCCAGTCGCTCGTGAGCAACGGCACATCGAGCTTGCGGGAGAGCGCACTCATGGCGAGGGAACGCCTTCGGCCTGAAGGCGAGACTCCGGGGTGCTCCGACCGCGCGGCAGCGATCGAAACGGGAACGAACGCTCTCCCACGGGATGCCCGCCCACGAGCCTTCCCCGGTGCTCCACACCGCAAGTCCGACCCAAGTATGCCACACGGAACAAGGCTTTGCCACCCGCGGCCCGAAGAATGATCCATTTCGGACCAACGCGGCGGCCGACCGCCGCGCGGGAATGACGCCACCCCGACCCCTCCGGCAGGCCCGCGCACGCCGCCACATCGCAAGGATCAGCAGCCGCCCGCCTGCCACGCCGCGAAGAAGGTCGACAGGTCTCCCCCGTCCACGCCCCCGTCGGCGTTCACGTCCGCCGCGGCTTCGCCCGCCTCCCAATCACGGAAGAAGGACTCGACATCACCCCCGTCGACCCCGCCGTCGGCGTTGTAGTCCGCAGGACACGGCGGGAGCGAGACCGTGAAGGCCACGACGGCGTCGCCGCCCGCCAACCCGTCGCCGCTGGGAAGCACGCCCGCCGCCACCTCGCCGTCGAGGCCAAGGCCCGACGAGACGGTCATCACGGTCGCGGGCACGCGAACCGTGTAGACGCCCGCGCCCAGGGGCGACGCGAACGAGAGCGTGCTCCGCATCGCCGCGCCGTCGTAGGCGTGCGTCGCCGGCACCGCGACGCCCCCCGGCCCGGTCACGGTGATGGCGCCCGCGGGCACCGTCACCGGCTCGCTGTAGCCGATGGTGAAGGTCGGCGGAGCCGCCAAGAGCGTCGCGCCGGGCGCGGGCGACGTCGCGACCACCTTCGCCGGGCCGTCGACGTACGCCTCCGACACCTTCGCGTAGGAGAGAATCCAGTTGTCGGGATCGACCGCGACGTCGGTGGCCGCCGCGTCGAGCGGGATCAGGAAGTGCTGCGAGCGCGCCGCCGCCTCGACGCGTCGCGTCGTCGCGCCCGACGCCGTCGTGATGCGGATGTCGACGGGCATCGCGAAGGCGTCGCCGGGCACGCCCGTGCCCGGCCACGTCGCGTTGTGCGTCTGCCTCAGCCGCAGCATGAGGAAGGGCCGCCCGCCGATCGCGATGTTCCGCCACCCGATCGCGAAGTCCGGCGCGCCCACGCCCATCACCCACTGCTGGAAGTAGTTGGAAAGGTCCCGCCCGGCGACGAAGCTCATGGCGGCGGCGAAGTCGACCGTCGTGGCGGCCGCCCCCTGGAACCGGGCGCGATACTCGCGAAGGCCAGCGAAGAACGCGTCGTCGCCCATGATCCGCCGCAGCTGGTGCAGCACCCACGCGCCCTTGTTGTAGGTGTACGCGCTGCTGAAGATGCGGTTCATGTCCGCGACGTTGTAGACGTACACGCTGTCGCCCGGGTTCGAGGGCTTGCGGGCCGCCATCGCCGCGAAGAGCGCGCTCTGCCCCGCGCTCCCGGGCTTGTACTGCGCCCAGATCGCCTCGGAGTAGGTCGCGAACCCCTCGTTGAGCCAGATGTCGCTCCACGTGCGGCACGTCACGTTGTCGCCCCACCACTGGTGCCCGAGCTCGTGCGCCGTCACGCTCTCGTTGAACGTCCCCTGACCGGTCAGCGTCTGGTGCTCCATCCCGCCGCCGAAGGGGAACTGGTAGATGCCGTACTGCTCGTTGATGAAGGGATACAGCCCGAAGAAGGGCCGGTACGCGTCCATCATCTGGCCCACCCGCTCCCACGCCGCACGGTTGGCCGCCGTGTCGCTCCCGGGGTAGATGAAGAAGTTCAGCGGCATCGTCCTCGCCGCGCCGCCGCCGTCGGGCACGTACGTGTACGTCGTGCTCCACGTGTTGTACACGCTGCTCGCGAAGGCCACGAGGTACGTCGCGATGGGGTAGTTCGAGGCGTAGACGTACTTCTTCTTGCCCCCCGGCACCGTCGTCACCGACTGCAGCGGCCCGTTGGCGACGCTCGTGAGCGTGTCGGGCGCGGTCACGGCCAGCCGCATCGTGAACTTGTCGCTGTTGTCGCCCGCGAGGAAGACGTCGCCATCCTTGCAGGGCCACCACGTCGCGGCGTAATAGGCCTCGCTCAGACTGGCGACGATCGGGTTGGAGGAGCCGGGCTGCGTGCCGAAGCTGATCGATCCGAACCCTCGCGAGACTGCGGTGCCCGAATAGGGAATGCGAAGGGTGAACCGCTCCCCGACCCCGTACGCGCGATCCAGCTGGATCGTCCGTCGATACGAGTTTCCGGTCGGCGCCGGCACCGTCACCGCCGTCGATCCGTTGATCGTCGCGCCCGTGACGGTGTAGTTGCTCCGCAGCACGATCGTGAACTGCGAGAGGCCCGCGACCTCCGACTCCACCACCATCGTGCACACCCCGCTGATCACCGAGGTGGAGGGGACGATCTCCATGTCGAGATCGCACGAGATCACGTCGGTGTCGGTCAAGGCCTCGCGAGCGTCGTACCCGGGAGCGCCCGGCTCGGCGACGGGCAGGCCCGCCTGGGCCCGCAGCCGCAGCGCGTGCTGCTTGCCGCAGCCGCAGACCCCCGACTCGGGCGGACACGGGTCGTCGGCCCCGACCTGCGCCAAGGCGGGCGAGGCCAGAAGCATGGCGGCGGGAGCGAGCAGGCCCGCAAGAGCGTGACGGCGTCGGATCGACATGGTGTTCACCTCAGAAACGGCGGCGAGGCGGATGACATGACTCAGCAGCCCGACTGCCAGGCGACGAAGAAGGTCTCGATGTCGCCGCCGTCGACGCCGCCGTCCTGGTTGACGTCGGCCGCGGCGTCGCCCCGATCCCAGACGCCGAAGAAGGCGACGATGTCGGCGAAGTCGACGCCACCGTCGGCGTTGAAGTCGCCCAGACACGGCCGCGGATCCTCGCAGCGAATGCCCACGAGCTCGACATCGTCGACCGCGGCCTCGATGAGCGAGCCGCTGCCGGCGTCCTCGGCGGTGAATCGCAGACGAAGGCGGCTCGTGGGAGTCAGGCCCTTGGAGCTGAGCGCCCACCGCGACTGGATCCAGCCCGGAGCGACGTTGGGATCGCCGGCGGCGCCCGGCCCGATGGTCTCGGCGTTGGTCCAGGTCGCGCCGTTGTCGACGCTGACGTCGATGCGGAAGGTGTCGGCGTAGGGCGCGGCGCCCAGCCCGTTGCTGTACCATCGCCAATACGAGACGTTCACGTCGGAGTAGCCCGCGAAGTCGTACGCGGGGCTGGTCAGCACGGTCGCGCCGCCGTCGACGTCCGCCGCGCCGTCCGCGCCGCCGACGGTGCCCTGCCCGGTCACCCAGCACGTCGTGCCGCTCGCGGTGTGGTCGTCCCCGGGCTGCGCGCTGGTGGAATTGGGATCGACGCGAACCCAGATGCCGGTGGTGGCCGTGTTGGGCCCCACCGTCCAGCCCCGATCGGTCTCGAAGTCGTCGGAACGCGTCACCGATCCCGACGCCAGCAGCACGGTGATCGGCGCGGGCGAGGTCGGGCTCGCGGCAGGGTAGTAGGCCGTGGTCGGAGAACCGCCCGAGGCGTTGGTCGTCGTCACGGTGAAGTAGTACTGCAGCACCCCCGACGAGCACGAGGGCGTCGAGAGCGTGCCCGCGTACGCGTTGGCCGCCGTCTGCGTCATCGCCGTCGTGGTGAACGCGCCCGTCGAGCCCGCTCGCCAGTTGAGCCGAGCCGAGCCCGGCACCGGCACGCGACAGAGTCCGCCGACGTTGAGCGTGAAGGGCACGGTCTCGAGCGGCGGCAGCATCGTGGCCGGCGCGGGCGAGAGCGTGAAGATCGCGCTGTCGCTCAGGCCCTCGACCGTCACGCCGTGCTGCCCGAAGGCGTTGATGATCTCGCAGTAGTCCGGCGTGCCGTTGTTGATGTTGCCGTCGTCGTCGTTGATGGTGAGATACTCGGTGAGGGTCCGCGGCAGCGCCGAGTCGCCGCTGTTGCCGCCCAGCGTCACGCGGGACCAGCTGATGGTGTTCTGGCGAGCCCGTTCGAGGCCGGGCGTCGAGCCGTACTTGTTGCCCATGTTCCGGCGCACCTTGCAGATCGAGCCGCCCAGCACCTGCCCGCCCGTGTGCACGGCGCAGCTGGTGCAGGGGTACTGGACCATCGAGGTGTCGGGCGTCCGCACCGGCGCGCTGCTGGTCTGGAAGTACCGGCCGATGACGAAGTCGTCGTACTGCAGGATGCTCATCACGTCGCCGAAGCCCTCGCCGAAGCCGTTCTGCGCCAGGCCCAGTCGGTTCACGATGTGATGCCCGTACTCGTGCGACACCACCGAGCTGAAGGCCGTGTTGTTGCACGAGCCGCCGATGGCGTAGAAGTTGGTCGACGCGCCGTCGTAGAAGGCGTTGCAGGTGCCCGTGACGGTCGTCTTGGCGGGGAGCACCGCGTCGAGGATCGTCGAGGTCGGGGCGTATCCCTTCCAGAAGTCGTGCGTCGAGTTCTGGTGGATGAAGGCGTTCACCTGCGCGTTGGTGTACTGCGAGCCCGGCGCGGGATTGAGCAGCAGCGTCACCGGCGTGCCGGGCGTCGCCGTCGCCGTCGCCGTCATCAACGCCTGCCCCGCGAGCTGCTCCTGCACCGAGACCCACAGGCCGTCGCCCACCGAGCAGTCAACCGTCACCGGAGCCGTGCCCGCCCACGGAATCGTGAAGTTGCCGTTGGCGTCGGTGAAGGCCGAGTTCGCGTTGTTGCCGTTGATGCGCACGCGAATGCCCGGAATGCCCCGCTCCGCCGGCGGATTGCCCGAGTGATCGGCGGCCGCGTTGCCCAAGGGCGACGGCGTGGCCCGTCCTCGGACCGTGCCCGTCACGTCGATGTGCAGAATCTCGTTGCGCACGTGCAGCAGGTCGCCCGTCGCCGCATCGACGAAGAAGGACCGCTTGAAGGGCTCGCCCAGCCCCGCCTGCTCGCCCGTGAAGCGCCAGACCAGTCGCGGCGACATCCACGCGGGCAAGTCGCCCTCGCCCACGTACACGATCATCTCCGGCGCGGACCATTGCGTGATCCTCGCGTACTCGGCCTTCTCGCCGACGAGCTTCTGCGCCTCCTCGCCCGTCAGGCGCGAATCAACCAGTCCGCCCTCGGGACGCTCCGCCACCTTCGCCGACGCCATCACCACCGCGTGCCCCTCGGGACGCGACAGCACCAGGATCTTCACCATCCCGAACTCCACCGGCACCGAGTCGATCGTCTGCGAATATGTGTAGACGTGGAAGCGATCCTCCATCGCCTCCTCCCGCTCCAGCGTCAACTCGAGCCGCCCCGCGCCGAAGGACGTCTCGTTGGCCGCCAGCCAGTCCGTGGCCGCCTGTCGCGGCGTCGCCGCCACGTTCATCGGCATGCCGTGGAACGACTCGATGCGACCCGCCGTCTCCACCATCCGCAGCCCGGGATACGTCGCCAAAAGATCGGCCGCGGTCGTGCCCACGACCCGCCCGTCCGCCCCGAACGCGGCACCCGCCACCACCGCGAGCCAGACTCCCGCCACCACGATCGACGCCGCTCGATTCTTCGTGCTCATGCGTGTGCTCCGAACCGGTCAGCGTTGACCGGACCACCGTGAATGACCAATCGCCGAGCATCGCGGCTCGACGTGCACGTCCGATAGCCTCGCCCGGGATCGACCGCGGGGCGCGGAACGGGCGCAGCAACTCGTACGAAAGGAAGATACCGCACGTTCCGCAATCTTGCAAACGACAAGGACCAGACGGCCTGAGGGATCACCGATCCCCGGGGTTCCGCCGGCCCGCGAAGGACCGGTTGGCCGCGTTGGCCTCCTTGATGAAGCGGTACCCGCCCGCGACCACGCCCGCGACGGCGCACCCGACCATCACCCATGGCGAGGCCGCCGGCCAGAGATACCGCTCGAGAAGCCACCCCACGACGACCATGCCGACGACGCCGAAGGCGAAGTTGCCTGCGATCGCCCAGCCCTGAACGCCCCGCGCGATGTCGGAAGGTCGATCGCCCATGTCGCTCCTCACATGATGATCCGCAATGCGGCCGCCCGGGCCGCTCGAATGGCCTCGGGCACCTTGGACGGGTCGCTGCCGCCGCCCATGGCGTTGTCGGGCTTGCCGCCGCCCTTGCCGCCCATCACCGCGCACGCGTCGCGGAGCCAGTCGCCCGCCTTGAGTCCCTTGGCGATCCCCGCCTCGGGGACGGCGCAGGCCACCGCCACTTTGCCCGTGGCCATGTCGATGCTCATCAGCATCGCCGGGCACCTCGGACAGGTGTCGCGCACCGTCTTGAGGGCCGCCAGCAGCGCCTCGCGGTTGTCGCCCGCGGGCACCGCATCCACCACCACGAGGTCGTTGGCGTTGATCGCGCCCGCCGCGATGGCCTTGGCCGCCGAGACCGCCGCGTCGCGCACCTGCGCGCCCGCCGCCTTGCTCGCGGCCTTCACCCGCTCGCCCAACGCGGCGAGCTTGGCCCGCAGCGCGGCCTTCCTCGCCACGGAGATCGTCGCCGCGTCGACGTCGGTCGTGAGCGTCTGCACGAACCGGCCCAGATCCGCGTCGGAGGCCTTGGCCACGTCCGCCGCTCGCCGATCAAGCGCGTCGGCCGCCTCGATCGCCGTCGCCGCCGCGAGCCCGGTCAGGCCGATGATCCGCCGCACGCCCTTGGCGACCGCCTCCTCGCTCACGACCGCGAAGTGACCGATCGCCGCGGTGTCGGCCACGTGCGTGCCGCCGCAGAACTCCACCGACCGCTCCATGTTCGACGCCGCCGCCGGCTGCGCGAGCAGTTGCTCGACGGGCACGCCCACCGACACGACCCGCACGGGGTCGGGGTAGGCCTCGCCGAAGACCGCGCGGAGCGTGTTGATGGCCTTGGCCGCCCCGAGCGGCGCGGGCGCCGCGTACACCTTGAGCCCCTGGGCGATCTGGCCTCGCACGATCGCCTCCACACGCTCGAGCTCCGCCGCCGCCACGGGCTGACCGTGCGAGAAGTCGAACCGCAGGCGATCGGGCGCCACGAGCGAGCCCTTCTGGTCGATCCCCGGGCCCAGCACCTCGCGGAGCCCCAGGTTGGCCAAATGCGTGGCCGTGTGGTTGCTCGCGATGCGGGCCCGGCGGGCCTTGTCGACACTCATCTCGACGCGGTCGCCCACGGAGATCTCTCCGTGCGAGACGTGCCCCAGGTGCAGCACATAGCCGCCGAACGCGAGCGTGTTCTCCACGACGAACTCGCCGTGCTCGGCGTGACCCGAGCGGGCGCCCTTGAGCACCATGATCTTGCCCGCGTCGCCCTCCTGCCCGCCCATCTGGGCGTAGAAGGGCGTGCGATCGACCACGATGCCGATCTGGCGTCCGATGGCCCCCACGCCCGCGCGGGCGTGCTGGTCGAAGTTGTGGCCGTTCCAGATCGCCCGCACGTCCGCCGCGAGGTCCCGCTCGGCGTCGTGCTTGTGCGAATCGTCGGTGGCCGCGACATTCATGGCGCGAAGACGCGCCACCTCCTCGCCCCCCAGCGACAGGGCCTTCTCGCCCTCCTTCGCGCCCCCGGAGCGGCTGAGCTCCTCGGCCGCGAGCCGCTGCGCCTCGTACCCCTTCATGTCGACGTCGAGCCCCCGCTCCTGCGCCATGAGCAGCGTGAGATCGATCGGGAATCCGAACGTGTCGTAGAGCTTGAAGGCGTCCGCGCCGGCGATCATGCCGCCCGCGGCACGCTGCGCCACCTCCTCGAAGAGCTTGATGCCCCGGTCGAGCGTCCGCCCGAAGCTCTCCTCCTCCTCGAGGATGATCGCCGCCACCTTCGCCGGATCCTTTCGAAGCTCGGGGAAGGCGCCGCCGAACCGCTCGACCACCACCGGCACCAGCTGCGCGAAGAAGCCCGACCGGGCCCCCAGCATCTGGCGGCCGTACCGCACGGCGCGACGCAGGATGCGACGCAGCACGTACCCGCGGCCCACGTTGCTGGGCACCGCGCCGTCCGTGATGGCGAACGTCAGCGTGCGGATATGGTCCGCGATCACGCGATACGCCGTGTCGACGTTGTCCTTGTCGTCCTTGCCCAGCCGCCCCGAGTACGCCCTCGCGCCCGTCAGCTGCTCGATCTTCGCGAAGATCGGGACAAAGACGTCGCTGTCGTAGTTGCTCCTCACGTGCTGCAGCACGCTCACCAGCCGCTCGAGCCCCATGCCCGTGTCGACGTGCTTGGCCGGCAGCGGCCGCAGCGAGCCGTCGGGCAGCCGCTCGAACTGGATGAAGACATTGTTCCAGATCTCGATCACGTCCGGATCGCTCTGGTTCACCATCGCCCTCGCGTCACGCCCGCCGATGCGGTCGTAGTGGATCTCCGTGCACGGCCCGCACGGCCCGGTGTCCCCCATCTCCCAGAAGTTGTCCTTCATGTTCCCCGGCAACACGTGGCTGTCCGGGAGGAACTGGAGCCACAACTGTCGCGTCTCCTCGTCGGGAGGCAGCCCCAGCTTCGCGTTCCCCTCGAAGTACGTCGCGTACAGCCGATCGCCCGGGATGCCGTACACCTTCGTCAGCAGCTCCCACGACCACTCCACCGCCTCCTTCTTGAAGTAGTCGCCAAACGACCAGTTCCCCAGCATCTCGAAGAAGGTGTGGTGGTACGTGTCCTTGCCCACGTCGTCGAGGTCGTTGTGCTTGCCCCCCGCGCGGATGCACTTCTGGCTGTTCACCGCCCGCTTGAGCTTCCCAAGGTCCGACGCCGGATCCGCTTGACCCAGGAAGATCGGCTTGAACTGGTTCATCCCCGCGTTGGTGAACAGCAGCGTCGGGTCGTCCAGCGGCACGCACGGATTGCTGGGCACGAAGGCGTGACCCCCCGCCGCCCCGCCAGGCTTGCCCTTGAAGAACTCGATGAACGTGGAGCGGACTTGATCGGCGGTGAGCATGGTCGTGGTTCGTACGGGGGTTCTGGACGCGATCCGAGTGGCAAGGATAGGAGCCGCCACCCGCCATTCACCCCGCGTTCGCCGCCAACAACGCCGCCTCGTGCGCCTTCGACATCCCCGCCGCCCTCAACGCCGCCGGCGTCATCCATCGCCGCTCCAGCCCCGTGCCCTGCCCGCCCGGCGGCCCGATCGCCCCGCGGGTCAACCGCGTGGCCGCCGCCGCGGTCACCGTCGCCTCGTGCACCTCGACCGTGAGCGAGCGATGCGTCAACTGACGCGCAATCGCCGCCGCCCTCGCGAACCGCACCCCGCGGCAGGCCCCCGTCGGCGCGGCCAACCACGCACGCACCCGCTCCGCCCCCTCCTCGGGTTCCAGCGTCACCGGCTGGTGCAGCCCCGCCCACAACCCCTCGGCCCCGCGACGCTCGCAGAGCAGCCGCCCCTTGGGGTCGCGAATCACCAGCACGGCCATCCATCGCTTCGCCGGGGCCTTGGCCTTCTTCGGGCGAGGAATGCGGGCTTGGAGTCCCAGTCGCTTGGCCTCGCAGCAGGTCGCCAGCGGGCACGCGCCGCACGCGGGCGCAGGACCGGGCGTGCAGACCGTCGCGCCCAGTTCCATCATCGCCTCGTTGGCCGCGCCCGCGAGCGGCCCCGCCGCCGACGCGAACGCCTCGGCCTGCCTCCACGCCCACGCCGTCGTCGCCGGGGCCTGCTGGTCGAGGTCTCGCCCCTGCACCCGCAGCATCACGCGGGCCACGTTCCCATCGACGATGGGCGCGGGCCGTCCCATCGCCAGCGAGGCGATCGCGCCCGCCGTGTACCGGCCCACGCCGGGCAACTCCAGCAACCCCTCCACCTCCGACGGGAACGTTCCGCCGCACCGCTCGACGACATGCCTCGCCGCCGCGTGCAGGTTCCTCGCACGGCGGTAGTACCCCAACCCCGCCCACCGGGCCATGACGTCGCGCTCGTCGGCGGCCGCGAGCGCCTCGACCGTCGGAAACCGTTCGATGAACGCTCGGAACTTCTCGACGACGCGCGACACCTGCGTCTGCTGGAGCATCGCCTCGCTCACCAGCGTGCGGTACGGATCTCGCTTCCCCGGGGGCAGGTCCCGCCACGGAAGGTCCCGCTTCGCCGAAGCGAACCACGCCGCCAGCGGCTCGACCAATCGCGCCGCGGGTGCGTCACGGGGTTCGGATGTGCGGCCGCGGCGTGGCATCGGGCGTCACGGTAGCCGCATGGGGATCGACGGACGTCGCGTCGACCGCGCGTGCCCCCCGCGGGCGTCCCCGGAGCCCACGCGCGACATGCCTCAAAGTCGTCTGCACCTACAATGACGCGCTGCATGGTTGCGAAGATCCCCATCCCGACCGCCGCGCTCGTCGAGTTCGCCCGCCGTTGGCGGATCCAGGAACTCTCGCTCTTTGGTTCGATCCTTCGCGATGACTTTCGGCCCGAAAGCGATGTCGACGTGCTCGTGGTGCTCGAGCCGGACAGGCGACCTTCGTGCGAGGAATGGCTCGAAATGAACGACCAACTCGAGCGGCTCTTCGGACGCGACGTCGACCTCGTCGAACGCAACCGCATCGCCAATCCGTTCCGCAGGCACGAGATCCTCGCGACCCGGCAGGTGGTGTATGCGGCCTGACGAACGAACCGCCGCTCTTCTCTGGGACATGCTCTCGCACGCATGAGAGGCCGTCCAGTTCGTTCATGGAAAGACCTTCGAGGAGTACCGGCAAGACCGAATCCTGACGCTGGCGGTCCAGCACGTCATTCTCATCATCGGCGAGGCGGCGAGCGACGTCCCGAAGGATTGTCGAGACGCTCATCCCGAGGTTCCATGGACCGCCATCATCAAGCAACGCCACATCCTCGCGCTCGACTACGGCTCGATCATCGATGAGAAGATCTGGCGGGTCGCGACGGTGCACATTCCCGACATGATCAATCGACTCGAACCCATGGTGCCGCCTCCGCCGTCGAGCGGCGACTGACGGATCGCGTCGGTCAGGCTCGTCGCCCCTCGCGGGCGACCCGACCGGCGGCCCAGCACGCTGCCCCGCGCCGCGGGCGAACGCCGGGATACGCTCGCTTCGACGCCCGCCACCCTCAGTTCGCCAAGAAGCTGATCTTCACGAACCCCGCGTCCTTGCACGCCTGCAGCGCCGCCGCGACGTCGCCCACCGTGACGCCCTCGCCGCTCTTGATCACCACGCCCGACTCCTTGGGCAGCCCCGACATCAGTTCCGTGAGCGCGATCTGGCTCTTGAAGACGCGATCGCCCAGCCGGAAGACCGGACCGCCGCCCCGCTCGGCCTTGTCGACGCGCAGGATCGTCGGCAGGAGCCCCGAGGCCGCCCCGCCGCCCGAGCCGCGATCGACGCCCAGCGTCGTCGAGAGCTCCCGCTCCTCCGCGCCCATCGTGCCCGCCACCATGAAGTACATCAGCAGGAAGAGCACCACGTCGATGAGCGCAATCAGCGGCAGCCGCAGCGAGGCGGGATCGAGGCGTCGTCGCTTGCGGCGCAGGAAGGCCATGGCTCAGTTCCCCGCCCCTTCCCCGCTCGTGCCCAGCGAGACGGCGCGGATCCCCGCGTTCACCAGCGCCGCGCACAGGTTGCGAATCTTCGCCGCAGGACAGTCGCGGTGCGCCCGCAGCAGCACGCGAACGCCGCCCGCCGGCGCGCCGCGACCGGCCGCCGCGGCCTCGTTCAAGATGCCGTCGGTCGAGATCTCCCGCCCCAGGATGCTCGTCGCCCCCTGCTCGTCGATGTCGATCACCAGCTCCGCGCCCTTGACCGCCGCCACCGCCTCGAGCCCCTTCTGCGGCGGCAGCTCGATGGTCGCCCGATCCGTCGCCGCGAACTGCGAGGTGAGCATGAAGAAGATGATGAGCAGCAACACCACGTCGATCATCGCCGTGAGATCGAACGTCGCGTCGTCGCGCTCTCGCTTTGGACGAAGAAAGGCCATCGGGATGTTCGCTCAGGCCGTCGGACGCGGAAGGGGTGCGGGCGACGCCGGACGCGCGGGCGGCGCGGCGGGGCCCGCCTTCACCGCCCCCGCGGCACGCTGCACCAGCGCGGCGATGGGCTCGAGCGCCTCGGCCGTCTCATCCACCAGCGACTCGATCCGCCGCCTCGCGAGCCCGAAGGCGATGGTCGCCGGAATCGCGATCACCAGGCCCTCGGCCGTGTTCACGAGCGCCATCGACATGAACCTCGCCAGCTCGTTGCTGCGGGCCGCCCCCTGCAGGGCCGAGATCGTCGCGAACGCGCCGATCATGCCGATGACCGTTCCCAGCAGCCCCAGCATCGGCGCCACCGCCGCCACGATGGCCACCACGTCGTTCATGCGGTGAAGTCGCTCGGTCTGGCGGTTGAGCTCGTCCTCGACGCCGTTGTTGAACTCGAGCATGCCCATCGGCGACGCCTGCGCCCGCCGCACGCCTCCCAGCAGCACCTTGGCCGCGAAGGCGTCGCTGCGTCCGCACGCCGAGGCGAAGGCCGGAAGGTTCCCCTCCTGCGCCGCCACCGTCAGCTCCCGCATGATCGACTCGGGCGCGAAGCGGTCCCGCCTGAGCACCAGCGCCATGCGGACCATCAGCGTCACCGCCGCCGCCGACAACGCGATCAGCACGTAACTCAGGAAGCCGCCGTCGGCGATGTAGCTCAGCAGGCTCTTGCCCGCCGCGGCGGCAGGCTTGGCCTCCTGGGCCAGGACGATCAACAGGGACGGGCAAGGTGCAGTCAAGGGCGGGTGCTCCACAAAGGCCGTGCATCCCGGCCCGAACGGTGTACCGGAAGGTCGGGTCAGAGGTTGAGTTCGTCCGCCGCGGCTTCCAGCGTCGCGGGCTCCTCGGCGTCGGAGGTCCCCACCGGCCGCGCCGTCGGCAACGGCTTGCCGGACGCGTCGGTCAACGCCTCGCCCTTGAGCGTGCGGATGATCGGGATCGGGTGCGCCTTCTCGTGCGCCTCGAACTGCGCCAGCAACCCGTCGCGCACCGCGGGCTCGAGCTCGTTCCACTTGCCCCTGCCGCGGCACTTCGGGAAGCCCGAGCACCCCAGCCACGGCCCTCGCACCCCGTTGCGGAGGTTCAGCGGCCGCTGGCACTTCTCGCAAGGCAGCTCCGTCAGGAACGCAGGCATGCTCGGCGCCTCGACGCGACCCTTCTTGTCGAGGTTCAGCAGCCCGTCGCAGGGCTTCTCCTTGTCGCCGTACCGCGAGCACCCCAGGAACGCGCCAAAACGCCCCACCCGCTTGGTCATCGCCGCGCCGCACTTGTGGCACGCCACGTCGACCGTCTCCGCGGCCGGCCGCGGCACGCCCTCGCGATCGCACGGGCTCGCGTAGTTGCACGCCGGATACGTCGCGCACGACAGGAATCGCCCGTTGCGACCGAAGCGATACACCAGCCCCGAGCCGCACGTCGGGCACTTGTACTGCGCCGGCGCGGGCACCGTCTCGGCCTTGGCGTGCTTGAGCTCCGTCTCCGCCGCCACGAGCGCCTTGCGGAAGGGCCCGTAGAAACGGTGCAGCATCTCCACCCAGTCGAGATGGTCCTCCTCCACGCGGTCGAGCTGCGACTCCATCTCGCGGGTGTACCCCACGTCGATGATCTCCGGGAAGGCCTCCGTCAGCTTGTCCGTCACCACCTCGCCAAGGTCCGTCGCCGCGAAGCGCCCGTCGAGCTTCTCCACGTACTTGCGGTCCTGGATCACGCTGATGATCGACGCGTACGTCGACGGACGGCCGATCCCCTCGGCCTCCAGCGTCTTGATCAGGCTCGCCTCGCTGAACCTGGGCGGCGGACTCGTGAACTTCTGCTGCGCATCGATCGCGAAGGGCGCCATCGCGCGCCCCTCCGCCAGCGGCGGCAGGTTCTGCTCGTCCGCGCTCTGCGGCACGCCCGTGGCCTTGTAAAAGCCGTCGAAGACCAACACCCGCCCCGTCGCCCGGAACGTGCACGGCTTCGCCGGGTTCGTGCCACCCGTGATCGTCACCGCCGTCGAGTCCCACTGCGCGGGCGTCATCTGGCACGCCACGAACCGTTCCCAGATCAGCGTGTAGAGCTTGAGCTGGTCGGGATTGAGCGCGGACGCCACCTTGCGGGGCGTGAGATCCACGTTCGTCGGCCGGATCGCCTCGTGGGCCTCCTGCGCATCCTTGTTCGACGAGGTGTAGAAGTTCGGCTTCTCCGGCAGGTACCGCTCGCCGTACTGGCGACCCACGAACGAACGCACCATGTCGATCGCATCCTTCGAGAGATGCGTCGAGTCGGTTCGCATGTACGTGATGAGCCCCACCGGGCCCTCGCCGGGGATCTCAACGCCCTCGTAGAGCTGCTGGGCCGTGCGCATGGTCCGCTGGGCCGCAAAGGAGAGGCGGCTCGCCGCCGCGGCCTGCATCGTCGAGGTGATGAACGGCGGGCTGGGTCGCGTGGTGGTCCGCCTGGTCTCGATCGCGGTGATCGCGTACGGCGTCTTGACGTTGACGCGGCCGACGAGCGTCCGCAGCGTGCCCGCGGGGCCCTTGCCCTGCGGATCGGCCGTCTCGCGGAGCGACGCGTCCTCGATGCCGGCAAGCGCGGCGATCTCGCGGGCCCGGCGGGCCAGGTCCGCGCCCGAAAGGCGAGTCCCCTCGGCCACGTCGAGCTTCTCGCCGCCGACTTCCACCAGGTCGGCGCGGAACGCGCCCTGCTCGGCCAGCCATCCGCCCTGCATGCGGAGCGTCGGCCCGGTCGACTTGTCGTTGCGTCGCGCCGTCTCGGCGCGGGGGATGGGCGTGGCGAGGTACTTGGCCCATTCCTCGCTCAGGCCCGCGGCCCTGGCGAGTTCGGGCGTGAAGCACGCGGCGACCGCCCAGTACTCCTCGGGCATGAAGGCCCGGATCTCTCGCTCCCGGTCGACGATCAGCCTGGTCGCCACGCTCTGCACGCGACCGGCCGAGAGCCCGCGGGCCACCTTCTTCCACAAGAGCGGCGAGACCTGATACCCCACGATGCGGTCGAGGATGCGCCGCGCTTGCTGCGCATTCACGCGGTCCTCGTTGATCGGGTGCGGATTGCCGAAGGCCCGCTCGATCTCCGTCTTGGTGATGGCCGGGAAGACCACCCGCTTGGCCTTCGCGCTCTCGATGCCGATTTCCTGCGCGAGGTGCCACGCGATGGCCTCGCCCTCGCGGTCAAGGTCGGTCGCGAACCAGACATCGCACCCGCTGCCGAGGGATTCCTTGGCCGCCCGCTTCAGGTCGCTGATGACCCGGTCCTTCCCCTCGCTGATCACGTACGTAGGCGCAAAGTCGTGCTCGAGGTCGACCCCCGGCACCGGGCTCTTCACGCCCTTGGGGTTCTTCTCGGGAAGGTCGCGCACGTGCCCGACGCTCGCGAGCACCAAGTAGTCCTTGCCCAAGTACTTGTTGATCGTCTTGGCCTTGCTGGGCGACTCGACGATCACGAGGTGACGGTTCTTGCCGGCCCCCGCGGTGTACGCCGTGCTCGCCGCCCGACGCGGGAACTTCCCGCCGCGACGTGCGCCACCCGGGGCCGCCCCCGCGCCGGAGTCGGCCTTGCCCGACGCGCTGCCCGTCGCCTTGCCGGACGACTTGCCGGACGACTTGCCCGACGCCTTGCTCGTCGCCTTCTTTGCCATCTGATACCTATCTATACGCCGCCGCGAGACCCTGACACCATGCGAACACCAAGATCTCGCCCACTAGACCATCGGTCACAGAAGGATGCCCGGCTGCAATAGTCAAGGGACGAAGTTACTGGGACCAGCCAGGAATGGCTTGGCGACCGACAACACAACTACATTTTCGACAAGTATTTAAGCAGATTCGCAGGTGAATGCCCCGGCCAACCACGGTCCTCGCCCCACGAGGGGCAAGGAGGCGGTGGGTGGGTCGTGAGGCGATGAGGCATGCCGAGACGCGCTGCTCACCGATCGGCCTCAATGGCCCGCCGGCGCGCCGCCCTTGCGTGGGTCGCTGGCTGCTTGCCAACCCTCCGGCGATGCGCGGATCAACTGCACCGACGCCACCGACTCGCGATCGCCCACTTCGTGGCCGCGAGACTTGAGTGCGTCGACCAGCCCCGGCGTCCCTCGCAGCGATGGCTCGAGTTGCAGCACGTCCGGATGCCACTGATGGTGAAAGCGAGGCCGCTCCACCGCGTCGTGCGCATTCATCCCGAAGAGCAACGCGTTGAGCGTCACCTGCATCGTGCCGCTGATGATCCTCGGGCCCCCGGCGCCTCCCACCACCAACGCCACCTTCCCGTCCCGCGTCACGATCGTCGGCGTCATGCTCGAGAGCGGCCGCTTCCGCGGCTGCGGCCTGTTCAGGTCCGCATGATCGAGGCCGAAGGCGTTGGCCTTGCCACCGCGGGTCGCGAAGTCGTCCATCTCGTCGTTCAGGATGAATCCGAACTCCGGCACCGGAAGGAGCGACCCGAAGATCAGGTTGATCGTCTCCGTGCACGCCACCGCGCCCCCCTGCGCATCGACCACGCTCAGGTGACTCGTCCCCGCGTCTGCCGGCAGGGGCGTCGCCGTGCCGTACGACTCGGTCGGGAGCGTCTTCGTCATGTCGATCAGCTTCCCTCGCGATGCGACATACTCGCTCGAGAGCATCGCCTTGAGGGGCAGCTTGGTGAAGTTGGGGTCGCCCATCCACCTCGCCCGATCGGCGAAGGCGTGCTTCGACGCCTCGGTCAGCAGGTGGATGTACGCCGCGGAACCAGGCCCTCCCGTGGTCGCGTCCGTGGCCCCCTTGAGCAGATCGCTCCGCGACTCGAGCATTTCAAGCACTTGGGCCAGCACCACGCCTCCGCTGCTAGGCGGGGGCATCGTCATGATGCTCGAGCCGCGGAAGGTGGTGCGGAGCGGCGGTCGCTCCTCGACGCGGTACGACGCCAGATCGTCGAGCGTCATCGAGCCCCCGTCCTTGCGCACCGCCTCCACGATCGCCTTGGCGATCGGCCCCTCATAGAAGGCCTTGGCCCCCTCCGTGGCGATCAGTTCGAGCGCGGCGGCCTGCTCGGGCAGCTTCAGCACATACCCCTTGCGGATGCGACCGCGATCGAGAAACCGCTCCCAGAGGAACGCGAACCGGGCCTGTCGCTCGGGGGCTTGCTCGAGCCACGGCAGCACCAGTGTGTCCTTGCGAGCGCTGTCCTCGTAGTGCTGGTCGACGGCGAACCCCTCGCGGGCCAGCCGAATCGCCGGCACGAGCACCTGCTCGCGGGTCATGGTGCCGTACATCTCGAGGGCATGCAGCAGTCCTGCCACCGTGCCGGGGACGCAGACGGCCTTGCCCCCGTGCGTGGCCGCGTCGGGGTCGGGGTCGGTCTCGAACATGTCGGGCCGTGCCGCCGCCACGCCCCACTCGCGGTAGTTGATCGTTGTTTCCACCTTGCCCAGTCGCGGATGGTTGGGGAGGCGGATGACCATGAAGCCCCCGCCGCCGATGCCGCAGGAATAGGGGCGGACCACCGACAAGGCGAACGACGTGGCCACCGCGGCATCGACGGCGTTCCCGCCGGCCTTGAGGATCTCGGCGCCGGCCTGCGACGCCAAGGGGTGGTCGGCCGCGACGGCGGCATGCGAATAGGTCGATGCGAAGGAGGGCGTCATGGGGGGCTGCTGGGACTGGCGGGCCGACGCCGCGAACGTCGCGGCGGCGAGCCCGAGGGGCGATGCAAGGGCTCGAGC